>NZ_JBIAWP010000002.1:0-494949 GCF_042895785.1 Streptomyces sp. NPDC001380 | reverse complement strand
GGCCCGCACCCCTCCCGAACTGCACCGATGGCCGGAGAACACCCACTTCGATCCTTAAACACCCGATTCGCACGAAAACAGAGGTTTATCCGGGCCGCGGACGGGGCGCGGGGGTCTCCTACCGGGCGTCGTAATCCCCCACGGGCGTGTGAGCCTCTTCACGCGAAAACGGTCTCCCAGGATCGCAAAGAAACGTTTGCAAAGAACTCTTGGCGGTTATACGGTCGTCGCATGGACGACCGCCGCAGGCCGGACCCCGCCACCGACGTCGTACTGGACGCCCGCGGACTGCGGGCGCTGGCGCACCCCGTCCGGGTGCAGCTCCTGGGCCTGCTGCGCCGGTACGGGCCCTCGACCGCCACCCGGCTGGCCGACCGGACCGGGCTCACCTCGGGGGCCACCAGCTACCACCTGCGCCAGCTCGCCGCCGCGGGCTTCGTCGAGGAGGACACCGGCCGCGGCAACGCCCGGGACCGCTGGTGGCGCTCCGTGCACCGGGTCACCCGGTTCGACGACCTCGACCTGGCCGCACAGGAGCCCGAGGCCACCCTGGCGCACCTCCAGTCGGTCGCCGCCGCGCACACCCTGAGCCTGCAGCGGACGCTGAACGAACTCCCGACCGCGCCGCGCGCCTGGCAGGAGGCCTTCGACATGAGCGACTGGGCCCTGCGGCTGACGCCCGAGGAGGCCTGTGCCCTGCAGGAGGAGCTGGCGTCGGTGGTGGCCCGCTACCGCCAGGACACGCCCGGGGCGGCGGCGTCCGCACCGCCCGGGGCGCAGCGGGTCTCGGTGGTCTCCCACCTGCTGCCCGAGCTGGACGCGGACGGGGCGGACGCGGACGGGGCGGCCGCGGACGGGGCGGCCGCCGACGGGGCGGGCGCGGACGCGGAGGAGGGGTCGTGAGCGCGCCGGCCGCGGAGGCGCCCGCTGCGGAGGACCCGGCCGGGCGGCGCGAGCTGCGGCCGCTGGCGGCGGTCCTCACGGCGACGGCGGTGTCGCTGACCGGCACCCGGATCTCCGCCGTCGCGCTGCCCTGGTTCGTCCTCGCCACCAGCGGCAGCGCCACCCGGACCGGCCTGGTCGCCTTCTGCGAGATGGCGCCCTACGTGCTGGCCAAGGCGCTCACCGGACCGCTGCTGGACCGCGTCGGCCCGCGGCGGGCCTCCTGGACGGCCGACGCCGCCAGCGCCGTCGCGGCGGCGCTCGTCCCCCTGCTGCACGCCCTGGGCTGCTGCACTTCGGGACGCTGCTGGCCCTGGTCGCCGCCGTCGGCGCGGTGCGCGGCCCCGGCGACCTGGCCAAGCACGTCATGGTGCCCGAGGCGGCCGAGCGCAGCCGGGTCCCGCTGGAGCGGGCGGCCGGCCTGGCCGGGGTGACCGAGCGGCTGGCCTCCACGGTCGGCCCGGCGGCGGGAGGCGCGCTGGTCGCGCTCGTCGGCCCGCTCGCCGGCGTGGCCGTGAACGCGGCCTGCTTCGCGCTCGGCGCCGTGGTGGTCGGCCTCGGCCTGCCGCGCGGCGCCGGCCGGTCCGCCGCCTCCCCGCAGGACGCGGAGGGCGGTGCCGGGCAGGGCTACTGGCAGCGGTTCGGGGAGGGGCTGCGCTTCCTGCGCGGCGACCGGCTGCTGCTCACCGTCGGTGTGATGGTCGCCGTCACCAACCTGCTGGACGCGGGGTTCACGACGGTGCTGGTCCCGGTGTGGGCGAAGGAGTCCGGGGGCGGGCCCGCCGCCATCGGGCTCACCGGGAGCGCCTGGGGCGTCGCGGCGGTCTGCGGGAGCCTGGTGGCCGCGGCGGTCGCGCACCGGATGCGGCGGCGGACCGTCTTCTTCGCGGGCTTCCTGGTGGCCGGTGCCCCCAAATTCCTGGTCCTGGCCCTGGGCGCGCCGACGGGGGCGGTCCTGGCGGTCTTCGCCGCGGGCGGCTTCGGCGCGGGGTTCCTCAACCCGGTCCTGGGGGCGGTCGCCTTCGAACGGGTGCCGCGCCGTCTGCTCGGCCGCGTCGGCGCCATCGGGGACTCGCTGGCCTGGGCCGGCATCCCCCTGGGCGGCCTCCTCGGCGGCGCGGCCGTGGCCGCCGCCGGCCTGGCGCCGGTCCTGCTGGCGGCCGGCGGCGCGTACCTCCTCACCACGACCCTCACCGGGCTGCGGCCGGAGTGGCGCGGGATGGACCGGCGGCGCGGGCGCGGCACGGGCGCGGCAGCCGTCCCCTCCCCCGCAGGCCCGCGGGACCCCGCCGGTCCGCAGGAGCCCGCAGTTCCGCAGCAGCCCGCAGGGCTGCCGGACCCCGCTGGGGCAGCCGGCGGCGGGCGGCCCGCGGCCGACGCCGTCGGCACGCCGGGCCGAGGGGCGGCCGGGCGGAGAGGCGGCCGGGCGGAGGGTCGTCCGGGCTGAGGAGCGGGGGTGCCGGAGCCTCCTCCGGCCCGGGGGCGGGCGGCCCCGCAGGCCGGGAGGGGGGCCTCCGGCCGGGTGGCGCACCGGTAGGGTCGTCCGCCATGGGCGGAGCGGCGGACGGGCTGAGGGCAGGCGGGCTGACGGCGGGTCAGGTCGGGGAGTGGTTCGGCGCCGACGGGGTGGGACGGGCCCGGACGGCGCCGCCGGCGGCCCTGGCGCACGGGCCGAGCCGCCGCTTCCTGGCGGAGGTGGGCCTGCCCCTGCGGGCCGCGGACCTGGAGCTGGCCCCGGACCTCGGCGCCGGCCGGGCCGCCCCCTCCCCCGGTGCTCCGCCCCGGCAGGGCCCGCCCGGGGAGGAGGGGCTGCTCGGGCTGGGCAGGCCCGCCTACGGCCTGGGCCGGGTGGTGCTGGACGGCGCCACCGGGCGCGTCCACCTCGCCCGGCGACCCGGGACCGCGGCAGGGCCGGGACGGGACCTGCTCGCGTCGGACCTCTCGACGCTGGTGGCGCTGGCGCGGGAGGTGGAGCTGGTATGGCGGACCGCGTCCGACCCGGCGGCCCTCGGCGGCAGGCGCGGACCGGCCGTGGCCGACGAGGTCGCCGCGGCGGCCCTGGGGAGGATGCGGGAGATCGACCCGGAGGTGTTCGCGGGGGACGCCCCGCCCGCGCACTGGGCGCACGCCGTCCTGGCGCGGAGCCTGCGGTGGGGCGCGCGGCCCGGAGGTCCGGGCGGACCGGCGTACGAGATCACGCCGGACCTGGTCGCCGAGCTCGGCGAACCGTACCGCTACGCGGAGGCGGACCTGCCGGAGCGGCTCGTGCACGGGCCGACGCGCCGCCTGCTGGCCGAGGTGGGCGTGCCGCTGGGGGACGGCCTGCTCCAGGAGCCGGAAGAGCGGCTCGTCCCGTTCGGCGAGGCCTGGCCGGAGTGCTTCGAGGACGTGGGGCCCGGCGACCCGGACGCCCGGTGGCACCAGCGGGACTTCCTGCTGCTCGCGGGCTGGGTCCACGACCTGCCGGTGGTGCTGGACGGCGCCACGGGCCGGCTGGAGGTGCCCGTCGGCGGGGACGATTGCCGGCCGGACGCCTACCTCAACCGGGACCTCTCGGCCCTGCTCCACGTCTGCTGGGCCGTGCGGAGGGTCCGGACCGAGAACAGCCGCTGGAGGCGCGGACCCGTCCCCCTGCCCTGGCGGGCCTACGCCCCGGACGCCCTGCTGGGGATGTGGGCGGAGCGCCTGGTCGCGCACCTCGACCCGGAGGCCTTCGCGGAGCCGTCGCGGCCGTGGCGGTCCCTGGCCGAGGACGGCCCCATGGGGGGTCTGGCCGGATGACGGGCGGCCGCGCGGCGGACGGACGGGCTGCGGACGGACGGGCTGCGGGTGGACGGGCTGCGGACGGACGGAAGGACGCGCCGGGAGCGGCGGAGCGGGACGGCCGGGTGCGGTGGGCGGCGGCCGCCGCGGCGGCGGCGGCGGTGCTCGCCGCCGGGCTCGTGCTCCGGGCGGCGGGCGGCGCGGCCGCCGCGTACAGCGGGGCCGCCCTGTACACGGCGCTGGTGTACGCGCTGGCCGTGCTGGCCGCCCCTCGGACGGCTCCGCGGGCGGCCGCGGCCGCCGCGCTGGGGTGGAGCTGGGCGGTGGAGTGCCTCCAGCTCACCGGGCTGCCCGCGCGGCTGTCGCAGCACAGCACCGCGGTCCGGCTGGTCCTCGGCTCCACCTTCGACGCCCGCGACCTGGCCCTGTACGCGGTGGGCGCGCTCTGCTGCGGGCTCCTGCACACGGCGGCCCGGGCGGCCCGGCCGGCCGCACGGTGACCCGCCCGGGCCGGCCGGCCGCACGGACGCGGCAGGCCGCGGGCGGCGCTCAGCCGGCGACGCGGCGGGCGTCGCGGGGCCCGGGGCAGTCGCCGACGGGCGGCTCGGGGTCGGAGGAGCGCACCTCCGGCGCGATGCCCTCGGTGGGCGCGGTGCGGCGGCGGCCGACGTCCGTACGCCAGGCCTCGAAGGCGGCGGTGGTGGCGGCGACCACGGCGAGGCCCAGCAGCCAGCCGCCGACCACGTCGCTCAGCCAGTGCACGCCGAGCGCCACCCGGGTGTAGCCGACACCGGCCACCGAGACGACCGCCACGGCCCACGGCAGCGGGCGCCACCGGCGGGGCACCATCGGCAGCAGGACCAGCAGCAGCACCGCGCAGCAGGTGGCCGCGGTCATGGCGTGGCCGGAGGGGAACGAGAAGCCGGGCGCGTGGGCGACCGGGTCGGGCAGCGAGGGGCGGGTGCGCGCGACGACCGTCTTGACGAGCAGGCCGACCAGGCCGCTCGCGGCGACGGTGACCGCCGCCCAGGCGGCGAGCCGCCAGGCGCGGCGGAGCAGCAGCCAGACGACGAGGAGGACGGTGAGCAGCCGCATGGTCACCGGGTCCCAGACCATGTCGGTGAGGACCCGCAGGACGGAGACCAGGGCGGGGTGGGCCAGCGCCTGCTGATGCAGGTCCTCGGCGGTGTCGCGGTCGAGGCGGAGCGCGGGCGGCCAGTGGGCCTCGACCAGCAGCAGCACCAGGCCGAACGGCACGGCCGCCACCGCGAAGGCGGCGACCGCGAGCAGCATCCGCATGCCCAGCCGCCGGTCGGGGCCGTAGCGGCCCGGGTCCAGGAATCCCGCCATGTCACGTACACCCATGGATGCCGCCCTACCCTCTCTCGAACGTTTCAGTGCCCGGCGCGCTCAGGCGCCCGGGTCCTCGGTGATCGGCTCGCGGACGCCCGCCCGCCTCGCCTCCAGCTGGGCGGCGAAGGCCAGGCCCAGGAAGAGGGCGAGCGAGGTCAGGTAGCACCAGAGCAGCAGCGAGACGAACGCGCTGAGGGGCCCGTAGACGGACTTGAAGGAGCCCTCGGCGCCGACGTACAGGGCGAGCCCCCAGGTCGCCAGCGTCCACAGCAGGAGGTGGACGGCGGCGCCGAAGGCCAGCCAGGTGTAGCCGGGCTGGACGCGGCGCGGCGAGCGGCGGAAGACGACACTGCCGGCGATGAGCGCGAGCAGGACGCCGACCGGCCAGCGCAGCACGTTCCAGACGTCCACCGTGGCCGGGTCCAGGTGGTAGACCTGCGTGAGGGAGGCAGCGATGTCGGCCCCGGCCACCATCAGGACGAAGCCCACGCCCATGGGCAGGCCGGTGGCGACGGCCATGATCAGGCCCCGGGTGTACTTCAGGTGGAAGGGCCGGTCGCGCTCCACGCCGTAGATCCGGTTGGCGCCGCGCTCGATCTGGCACATGGCGGTGGCGACGTTGACGACCGAGAAGAGCAGGCCGAACCAGAGGGCGGCCTGGCTGCCGTCGCCCGCCTGCCGCCGGCTGCGGGACAGGGCGTCCTCCACGACCTGCTGGCTGGGTCCCGCGGTGATGCGGCGGATGGTCAGCTCGACGACCCGGCCGATGCCCTCGGTGTGCACGACGCTGGAGAGCCCGATCACCGCGATCGCGAACGGGACGAGCGAGAGCGCGGTCTGCAGGGCCAGGGCCCGGGAGTGGCTGAAGCCGTCGGCGTAGCGGAAGCGCAGGAAGGAGTCGCGCAGCAGCTTCCAGCCGCCGTAGCGCCGCAGGGCGGTCCAGGCGTCGTCGGCGGAGAGCTCCTCCCCCTGCATGTCGCGGGTCTGCGGGACGCGCGTGGCGGTACCCATCGGTCTTCCTCTGTCTCCTTCGGCGGGGCGGTGCGGACGGTGGCGGCGGGGGTGCGGGCGGGCGGCGGTGCGGACGGGGCGGACGGTGCGGGGACAGCGGCCGCCGGCCGCCCCGAGGGCGGCCGGCGGGCGGGGTGCCGAGGCCGGCCGGACGCCGGCGGCCGGGCACCTGCGGCCGGGTGCCGGCGGTCAGGTGCCCGCGGTCAGGTGCCCGCGGTCAGCGGACCGGCCTCACGGGCCGCGGGGGCGCGGTCCGCCGTCCCGCTCCCCGCCGCCCGGTCCCGGCCGGCGGCGCGGCCGGCGGGCAGCCGGACCAGCAGCGCCCCGGGCCGGACCTCGACCACGAGGGTACGGCCGTCGGCGACGGCGTCGCCGTCGAGCTCGCGGGGCTGGGGGCCGCCGAGGTCGAGTTCGACCCTGGCGGCGGTGAAGTACTCCAGGGCGCCGCGGGCGGCCCGCCGGGTGGGGGCGGCCTGCTCGGGGGTCCGGTCCCGGCCGGGCAGCATGCGGGCTCCCAGGTGCCCGGCGGCGGCGATCCAGCCGGCGGGTCCGCGGGGGTCGAGGAGCAGCACGTCCATGCGTCCGCTGTCGTGGCGGGCGTCCGGGAGCAGCGGGAGGCCGCCCTGGAGGAAGCCGACGTTGCCGACGACGGCCATCCGGGCGCGGCGGTGCAGCACGGGGCCGCCGTCGAGGCGGAGGGTGATCCGCATCCGGGGGTCGCGCAGGTGGCGGGCGGCGGAGAGGAGGTACGCGACCCAGCCGAGGCGGGCCTTGAGCCGGTCGGAGGCGTCCCGGACCATGGCGGCGTCGAAGCCGGCGCCCGCCATGACCGTGAAGCAGGTGGGATCGAGGCCGTCGCCGCTCGCCACGCCGAGGTCGACCGGGGCGGGCTCGCCGCCGAGGGCGTCGTCGAGGGCGGCCACCGGGTCGAGGGGCAGGCCGAGGTTGCGGGCGAGGAGGTTGCCGGTGCCGCAGGGCACGACGGCCATGGGCGTGCCGGTGCCGCACAGGCCGCCGGCGCAGGCCATCACGGTGCCGTCGCCGCCGCAGACGACGACGAGGTCGGCGCCGGAGGCGGCGGCGGCCGCGGCGGGGCCGCCGCCGGGGTCGTCGACGGTCGTCTCCGTCCACGCCTGGTCGGTGTAGCCGTGGCGGTCGAGGACGGCGCGGAGCCGGGCGCGCAGGTCGTCGGAGGTGACCGTGGGGTTGTGGACCACGGCGGCGCGCAGGTCCGCGGCGCGGGGGCGCGGGGCGGCCACGGGCGCGGTGGACGCGGACGCGGACGCGGTGGACGCGGCGGCCGGGGCGGCCGGGGCGGCCGGGGCGGGGCAGCCGGGCACCCAGGGGGAGCGGTGGGCGAGGAGGGTGCGGCCCATGACGAGGAGCGCGCAGGTGCCGTTGACGAGGCCGCCGAGGACGTCGGTGGGGTGGTGCATGCCGCGGTAGAGGCGGGAGACGGCGACGGCCGGCGGGACGAGGAACAGGACCGCGGCCGCGACGTACCGCCAGGGGCCGCGCAGGCGGGAGAGCGCGAGGACGGCCAGTCCGCCGTAGAGGGCGGTGGAGGCACCGGTGTGCCCCGAGGGGAAGCTGGAGGTGGGCGGCGCCCCGTCGAGGTGGTGCACCTCGGGCCGCGGCCGCTCCACGCACAGGGTGACCAGCAGGAAGACGGCGGACTGGACGGCGACCGCGCCGCCGAGGAAGACGGCCTCGCGCCAGCGGGGCAGCCGCGGCAGCAGGAGCAGCGCCGCGATGCAGACCGCGGTGCCCGTCACGACGGCGGGCGTGTTGGCGATCGTGGAGAACCACGAGGTCACCGTGTTCACGGCCGGGGTGCGGTGGGCGGCGAGGAAGCGGTTGGCACCGTCCTCGGCGCTCACCGGGAGGTGGTGGGCCATCACCAGGGTGAGCAGGAGCCCCAGGCCCACCATGAGTGCCGCCTGCCCCAGCAGCAGCACACCGATCCGTCTCGCGGCAGGGCCGCTCTCCTTCAGCATGGTCGGCTTCTTGCCCGCGCCGGGCAGGAGATTCCTGCCCGGTTCCGGAAAGGGCGTCAGACCCGCTCCTTCGTCGGCCGCCGACCCCGCCCGGCCGTGCGGGCGGCGGCCGGGCGGGGCGGCCCGCGGACGGGGGCGGGGCCGGAGGCGGCCGGGACCGGGGCCTCGGAGGCCGGCCGGGTTCGGGGCCGGGTGCCGGGTGCCGGGGGGTCAGGTGCCGGGTGCCGGGTGTCGGGTGTCAGGGGGTCAGGTACCGGTGGTCAGGTGCCGGGGGCGAACTCGGCGCGCAGCGCGTCGGTGTGCTCGCCCAGCGCGGGAACGGGGCGCATCGGCGCCTCTCGGCCGTGGACGGTCACGGGCGGCAGCAGTCCGCGCAGCGGCCCCGCCGGGGAGTCGAAGGTGCGCCAGCGGTCGCGGGCCGCCAGCTGCGGGTGGCCGGCGAACTCGGCGACGGTGCGCAGCCGGGCGTTGGCGATGCCCGCGGCGTCCAGTTCGGCGGCCAGGCCGTCGGCGGTGCGGTCCGCGAGGCACTCCTCGATGACGGCGGTGAGCTCGTCGTCGTGGGCGCGGCGCAGCGGGTTGTCGGCGAAGCGCGGGTCGCGGACGAGGCCGGGCCGGCCGAGGACGCGCTCGCAGAGCAGCACCCACTCGCGGTCGTTCTGGACGCTGAGGAAGACCTGCGCGCCGTCGCCGGTGCGGTAGTGGCCGTAGGGGGAGATCGACGGGTGGCGGGCGCCGCTGGGGACGACGGGCGTCCCGCCGTACGCCTGGGCGTAGTAGGGGTGGCCCATCCACTCGGCGAGGGCGTCGAGGAGGGAGACCTCGAGCGCGGTGCCCTCGCCGGTGCGTTCGCGCTCGTAGAGGGCGGTGAGGATGCCGGTGTGGACGTACATGCCGCCGGCGATGTCGGCGACGGAGATGCCGGGGCGGGCGGGGTGCCCGGGGGTGCCGGTGACGGAGAGCAGGCCGGCCTCGCACTGGACGAGCAGGTCGTAGGCCTTCTTGTCGCGGTAGGGGCCGTCGGTGCCGTAGCCGGTGAGGGAGCAGGTGATCAGGCGGGGGTGGCGGGCGCGCAGGCCGGCGGCGGCGAGGCCGAGGCGGTCGGCGGCGCCGGGGGCGAGGTTCTGGACGAAGACGTCGGCGCGGGCCAGCATCCGGTCGAGCAGGGCGCGGTCGGCGTCGTCGCGGAGGTCGAGGACGGCGCTCTCCTTGCCGCGGTTGATCCAGACGAAGTAGGCGGACAGCCCGCGGACCTCGCGGTCGTAGGCGCGGGCGAAGTCGCCGCCGCCGGGGCGTTCGACCTTGATGACGCGGGCGCCGAGGTCGGCGAGCTGCCGGGTGGCGAAGGGGACGGCGACGGCCTGTTCGAGGGCGACGACGGTGATGCCGCGGAGGGGCTGCACGGGCGGCTCGCTTCCGGGGAGGCCGGCCGGTGTCGGGCACGGCGGGGACGGCGGACACGGGGAGGTGGAGCGGCGGACGCGGGAGGGCGGACGGGAGGCGGGACCGCGGGTGGGGGGCGGGACGGCGGGCGGGGTGGGGGACGGGGGCGCGCGGGTGCGTCAGGGGGCGCGGTCACGCTACCGGGGGCGCGTGCGGAGCGGGATGACGCCGAGCGCGGCTTGCGGCAGACTCCGGGAGGCCCGCGGCCGTCCGGGCCGCCCTCCCGTGGAGGAGATCCATGCCCCACTCCCTGTCAGGTGCGCTGCGGCGCACGGTTCCTGCGGCGCTCGCCCTC
This sequence comes from Streptomyces sp. NPDC001380, assembly GCF_042895785.1. Classification (NCBI taxonomy): domain Bacteria; kingdom Bacillati; phylum Actinomycetota; class Actinomycetes; order Kitasatosporales; family Streptomycetaceae; genus Streptomyces; species Streptomyces sp. NPDC001380. The sequence continues at coordinate 485,145 of NZ_JBIAWP010000002.1, read as the reverse complement.
GCGCTGCTGCCGATGGCGGCGCCCTCGGCGGCCGAGGCGGCGACCTCACCGGTGGCGTGCGGCTCGACCGGCCGCCCCGCACTGGCGACCCAGCTCTCCCGGGACATCGGCGCGGCGGTGGCGGGCCGGGCCGGGACGGTCTCGGTGGGCCTGTGGGACCGCACCACGGGCACGTGGTGCGGGATGCACTACACCTGGCACTACGACTCGGCGAGCGTGGTGAAGGCGATCGTGATGCAGGCCGTGCTGCGCCGGGCCATGGAGTCGCACCGGACGCTGTCCTCGCAGGAGGACGCGCTCATCACCGCGATGATCACGAGGTCCGACAACGACGCCACCACGACGCTCTGGCGCAGCCTGGGCCGCGCCCGGGTGCAGCGGTACCTGCAGCTGGCGGGCCTGACCCACACCACGCTGGACGCCGGGGGCGCCTGGGGCCTGACCCGGATCACGGCGCAGGACGAGCTGCGCGTCCTGGCCCTGCTGGACAGTGCGAACACGGTGCTGTCCGACGCCTCGCGGGCCTACGGCCTGCGGCAGATGGCGAACGTGGTGGGCTCCCAGCGGTGGGGCACGCCCGCGGGCGCCCCGGCCGGGATCGGCGTGCACGTGAAGAACGGCTGGCTCCCGCGGGCCACCCACGGCTGGCGGGTGCACAGCATAGGCGCCTTCACCCGTACCACGGGCCCGGGCTACCGGCTGGTGGTGCTGACGCAGGACAACGGGACGATGGGCTACGGGGTCACCACGATCGAGCGGATAGCCCGGGTGGTCCACCACGACCTGAACCCGGGCGCGGCGGCCACCACGACGAGCGGCAGGACCAGCGGGTACCCGGGCGCGGGGACGCCGGCCCGGGTGTCGGAGCAGTCGGATGGTTCGGACCACGGATCGTTCAAATAGTGAACACATCGGGTTTGTTTCTGAGGTTTTAACTACGTAAGTTGAAGCCGCGGCGGGGTCCACCCCCGCCGCGGTGTTCAGTGTGGAACCCGGGCAGGAGCAAGAACGTGAGCGTCACCAAGCCCCCGGCCTCCGGCCGGACAGCCGCGTCGGCGGCAGGAACCGAGCACCTCGCCCATGTGGTGTTCATCACCGCTGCGGCTGCGCTGGGAGGATTCCTCTTCGGCTACGACAGCTCCGTGATCAACGGCGCCGTCTCCGGGATCAAGGACCGGTTCGGCGTCGGCGACAACGTCAGCTGGATCGTCGCGTCCGCCCTGCTGGGCTCCGCGGTCGGCGCGGCCCTCGCCGGCCGCTTCGCGGACCGGTGGGGCCGCATTCGGGTCATGAAGATAGCCGCCGCCCTCTTCGCGGTGAGCTCGGTGGGCTCGGCGCTCCCCTTCTCGGCCTGGGACCTCACGTTCTGGCGGGTCCTCGGCGGCGCGGCGATCGGCATCGCGTCCGTGATCGCCCCCGCGTACATCGCCGAGGTCGCCCCGTCCGCCCACCGCGGCCGGCTGGCCTCCTTCCAGCAGCTGGCGATCGTGCTCGGCATCGCCGTCTCGCAGCTGGTGAACTGGGCGATCGACAAGGCCGCGGGCAGCGACGTCCGCGGCGAGCTGGCCGGGCTGGAGGCCTGGCAGTGGATGCTCGGCGCCTGCCTGGTGCCCGCGGTGGTGTACTTCGTGCTGGCCTCGGTGATCCCCGAGTCGCCGCGCTTCCTGGTCTCCGCCGGGCGCACCGAGGAGGCCCGCGCGGTGCTGCGGGAGGTCGAGGGCGGGTCCGCGGACACCGACGCCCGCATCGCCGAGATCCGCGAGCTGATCGCCACCGACCACAAGCCGCGCCTGAAGGACCTGCTCGGCGGCCGCTTCGGCCTGCTGCCGATCGTCTGGACCGGCGTGCTGCTCTCGGTCTTCCAGCAGCTGGTCGGCATCAACGTGATCTTCTACTACTCGTCGATCCTCTGGCAGTCGGTGGGCATCGACCAGAGCAGCTCGCTGCTGATCAGCTTCTCGAGCTCGATCATCAACATCGTCGGCACCCTGATCGCCATCGCCTGCGTCGACCGCATCGGCCGCAAGCCGCTCGCGCTCATCGGCTCCGTCGGCATGGCGCTCTCGCTGGGCACCGCCGCCTGGGCGTTCAGCTACGCCAGCGGCAGCGGCGACGCGGTCTCCATCCCCGACCTGCAGGGCACGGTCGCCCTGGTCGCGGCCAACGCCTTCGTGCTCTTCTTCGCGATGTCGTGGGGCGTCGTGGTGTGGGTGATGCTCGGCGAGATGTTCCCCAACCGGCTGCGCGCGGCCGCGCTGTCGCTGGCCGCCTCGGCGCAGTGGATCGCCAACTGGGTGATCACCGTGTCGTTCCCCCGCATGTCGACCTGGAACCTCTCGGCGACCTACGTGGTCTACGCGGTGTTCGCCGCACTGTCGGTCCCCTTCGTGGCGCGCTTCGTCCGCGAGACCAAGGGACGCCGCCTGGAGGAGATGGGCTGAGCCGCGGCCGGGCCGCCGGACGGCCCCGGACGTGGTGCCGCGGGCACCGGGCGTGCGGCTCGCCCGGTGCCCGCGGTGTCGGTGCCGCCGGGCCCTCCCGCCCCGGGTGCGGGGCGGGAGGACGCCGCGGGGTCCTGCGGGGCGTTCCGTCAGTAGACGCTGACGCCGTAGTAGTTGAGCGCCTCGGTGACCGGCTGGAAGTAGGTCGTGCCGCCGGAGGAGCAGTTGCCGCTGCCACCGGAGGTGAGGCCGTAGGCGGTGGTGCCCGCGTAGAGGGAGCCGCCGCTGTCGCCGCCCTCCGCGCAGACCGTGGTCCTGATCAGGCCGGAGACGGTGCCCTCGGCGTAGTTGACGGTGGAGTTGAGGGCCGTCACCGTGCCGCTGTGGACGCCGGTGGTGGAGCCGCTGCGGTAGACGGTCTGGCCGACCGACGGGGTGCCGGCCGAGGTGATGTCCTGGTAGGACCCGTTGTAGAGGTAGACGTTGCCCGCCGGGGTGCCGGTGGTGGAGTACCGGACGATGGCGAAGTCGTTGCCGGGGAAGCTGGAGCCGGCCGTGGTGCCGATCTTCGTGGTCTGCGAGGAGTTGGAGTACCACGTCGAGGCGACGTTGCCGCAGTGGCCCGCCGTCAGGAAGTAGTACGTGCTGCCGCTCCTGACGTTGAAGCCGAGCGAGCAGCGGTAGCCGCCGCCGTAGATGGCCTGGCCGCCGCTGAGGCGCAGGCTGAACCTGCCGTTGACGCGCTCCAGGCGGGCGGCAGCGCCGAGGCCCTTGGCGGCCTTCTGGATGCGGGCGAGCCTCGCGCCGGTGACGGAGGAGTCGGCGGAGACGACGACCTGGTTGCTGACCGGGTCCACCGACCAGGCGGTGCCGGGGATGCGGGCGGTGCGGTCGAGGGTGGCGGTGGCGGCCTTGAGCTGGGCGCCGCTGCGGGCGACCATCCTCGCGACGGCCCCCTGGGCCCGGACCTTCGCGGCCGAGGCGGAGTCGGTGACGGTGACCACGAGGCGGCCGCCGTCGACGTACGAGCCGGCGGTGTGCGCGTCGCCCAGCTGGTGCTGGACGGCGGCGGAGAGGGCGGACGCCTGCTGCGGGCTGAGGGCCTTCGCCTCGGCCGCCTGCGCCTGGGGCAGGGCGAGGGCGGTTCCGGTGAGCAGGGCGGCGGCGGTGGCGAGCAGGGCGGTCCGGCGGCCGGGGGTACGACTGATCCTCACGCGGGTCTCCTGGAGACTTGAGGACGGACACGGGGGCGTGCCCGGGCCCGCCGGTCCGGCGGGCGCGGTGTGGCCCGGTACGCGGCGTCCGCGGGTGAGCGGGTTCCGAGCCGCGTACATGTCAAGCCGTCAGTCAGTGTTCCCGCGTGCCGGCGGGGGCCGCAAGCCCCGCCCTCTGGCGACTTGTGGCCAGTGGCGGCCCCCGGCCACCGGCGGCCGCCCGGGGCAGGAGCCTTGCGGGGCAAGGGTGCTGCGGACACGAAACAGCGGCCCCGCCCGGTTCGGGCGGGGCCGCTGGGGCCGTGCGGAGGAGGTCAGGCGTGGCGCAGCAGCGCCGCGATGCCGTCGACCGGGCGGGGTCCCTCACCGCCCTCCAGCACCACCAGGTCGGCGGCGGTGGCCGCCAGGGCGCGCGCCATCGCGGCGTCCGCCCGGTCGTGCTCGGGCGTGTCCACGCCCATCAGCCGGGCGTCATCGCTGAAGAGGGCCAGCTGTCCCGGCTCGGGGCCGATCCACAGCTGCGTGTCCGACTCCGGGTGGTCCTCCAGCAGCACCGTGAGCACCTTGCCCTCGGAAAGGGCGTTGACGACCGGGCCCACGCCCTGCACGGCCAGCGCGCGGCGGCCCAGCTCCTGGCTGAGGCGGTCGGCGGAGGCCCTGCGGCGGCGGGCGGCGTACTCGGCGAGGGCCGCCCGGCGGGCGGCGTCCAGGTGCTCGGGGCTGATCCCCACGGCCCGGCCGCCGGTCTCCAGGTCGACCAGCGGCTCCTGCCAGCGCTGGGGCAGGTGCTCCTGGAGCAGCCTGCGGGCGCGGACGTCGCCGGCGGCCATGATCAGCTCGACCCCGAACCGGTCCGCGACCTCGGCGACCTCGGCGGCGACCGCACGGGCGTTGCGGTCCCAGGTGTTCTCGGCGCGCCGCTGGAAGCGGGCCTGCGACCAGCCGCCGGGGCCGCCGGGGTGAACCTTGGTGATGGGGTCGGTGCTGCCCTCGACCTCGCGGCCGCCCGCCAGGACCTCGTGCCCCTCCGGGTCCGCGGTCCACACCGAGATGTCGGCGCCGGCGCGGTCGACGGCGACCACCATGTGCGGGATCCGCGCCCCGCGTTGCACCAGCAGCGGCATCACGTGCGGCAGCGGCGCCCAGTCGGCCGTGGTGTCCGTGGGGCCCTCGGGCAGCAGCTCGCTGTGGACGACCTCGCCGCCCGCGGCGAAGACCGCGAGGCCGCGGCGGCCGGGGGGGCTCGGGCGGTCGATGATGAAGTCGTGCACGGCCTGCGCGGTGCGGGCGTCGGCGCCCTGCTCCAGGAGCTGCTCGCGGGCGGACCGGGCGCGCAGCTGGATGGCGGCCCGCACGTCCTCCACGTCGCCCCCGATGTCGGCGTACACGCTGGCCCAGGGGCCGGGCCGCTCGTACAGGGGGCGAAGGTCGGTGAGTCTCACAGCAGGTTCCTCCTGACCTCGGGGTTTCTGCCGGACCGCCGGGCGAGGCCCGCGGCTGCCCTGCGGGTTCCCGGTCAGCAGGGGGCGAAACCGCCCTAACCGCCGTTTTCCGGGCACTCACCGGTGCCGTCCCGGTCCTGCCGGACGTCCGGATCCCCACCGGGTCCCCCACTCCGCGCGCCCTCCGGCGCCTCCGGCCCCCCAGGCCCGCCGGACCCCGCCGGGCGGACCGGACCGGCGGCCGGGTGGCGCAGGGCGAGGCCGTCGAGGAGGGCCTCCAGCCCGGTCTCGAAGGCCCCCTCGTCGATCTCGCGGCGCCGCTCGGCCAGCAGGTGGGCCTGGTCCAGGTGCGGGTACCGGTCGGCGTAGACCGCGGCGTCGTCGGGGAAGCCGCGGGCGAAGGAGCCGAGGGCGGACCCGGTGACGAAGTAGCGCATCAGGGCGCCGATCCGGGTCGCCTGGGCGCGCGGCCAGCCGGCCCGGACCAGGGCGCCGAAGACGGCGTCGGCCAGGCGCAGGGCGTTCGGGCGGCGGCCGGGCCCCTGGGCGAGGACGGGCACGACGTGGGGGTGGGCGGCCAGTGCGGCGCGGTAGGAGCGGGCCCAGGCGCGCAGCGCGCCGGACCAGTCGGCGGCCGGTCCGCCCGCGCCGGGCGGGGCGGGGGCGGGCCCCGGGACGGCGGGCGGGCCGGCGGCGGGCGGGCCCGGGTCGGGGAGGCCCGGGTCGGGGAGGCCGGGGTCGGGCGGGCCGAACATGGAGAGGTCCACCTCGCCGACGACCGCGTCCGCCACCGCGTCCAGCAGGTCGTCCTTCGTGGCGAAGTGGTTGTACAGGGACGGCCCGCTGACGCCGAGTTCGGCGGCGAGCCGCCGGGTGGACAGCGCCTCCAGCCCCTCGGCGTCGACCAGGCGGAGGGCGGCGGCCACGATCCGGTCGTGGCTGAGGAGCGGCCGGCGCGGTCGGGCCACAGCACCTCCTGGGTCGTCGCCGGCGGCGGGCGGGGCGGGCGGGGGCTTCATTGTGGCAGCGGCCCCGGCGGGCGCGGCCCCTCTCCCCCGGGCCCCTCCCCCGGCCCCCTTTCCAGGCGGCCGGTCCAGGGCTAGAGTCCATAAAACTTGCACCGCTAGTTTACGGGACGAGGAGCACGATGGACCTGGCACTCTCCGACGAGCAGGCCGCCGTACAACGGCTGGCGGCGGAGTTCGCCGACCGCGAGATCGCCCCGTTCGCCCGGGAGTGGGACCGGGCCGAGCAGGTGGACCGGTCGATCGTCGGCAGGCTCGGCGAGCTCGGCTTCCTGGGCATGACCATCCCCGAGGAGTACGGGGGCTCCGGCGGCGACCACCTGGCCTACTGCCTGGTCACCGAGGAGCTGGGCCGCGGCGACTCCGCGGTGCGCGGCATCGTCTCCGTCTCGCTCGGCCTGGTCGCCAAGTCGGTCGCCGCCCACGGCACCGAGGAGCAGAAGCGGGAGTGGCTGCCCGAACTGACCTCCGGGCGGGCGCTCGGCTGCTTCGCGCTCACCGAGCCCGGCACCGGCTCGGACGCCGCCAACCTCACCACCCGGGCGGTGCGCGACGGCGGCGACTGGCTGCTCACCGGCTCCAAGATGTTCATCACCAACGGCACCTGGGCCGACGTGGCGCTGGTCTTCGCCCGCACCGGGGAGGCCGGGCACCGCGGGGTGACCGCGTTCCTGGTCCCCACCGGGCTGCCGGGCTTCGGCCGCCGCGAGGTGCACGGCAAGCTCGGCCTGCGCGGCCAGGCCACCGCCGAGCTCTCCCTCGACGGGGTTCGGGTGCCCGACTCCGCCCGGCTGGGCGCCGAGGGCCGGGGCTTCTCCGTGGCCATGTCGGCGCTGGCCAAGGGCCGCATGTCGGTCGCGGCGGGCTGTGCGGGCATCATCCGGGCGTGCCTGGACGCGGCGGTGCGGTACGCGGGCGAGCGCGAGCAGTTCGGCCGGCCGATCGCCTCCCACCAGCTGGTGCAGGAGCTGATCGCCGACGTCTCGGTCGACCTGGACGCCTCCCGCATGCTGGTGTGGCGGGTCGCCGACCTGGTCGACCGGGGCCTGCCCTTCGCCGTGGAGTCCTCCACCGCCAAGCTCTTCGCGAGCGAGGCGGCCGTCCGGGCGGCCAACAGCGCCCTGCAGGTCTTCGGCGGGTACGGCTACATCGACGAGTACCCGGTCGGCAAGTACCTGCGCGACGCACGCGTCATGACCCTGTACGAGGGCACCAGCCAGATCCACAAGCTGCTCATCGGGCGCGCCCTCACCGGCGTCAGCGCCTTCTGAACCGCCCGCCCCGCCTGTCCCCGCCGCCCGCCCCGCCTGTCCCCACCGCCCGCCCCGCCTGTCCCCACCGCCCGCCCGGCCGCTTCCCTGCGACCGGCTCGACGAGGAGCCCGCGTTGCGTCCCGTCTACTTCGCCGCCGCCCGCCGCACCCCCGTCGGGCGGCTGCGCGGCGCCCTGTCCGCCGTCCGCCCCGACGACCTGGCCGCCGGCGTCCTCGCCGGCCTGCTGGCCGACGTCCCCGCCCTCGACCCGGCCCGCATCGACGACGTGTACTGGGGCGCCGCCAACCAGGCCGGCGAGGACAACCGCAACGTCGCCCGGATGGCCGTGCTCCTCGCCGGCCTGCCCGACAGCGTGCCCGGCGCGACCGTCAACCGGCTCTGCGCCTCCGGCATGGAGGCCGTCACCAGCGCCGCCCGCGCGATCGCCGCGGGCGAGGCGGAGGTCGCGGTGGCGGGCGGCTCGGAGTCGATGAGCCGGGCGCCGTTCGTGCTGGCCCGGCCCGACGAGGCGCTGCCGCACCGCATGGACACCTTCGACACCCGGCTCGGCTGGCGGCTGACCAACCCCCGGATGGCGGAGCTGCACGGCGTGCTCTCCATGGGCGAGACCGCCGAGGAGGTCGCGGAGCGGTACGGGATCGGGCGGGAGCGGCAGGACGCCTTCGCGCTGCGCAGCCACCGCAACGCGGCCGCCGCCCGCAAGGACGGGCACTTCGACGCCGAGATCCTGCCGGTGGTGCGGCCCGACGGCGTCGCGGTCACCGCCGACGAGTGCATCCGCGAGGACACCTCCGCCGAGCGGCTGGCCGCGCTGAAGCCGGTCTTCCGCAAGGGCGGCACCGTCACCGCGGGGAACTCCTCCCCGATGAACGACGGCGCGGCCGCCCTGCTGCTGGTGAGCGGGGAGGCGCTGCGCGACCTGGGCCTGGAGCCGCTGGGGCGGTACGCCGCCGGGGCGTCGGCCGGCGTCCACCCGGACACCATGGGCATCGGCCCGGTGCCCGCCACCCGCAAGGCACTCGCCCGGCTCGGCTGGGCGGTCGGCGACGTGGAGGAGGCCGAGTTCAACGAGGCCTTCGCCGCCCAGGCGCTGGCCTGCACCGACGCCCTGGGCGTCGACCCGGGGCTGGTCAACCCCAGCGGCGGCGCCATCGCGCTCGGCCACCCGCTGGGCTGCTCCGGCGCCCGCATCCTCACCACGCTGCTGCACCGGATGCGCCGCACCGGCGCCCGGCGCGGCCTGGCCACCATGTGCGTCGGCGTCGGCCAGGGCAGCGCCGTCCTCGTCGAGCGCGACTGACGCACCGCCACCTCCCCCTCCCTCCCCCTCCCTCCCCCTCCCCCCCTCTGCAGAGGAGCACGTCCGTGAGCAGGTTCACCGGCAGGGTCGCCGTCGTCACCGGCGCCGCACAGGGCATCGGCGCGGCCACCGCGCTGCGGCTGGCCGAGGAGGGCGCGGCGGTCGCCGTCGTCGACCTCACCGCCGAGCGGGCGCAGGGGACCGCCGACGCGGTCGCCGCCAAGGGCGGCACCGCGCGCGCCTACGGCTGCGACGTGGCCGACCACGAGGCCGTGGCGGCCGTCTTCGCCGAGGTCGTCCGGGACCTCGGCGGCCTGCACGTCCTGGTCAACAACGCGGGCATCACCCGGGACAACCTCTTCTTCCGGATGCCCCGGAGCGACTGGGACGCCGTCCTGACCGTCAACCTCACCAGCGCCTTCAACTGCGCGCAGGCCGCCCAGGCGTACATGGTGGAGCAGCGGTACGGGCGGATCGTCTCGCTCAGCAGCCGCTCGGCGCTGGGCAACCGGGGCCAGGCCAACTACGCCGCCGCCAAGGCCGGCATCCAGGGCCTGACCGCGACCCTCGCCATCGAGCTCGGCCCGTACGGGATCACCGCCAACGCCGTCGCCCCCGGCTACATCGCCACCGCCATGACCGCCGCCACCGCGGAGCGGGTCGGCTCCACCGCGGAGGAGCACCAGCGGCTGGCGGCCGAGCGCACCCCGCTGCGGCGGGTCGGGCAGCCGGAGGAGGTCGCCGCCGTGGTCGCCTTCCTCGCCAGCGACGACGCCTCCTACGTCTCCGGCCAGACCCTCTACGTCAACGGCGGCGCCCGCTGACGTGCCCGGGACCCCCGGCCCGGCGGCGGGCCCGGGGGTCCCCTCCGCCCGCGTTCCGGGTGCGGCGCCGCGGCGGGGGTGCCACGGTGGACACGGCACCGGCACGGGCGAGGAGAGGACACCCCAGTGGCACTGCACAAGGGCCGGGACGACGACCGGCGGCTGTCGGTCAACCCCTTCCTCGGCGAGGCGGACCCGCTCGGCCCCATGGAGGTCGCCCCGCCGGTGCACCGGCTGCCGGACGGCCCGATGCCGCCGTCCACCGCCTACCGGCTCATCCACGACGAGCTGCTGCTCGACGGCAACGCCAAGCTCAACCTGGCGACCTTCGTCACCACCTGGATGGAGCCGCAGGCGTCGGTGCTGATGGCCGAGTGCGTCGACAAGAACATGGTCGACAAGGACGAGTACCCGCAGACGGCCGAGCTGGAGCGGCGCTGCGTCGCCATGCTCGCCGACCTGTGGCACGCCCCGGACCCCGACGCAGCCGTGGGCTGCTCCACCACCGGCTCCAGCGAGGCGTGCATGCTCGCGGGCATGGCGCTCAAGCGCCGCTGGATGCACCGCAACGCCGACCGGTACGCCGCCGGGGCGCGGCCCAACCTGGTGATGGGCGTCAACGTGCAGGTCTGCTGGGAGAAGTTCTGCACCTACTGGGAGGTCGAGCCGCGGACCGCGCCCATGGAGGGCGAGCGGTTCCACCTGGACGCCGAGCGGGCCGCGGCCCTGTGCGACGAGGACACCATCGGCGTGGTCGCGGTGCTGGGCTCCACCTTCGACGGCAGCTACGAGCCGGTGTGGGACATCTGCGCCGCCCTCGACGGACTCCGGGAGCGCACCGGCCTCGACGTGCCCGTGCACGTCGACGGCGCCTCCGGCGCCATGGTGGCGCCCTTCCTCGACGAGGAGCTGGTGTGGGACTTCCGCCAGCCGCGGGTGGCCTCCATCAACACCTCGGGGCACAAGTACGGGCTGGTGTACCCGGGCGTGGGCTGGGCGCTGTGGCGGGACAAGGAGGCGCTCCCCGAGGAGCTGGTCTTCCGGGTCAACTACCTCGGCGGCGACATGCCGACCTTCGCGCTCAACTTCTCCCGCCCCGGCTCGGAGGTCGTCGCCCAGTACTACACCTTCCTGCGGCTCGGCCGGGACGGCTACCGGGCCGTGCAGCAGGCGTCCCGGGACGTCGCCGGGCGGCTGGCGCGCGGGATCGAGCAGCTGGGCTGCTTCCGGCTGCTGACCCGCGGCGACCAGCTGCCGGTCTTCGCCTTCACCACCGCCGACGACGTCACCTCCTTCGACGTCTTCGACGTGTCGCGGCGGCTGCGCGAGCGCGGCTGGCTGGTCCCCGCCTACACCTTCCCGGAGGACCGCACCGACCTGTCGGTGCTGCGGGTGGTCTGCCGCAACGGCTTCTCGGAGGACCTCGCCGACCTGCTCCTCGCCGACCTCGGCCGGCTGGTCGGGGAGCTCCGCCGGCAGCCCGCCCCGCTGCGGGAGACGGGCGTCGAGGTCCGCTCGGCGTTCCACCACTGACGGCGCGTGGCGTACCGTCGTCCCCCGCCCGTACCGTCACGCCGCTCCCGGAGGACCCATGGCCGAGCAGGCCCCCGCCCCCGCGCCCTTCACCCGCGAGGACCACGCCGCCCGGATGGACCGCGCCGCCCGCGACGCGGCCGCGGCGGGCCTGGCCGGACTGGTCGTCATGCCCGGGCCCGACCTGGCGTGGCTGACCGGCTACCTGCCGACCGCCACCACCGAGCGGCTCACCGCGCTGGTCCTGTCGGCCGGCGAGGAGCCGCGGATGCTGGTCCCCGCCCTGGAGCGCGGCGACGCCGAGGCGGCCCCGGGGGCGGGCGCGTTCGCCGTCTCCGACTGGCGCGACGGCCAGGACCCGTACGCCGCCGCGGCCGGCCTGCTGCGGCCCGACGGCCGGTACGGGATCTCCGACTCCTCCTGGGCGATGCACCTGCTGGGCCTGCAGCGGACCCTGCCGGGGACCTCGTACGCGGCGCTGAGCGAGGCGCTGCCGATGCTGCGGGCCGTCAAGGACGCGGCGGAGCTGGAGCGGCTGGCCGCCGCGGGCGCGGCCGCGGACGCCGCGTACCGGGACGTGCTGGGCGTGCGGTTCGCCGGGCGCCGGGAGTCGGAGGTGGCCGCCGACCTGGCGGCGCTGCTGCTGGAGCACGGGCACAGCCAGGTGGACTTCACGGTCGTCGGCTCCGGCCCCAACGGGGCGAACCCGCACCACGAGGCGGGCGGACGGGTGATCGGGGACGGCGACACGGTGGTGCTCGACTTCGGCGGGCTCAGGCACGGGTACGGCTCGGACACCAGCCGCACGGTGCACGTCGGGGAGCCCACCGCCGAGGAGCGGCGGGTGCACGACGTGGTGCGGGAGGCGCAGCAGGCCGCCTTCGAGGCGGTGCGGCCCGGGATCGCGTGCCAGGAGGTCGACCGGGTCGCGCGGGCGGTGATCACCGGGGCCGGGTACGGCGAGTACTTCATCCACCGGACCGGGCACGGCATCGGGGTCACCACGCACGAGCCGCCCTACATGGTGGAGGGCGAGGAGCTGCCGCTGGTGCCGGGGATGTGCTTCTCGATCGAGCCGGGGATCTACCTGCCGGGGCGGTTCGGGGTGCGGATCGAGGACATCGTGGTCTGCACGGAGGACGGCGGGCGGCGGCTGAACACCACCCCGCGCGAGATGGCGGTGGTGGCGTAGCGCGCCACGGCGCCCCCGCGCGGCCGGGCCGGGCCGCGCGGGGTGCCCGTGCCGACGTCAGGCGTCGGGCCGCATCTCGCCGAGCTGGGCGAGGTAGCGCTCGGCGGCGCGCAGCTTGCGGCCGTCGGGGCCCGGCACCCGGCCGCGCAGGGCGATCATGGCGGGGGCGATCCGGCGGGCCTCGGCGACGTCGTGGACGGCGCGCCAGCAGGCGTCGGCGTTGGAGGCGGCCTGGAGGGTCTCGGGGTGCTCGGGGCCCCGCACGGCGAGCAGCTTGAGTGCGACGTCGCGGTAGAGGTCGGCGGCGAGTGCCTGCCTGCCCGCCAGGCGGGAGACGTGGGCCCGCACCTGGCGGACGTGGAGCGCGGCGGGGGCGGCGTCGCCGTGCATGGCGACGGCCTGGCGCTCCAGGGTGGCCGCCAGGTCGGCGGCCGTGGCGTGCTCCCCCGCGTCGGCGGCGCGGACGATGCGGCCGATGGGCTCCCGGTACTCGGCCAGCGCGGCGGCGGGGTCCTCGGCGGGGGCGGGGGCGGTCTGCGGGACGGCCGCGGGCGGCGGTCCCGCGGGGGCGGCGGGGGCGGCCGCCTTGCCGAGGCGGACCGCGGGCGGCCGGGCCGGGGGCGGGGGTCCGGGCTTGTCCAGCGTGACCGGGGCGGCCGCGGCCGGACGCGACGCCGGGGCTCCGGGTGCCACCGGGTGGGACGCGGCAGCCGGGTGGGACGCCCCGGGCTTGTCGAGGAGGACGGCCGGCCTCGGCCCGGCCGGAGGGCCGGCGACGGCGGCGACGGCGGCCGGGACGGCGGCGGTGCCCGACACGGTGGTGGTCGCGGCCCGGGGGGCGGGGGCCGGTACGGGGGCGGCCGCGGCGGCCCCGTCGTGCGGCGCCTGCGGGGCGGGCTCCGTGCGGCGCGCGGTGTTGCGGAAGACCGGACGGCCGGGCCCGTGCGAGGCCACGACCAGCACGTCGGGCCGCAGCACCGACTGCACCTGGTGCTGGAGCTGCTCCGGGCTCAGCGCGGCCCCGGCGCCCGGCTGCCCGCTGTGCAGGGCCTCCACCAGGGCGCGGGTGAAGGTGCCGACCTGCTGCGGGTCCGGGTTGACCGCCGCCCACAGCGGCAGCCCCTCGGCCAGCGGCGAGGGGACGGTGTGCAGCATCGGCCAGACCGCCTCGTCGGCGCTGAGGTCCGCGATCACCAGGGCGCCCCACTCCGCGGGGCGCGTCCGCAGCTCGGCGGCGATCCACTGCCAGGGCAGGCCGTCGTGCCGCACGGTCGCGGGCCGGGTGTCGCGCAGGGCCAGATGGAGGCGGCCGCCGCGGCGGTCGGCGAGGACGTGTCCGGCCAGGTGGACCAGGACCGGTCCGGGGTGGCGGGCGGCGGACCGCAGGTGGGCGAGGACGGTCTGCGGGTCGGTGGCCGACGGCAGGTGGACGGCGTCCACGGCGTCGGCCGCCAGCAGCACCTGGGGCGAGACCGCGGCGAGCACCGCGGACAGCGCCGGCGCCCCGGCGGACACCGCCTGGCGGGACCACGGCCACCGGCCGGACGCGGCGAAGCCGCCCTCGACCACCAGGATCCGGCCGCGCGGCGCGGAGCCCGGGGCGGGTGCGTGCAGGGGGGCGGCCGTGCGGACGGCGCCGGCGACCGGCTGCAGCACGGCCGTCTCCGCCGCCGCGTCCGGCCACGGCGCCCCGACCGTCCGCGGGGGCGGCGGGGGGAGCGGCATGCGCATCGTGGTCCCCGGGGCCGCGGCCTCCGCACCGGGACCCGGACCCGTCGTACCGCCCGTCACCGTGCTCCCCGTCACCGCACGTCACCGTCCCGTCCCGCAGCCGCCCGCGCCGCTGCCGCGGCGTCCGTCCGCCGTGCGGCGCCGACCGCCGCCACCGGCGTGCGTCACCTTATGGGGTCGCCCCGGCGCTCGGCCATCCGGCGGCGCGGGGCGTCCGTCCGGACGGCCGGTGCGAAAGCCGCCTCCGGGGGGTGTACCGGCGCGGCCGTCCCCGGGGGCCGCCCCGGGCGGGGCCGGACCCCGACAGGCCGCCGGGCGCGGGCCGGTGGTGACGGAGGGTCGGCCGGCGGGGTGCGCGGTCAGGGCTGCTCCATCAGGTCGCGGAGCAGCGAGACGGTCTCGGGCTCGAGGTCGCGGGCGGCGTGGCGGCTGGTGGCGTCCAGGCGGTTGACGGCCTTGAGGAGCTGCTCCCGGGCGCCCGCGGAGGCGTAGACGTAGAGCAGGTCGCGGTGGAGGAGCTCGGCGTCGGGGCAGACCGCGAGGCCGCGGAAGGCCGCCGCCTCGGCGCTGCGGTAGTCGCCGTGCTGGAGGCGGCGGGCGGTGAGTTCGTGGGCGGTGTCGAGGACGGCGGCGACCATGTCCTCCCGGAAGGGCTCCGCCCACCCGTACGCACCGGCCGGGACCTCGGCGAACGGGGCGCCGCGCACCAGGGCGAGGGCGTGCGCGAGCGCGGCGTCGGCGGCGGGGCTGGTGCTGCGCATGCCGCGCCGGTACAGGCTGCGGAAGTCGTCCCAGTCGCAGGTGACGGCCGGTGAGAAGGTGTGGGCGCCGCTGGCGTCGGTGAGCAGCAGGCCGTCTCCCTCGGGGTCCTGGGCCAGCCAGTCGCGCAGCCGGTCCACCGAGGCGGCCAGGTCGCGGCCGGCCTGCTCGGCGGCCTCGGGGTCGCGGTGGACGGCCCCGGGGTGCAGGACGAGGTCCAGGGCCCGCTGGTCGCTGCCCGGGTTGAGGGCGAGGTACGCCGCCACCTCCGTCAGCCGGCCGCGGGCGGCGGGGTCCAGCGGGCCGGGGGCGCCGAGCACGTCCACCGGGCCGAGCAGCCGCACCCGGGGGGCGGTGCGGACCGTGTGGGCGTGGGTGGACCGCAGGATGGCGAGGAGGTCCTCGGCGTCGGTGCGGCCCGGGCGGGGCTGCTCCCCGGGCGTCCCGGCGGCCGGCGCGGGCGCGGGGGCCGGGGCCGGGGCCGGGGCGGGCGCGGGGGCCGGGGCGGGCGCGGACGCGGGGGGCTCCGCGGTGCGGGGGGCGGTGCGGGACGGGGGTGCGGGCGGCATCCGGACGGGGGCGGCCGGGTCGGTGCCGGCGAAGGCGCTCGTACCGGTCCCGACCTGCGGGCGCAGGACGGTGAGGGCGGGCAGGGCCGTGCGCCGGGGCACGGCGGCGGCG
Source organism: Streptomyces sp. NPDC001380 (assembly GCF_042895785.1). Lineage (NCBI taxonomy): Bacteria > Bacillati > Actinomycetota > Actinomycetes > Kitasatosporales > Streptomycetaceae > Streptomyces > Streptomyces sp. NPDC001380. Next base: position 469,729 of record NZ_JBIAWP010000002.1, on the reverse strand, counting down.
CCGTGACCCCCGCCGTCGGGGCCGGAGGCCTCCCCGGCGTCCCCGGCCTCCCAGGGGCCCTCGCCCTGCCAGGGGTCCGGGGGGCAGGCCCCGGCCTCGCGGTCGAGGAACGGCCAGTGCGCGGGGTCCGGCTCCGGCCCCTCGACGGTCCAGTCCGGTGCGGGGAGCTGCTCGGTGCTGCCGGAGGCGCGCAGCAGGTCGCCCCAGAGGGCGTACTGCTCCGCCGTCAGCCGCTGCAGCTCCACGGTGAGGCCGAGGCCCGGCAGCGCGGTGGGGCCGGACGCGGCGAGGGTCCAGCGGGCGACCGGCCCGTCGCCCCGCGCCGGGGCCCGGGTCACCGCCGCCACGCAGGTGCGGGGGCGGGCGTCGAGCAGCCGGCCGAGGTCCTCGGGGGCGGTCCCGGCGGGGGCGTGGCCGCAGAGCACCACCTCGGGCGTCCAGGCGTCGTCGGCGAGGCCGCGGCTGCGCGCCTCCCGGGGGTGCGCCGCACCGGCCGCGGCCAGGGCGGAGCGGGCGGCGGCGTCGCGGTCGGCGAGCCGGCGGAGCGCCTCGTCGAGGGTGCCGTGCCGCTGCACCCGGGCGGCGGCCCGGTCGGCGGCGGGCAGGTCGGGGGCGGCGTCGACCAGGTGCAGGTGCAGGTCCTCGGCGAAGGGGCTGTGGGCGAGCTCCAGCGCGAGGGCCCGCTGCACGGACCGGACGTCGTCGGGGTCGCCGGAGAGGTGGACCAGCCGGACGGCCTCCAGGTCGACCAGGACGGCCCCTCCGTCGGGCGCGGAGCCGATCCCGACCAGGGCCGGGTAGGGGGCGGGCACGGCGGCGGCCTCGTCGGCGGGCAGCAGGTCCGGGGCGTCGGGCGGGCACCACCAGGTGGTGGAGGCGTGGGACGCGCGGAAGGGGGAGACGGGCACGGCGGGGACGGACAGGTGCAGTTCGACGGTGTGGCCGGGGGTGATCCGGACGGCGGTGAGGGCGGGCAGCCGCCGGCCGGCGGCGGCCGTGTTGCGGGCGAGGGTGCGCAGGGCCCGGTCCACCAGGTCGAGCCCGGCGGCGTCCTGACGTGCCCGCAGCTCCGCCTCGAAGGCGGCGGCGGGCGGCGGCGGCAGGGCGATGCGGTGGCGGGGGCGGCGGCGCTGCTGCTGGCGGCCCCGCCGGGCGGCGACCGCGCCGACGAGGAGGGCGGCCAGCAGGACCGTCACACCGGAGGCGGTGAGGGCGGCGGCGCTCGGGTCGCGGTCGGCGGAGGCGGTGGGGGTGCCGCCGTCGGACGGGTCCGCGGGGGTGGCGGGGGCGGTGGTGGGGGTGGGGGCCTCGGACTGCGGGGCCTCGGACCGGGGCTCCCCGGACTGCGACGCCTGCGGCTCGGGGGTGCGGGTGGCGGGGGCTGTGGAGGCGCCCGGGGCGGGTGTCGCCGGGGCGGACCCCCCGGGGGCGCCCGGCCCGTCCGCACCGGGTCCGTCCGCACCGGGCGGGGTGGTGCCGGGCGGGGTGGCGCCGTCCCCCGCCGGGGGCGGGGTCGTCCCGGGCGCCGGGGTGCCGGGCCGGGCGCCGGGGACCGCCAGGACCATGCCGGGGGCGATGACGTCCGGGTCGGTGAGCCGCTCGCCGTCCGGGGCGCGGACCCCCCGGTTCGCCTCGTACAGGCGCGGCCACGCGTCCGCGTCGCCCAGCTCGCGCCCGGCGATCGCCGAGAGCGTGTCGCCCGGCCGCACGGTGACGGCGGCGTGCTCCGGGGTGCTCCCCCCCGGGTCGGCGGGCGCGTCCTGCCCGGCGGCGTCGGGCCGGGCGTCGTCCGGCATCAGCAGCCGCCAGCCGGGCTGGATGGGCCGGTCCGCGTCGAAGCGGCGGCCCTGGTCGTCCATCACCAGGCCGTCGTTGAGCCGGGCGATCTCCTGCCACCGCTCCCCCGACCCCAGCTGCCGCTCGGCGATGGTCCACAGGCTGTCGGCGGGCCGGGTGTCCCGCACGGTGTAGACGGGCCGGTCGGCGGCGGGCGCCGCCGCCCCGGGCCGGGGGGCGGGGGCCGCGGGGAGCGCGGCGTGCCGCGGTGCGGCGGTGATCGCCGCCGGCGCGTGGACCGGCGCGGCGAAGGCGCCCCCGGCGGCGGGCAGCACCGCGAGGACGGCGCCGACCAGCCCGGCGGCGGCCCGCTGGCTCCAGCCGAGGACCGGCAGGCGCCGGGCGACGCGGCCGCGCAGCTGGGCGGGGACCTCCACCAGCACGGAGAGCGCGAAGCAGAGCCACGCGGCCCAGCCGACGGCGACCAGCGCCCACAGGAAGAGGCGCCCGTCGTCGGGGCGGGTCAGCAGGTCGAGGACGCCGCCGTGCGCGGGCGCGCCCATGCCGGCCACGGCGCGGGTGCCGAGGAGCAGCAGGGCGGGCACGCCCGCGAGCAGGGCCGCCAGCGCGACGGCCGCCGCCGCGGCGGCGGCCAGTGACCGCAGCCGCCCGCGGCCGGGCCCGCCGCCGCGCGGGGGGAGGGGTGCGGGCGCACCGCGGCGCACCGGTCGGTGGACTTCCGCTCGTGGGGCGGTCATCAGCCGTTCTCCGCTTCTCCGACGCCGCGCACCAGGCTGGCACTGCCCTCGCCGTGCACGGTCATGCTGCCGATACCGATCACGCCCAGCAGGGCGGTGTCGTACTCGCCGTCCACGGTGACGCGGACGGTCCTGCCGTCGGCACTGACGACGGCCTCGCCGCGCACGCCGCTGCCCGCCAGGTACCGCGCCGCCGCGGCGCGGGCGGCGGCCGGGTCGACCACCACCGGTCCGCCGGAGAGGGCGGCGGCCGGGTCGACCTGCTGCCCGGCGGCGCGGGCGGCCTCCTGGGCGAGGGCGTCGGCGCGCTCGACGGCGCGCAGCCGGCCGCCGCAGTCGATGACGATGCCGATGACGGCCAGCAGGCCGACGGCGCAGATCGCGACGAAGACCGACACCGACCCGGCGTCGGTGCGCCGCGCCCCGGCGCGCCCGCCCGCCGCACGCCCGCCCGCCGCACGCCTGTCCGCCGCACGCCCGCCCGCCGGGCTCCTGCCCGTCGCCGCACGCCCGCCCTCCGCGGTCCGGGCCATCTCAGCGCCCCCGGTAGCGGTCGACGACCGAGGTGAACCGGCCGGTCATGGTGCGGGAGCCGGGCAGCCCGGAGAGCAGCAGGTCGTCCAGCTGCACGGTGCAGCGGACCACCGCGGTCACCTCGCCCGTCTGCCCGAGGGGCGCGCCGAGCCCCGCGGTGTCCACGTCGACGCTCCGGGCGGTGCAGTGCACGCCCTGCTGACGCAGCGTCTCCTCGGCGGCGCCCGACGCGGCCTGCTGCGCCGCCTCGGCGGTGCGGGCCAGCGAGGCGCTGCGGGCCGCGGCGCGGGCGGCCGCGTCGACGGTGCCGCCGGCCGTCTGGAGCCGCCCGGCGGCGACGGCGAGCAGGACGAAGAGGATCAGCGCGGGGGCGATGATCGCCGCCTCCAGCGCCACGCTCCCCTCCTCGCCCCGGCCGCCGGGGGCGGCGCCGCGGGTCCTCACGGCCGGGCCTCCTGTCCTCACGGTCGGGCCTCCTGGGGGACGAACCGCTCGACGGGGGCGGTCACGTGCTGGGTGATCAGCTGCCCGTCGAGGCCGGGCAGCAGGGACTGGGCGCGGACGGTCACGGTGATGCGGACCACGGCGGCCGTGCTCCCGTCCGACGAGACCCGGGGGTCGGAGACGGCCGTGCCCGCCCGGTCGAGGAACGCCCGGGCCCGGGCGGTGCCGTCCGCCGGTCCGGCCCGGTGGGCGCGGCCCGCCTCGGCGCCCTCGCGGGCGGCGGTGAGGGCGACCTGGCGGGCGTACCACCACAGGGACGCCTGGACGACGAGCAGCACCAGGACGAGGACGGCGGGGAGGACGAGGGCGAGGCTGACGCTCATGGAGCCGTCGTCCGCCCGCCGCCGCGGCCGGGGGCGCCGCAGGGGGGCGGACCGGCTCACTTGTCCCCGGGGATCTTCGCGGTGACGTTGTCGGCGAGCCTGGTCAGGGCGACCACCACCCCGCCCGCCACCGCCACCAGGGCGATGATGGCGAGGGCGAGCTCGATGGAGATGGCGCCGCGGTCGCCGTCGCGGGCGGCCCGGCGGGCGCGGTCCACCCGGTACCGGACCAGGTGGACGCCCATCAGCAGCGGCAGCAGGGCGGTGGCGGCGGTCAGGGCCGCCAGGGCCGCCAGGGGTGCGGGGGCCGCGGGGCGGCGGCCGGTCAGGTGCTTCATGTCTCGGTGCTCCCGGTTCTGCGGGCGGGGGTTCGGGGGTGCGGTGCGGGGCGGCCGGGGGTCAGCCGCTGTGGAGCATCTGGTAGAGGGCGGGGAAGGCGATCAGGGCGGTCATCAGCATGGTCAGGGCGGATCCGGGGGCGACCATGCGCTCGCTGTCGGTGTTGGCGCGGGCGAGGTCCTCGGCGAGGAGTTCGGCGCGCAGGCTCCTGGACCGGGCCCGCAGCGTGTCGTACACGGCGGCGCCGTCGGTGCCGGAGATGCGCATGATGTCGGCGACGTCCTGCAGGGGGGTGAGGCCGAGCTCGTCGGCGAGCGCGTCCAGCCCGTCCCACGGCGGGAGCCGGTCGGTGGCGGCGCGGTCCAGGGCGTCGGAGAGCCGCCGGAAGACCGCGCCGCGGCCCACGGCGGCGGCGCGGACGAGGGAGTCGGCGGGGCCGCAGTCGGCGGCGCGCTCCAGGGCGACCAGTTCGAGGTAGGAGGCGACGCCGTGCAGGTACTCCACCCGCGCCTCCTTGGCCTCGCCGCGCACCACCGCGTCCGGCACCATCCAGAGCACGGCGGCGAGCACCGGCCCGGCGAGGGCGGGCAGCAGCACGGGGAGCGCCACGTCGAGGAGGGCCGCGAGCGCGCCCAGGTAGGCGGGGAGCAGCAGGCCGAGCAGGGCGAAGAGCAGCTTGTGGAGCATGAAGCGGGCCGGGGTGCGGCCGATCAGCGCCAGTTCGCGGCGCGGGATGCGGGCACCGGGCAGGGTGGTGCACCGCTCCCCGAGCCGGTCGTACCAGCGGTCGGGCGCGGCGGGGGCTCCGGGCCGCTCCCGGGCGGGGGCGCGGTGCAGCCGGTCGAGGGCGGAGCCGAGGTCGGGCGGGGCGGGGCGCAGCTCGGACGCCAGCAGCGCGACGCCGCCCGCGGCGGCGGCGCCCGCGAGGACGGCCCAGGGGGAGATCATCGCAGCTCCTTGGCGGGGGTCGCGGCGGGCAGCGGGCCGGTCCGCACCGGCCCGGCGCCGTCCGCGCCGGCGCCGGGCGCGCGGTCGCCGTCCTCCTCGTCGGCGGCCTCCGGCCGGGGGGCGCCGACGCGGCTGCGCCGGTCGGGCTCCAGCAGGCGGGGCAGCGGCGGGTGGGAGGCCAGGCTGCGCATCCACAGCACGACGGCGACGAAGGCCGCGGCGAGCAGCGCCAGCACCAGCTGGCCGAGGACGGTGCCGTAGGGGGCGGTGTAGCGGCGGTTGAAGGACCCGGCCACGACCACGCCGAGGATGATGGTGACCAGCCACCGCACGGTGGTGCGGTGCTTGGCCCGGTCGGCCTCGATCGCGCGGCGCTGGCGGACCTCCTCGCGGACCGACTCGGCCATGTCGGCGAGGGCGCGGGCCAGGCCCGGCCCGCGGTCGGAGGCCCGCAGCACCAGGGCGGCGAGGACCTTGTCGGCGGTGGCGTCGCACAGCTGGTCGGCGAAGGCCCGCAGCGCCTCCTCGGGCCGCCAGCGGGCCTGGAGGCGGGAGGCCAGGTCGGCGACCTCGCCCTCCAGCAGGGCGGGGGCGGTCCGGCGGCTGGTGACGATGGCCTGCTCCAGGCCGACGCCGAGGAGCAGCACGTCGGCGAGGCGCTGGGTCCACTCGGAGAGCGCCTCCAGCTTCTCCACCCGGTGGGTGTGGGAGCGGGTGGTGTCGAAGAGCCAGGGGATGCCGAAGACGGCAGCGGGCACCAGCAGCACGGTCAGCGGGACCCCGCTGAAGAGCCACATCAGCGGCCCGCCGGCGGCGGACGCGCCGAGCTGGACGCGGCGCAGGCGCAGCACGCGCGGGTCGGCGGTCCCGGGCGCGCCGTACCAGAGGGTGCGCAGCCGGAGCGCGAGCGGGCCGGGCCCGTCGGACGCGGCGGCCCCGGCGCCGAGCAGCCAGGCGGCCAGGCCGACCAGTCCGGCGGCGACGGCGGCGCCGCACACGGCGTAGAGGAGCATCAGGCACGCCCTCCGATCCGCAGGTCGAGGGGGGCGCCCCAGGCGCCGTGGGGGGACTGCAGCATGCGGTCGTCGAACCCGGCGCGCCGCAGGTCGTCGAGGCAGGCGGGCGGCGTGCGGGGCACCGCGCGCGGCTCGCCGTCGCGGGGGCCGAAGACGGTGTTCATGGCGGGCCGCCCGCTCTCGCCGAGGCCGGTGACCTCCAGGACGTGCGAGACGAAGCGGTGGCGGCGGCCGCCGACGGCGGTCTCGTCGACCATGGCGACGTGCACGACGAAGTCCACGGCGTTGGCGGTGAGCCGGTAGGCGAGGGTGTCGGTCATGTGGGCGCCGTACTCCAGGCAGAGCTCGGCGATCCGGTCGACGACCATGTGGGGGCCGCGGGCGTGCAGGGTGCACATGGAGCCGCCCTCGCCGTTGGTCATCACCCGCAGCATGGGCACGACCTCGGAGGAGCGGACCTCGCCGACGATGATGCGCGAGAGCGTCATGCGCAGCGCGGCGGGGATCAGCTCACCGATCGTCAGCTCGCCCGCGGTGCGGCCGTCGACCCGCTCGCCGTTGCCCTCGCGGGCCTCCATGGGCACGACCTGCCGCAGGTGGCCGAGGGTGTGCAGCCACAGCTCGTACTCGCTCTCCAGGGTGCCCACCCGCTCGTCCGGCGGGATCTCCCCGGCCATGGCGCGCAGCAGGCTGGTCTTGCCGACGCCCTGGGTGCCGGTGATCATCACGTTCTTGCGGGCCCGGATGGCGGCGGCGAGGAACGCCGCGAGGGTGGGGTCCACCGTGCCGAGCGCGACCAGGTCGCGCAGCGTCGCGGACGCCACCCGGTGGCGGCGGATCGCCACGTACGGGCGGGGGGTGACCTCGGTGAGGGCCTGGAGGCGCATGCCGCCCTCCAGGCGCAGGGCGAGGGTGGGGCTGGCGGTGGAGAGGCTGCGCTCGCCGCCGCCGTGCTGGCGGGCGAGGTCCTGGAGGAGCTCGACGAGCTCGGTGTCGCTGTCGGCGACCGGGGGGACGCGGCGCAGCGGCTGGTGGACCTTCGAGACCCAGACGTCGTCGCAGCCGTTGATGAGGATGTTCTCGATGTCGGGGTCGTCGAGGTACGGCTGGAGGCGCCCGGCCCGGAACAGCAGGTCGTAGACGGCCTCGGCCAGCGCCCGGTCCTGCTCCCGGGTGGGCGGCACGCCGTGCGCCTGGGCGTGGGCGTCGGACCAGCGGGCGACGGCCTCCTCGATCAGGGCCCGGCCGCGCTGGCGGCGGTGGGCGGCGTCGGCGCCCGCGCCGTGCGGCTGCCGGGCGAGCTGCTCGTGCAGTTCGGCGGCGACCTGGCGCTTGAGCTCGCGGGCGACCTGCGGGTCGACGGCGGCGGGGGCCGCGGCGACGGTGGCGGGGGCGGTCCAGCCCGCGGTCCAGCCGGCGGGCGGCGCGGCGGGGGTGCCGCCGGGCGCGGGCGCCGGCGCGGACAGGGCGGGCAGGCGGGCGGGGTCGGCGGGGGCGCCCCCCTGCGGGACCGGCCGGGCGGCCGCGTAGGGGTGGCCGGCGGCCGCGGGGGCGGCGGGGGCGGCGGACCGGGGGGCGGTGTCGGCGGGCCTGCCGTGCAGGGGGGCTCCGTACGGGGAGCCGCCGTGCGGGGGCTCGCCGTTCGGGGGCCCGCCGTTCGGGGGCCCGGCGGCGGGGCCGCCGGGGACGGGGCCGCCGGGGACGGGGCGGCCGCGCAGGGGCTCACCGTGCACGGAGCACCTCCTCGCCCTGGTCGGCGGTCCCGCGGGGGCCGGTCCCGCCCTGGGGCGGGAAGGGCGCGGGCGGGGCCGGCTGCGGCGCCACCGGGCCGGGAAGCGGCCCGTACGGGACGCCCGGGGCCGGCACGCCGTCACCCGCGCGCGGCGGGACGGAGGTGGCGAAGGGGTCCGGGTGCGCGGGGGCGGACCGGTCCGCGGGGTGCGCCGGCCCGGCGGCGAAGGGGTTCGGCGCCGCGGCGGACGGGGCGTGGCCGGCCGCGGGGCCGTACGGCGCGGCGGCGGGCGGTGCGCCCCCGTACGGGTCGGTCCCGTACGGCGCGGTCCCGTACGGCGCGGTCCCGTACGGCGCGGTCCCCGGGCCGGGGAACGGGGCCGGTGCGGAAGCGGGCTGCGGGGCGGCGTGCGGCGGGAAGGGGGCGGGCGCGGGGAACGGGGCGGGCGCCGGGGGCTGCGGGGCGAGGCCCGTCAGCGGACCGGTCGCGGCGGCCGTGCCGCCGCCCGGCGCGGATCCGTACGGCACGGCACCCTGGACCGCGCCGCCGTACGGGGCACCGCCCCGGGCCGCGCCGCCCTCCCCCGCGGCCCCGTACGGGAGGGCGCCCGGCGGCGGGGAGTCCTGCCGCGGGGCCGCGGCGCCGGGGGCGAGCCGCACCCGCCGCCGGGCCGCCAGCAGCCGCACCTCGTCGGCGGCCGAACGGGCCGCCCGCATCAGCTCCGAGCGCACAAAGCGCCGGTCGGTGGTCTCCCCGCCGTCCGAGAGCACCCGCGCGGTGCGCGGCGCGTACGGCAGCAGCCCCAGCACGGGCGCGCCCAGCTCGCGGGAGACGTCGGCGGCCGGGTAGGGGCCCTCCTCGACGAGGAGCAGGCCGAGGGCGTCCGCGCCGGTGCCCGCCGTGTCCAGGTCGTCGCGGAGCGCCGCGAGGCGGGGCCGGGCGGCGCTGAGCCCGCGCAGCGTGGAGCGCACGGTCAGCAGCACCGCGTCCGCCCGCCGGGCGAGGGGTGCCCCGGCCCCGTGCGCGCCCGAGCGGCCCAGGTCGACGACGACGTCGTAGCCGTGCTGCTCCAGGGCCTGGAACGCCTCGGCCAGCGGCTCCCAGGTGTAGGCGAGGCCGACGGCCTGGGCGGGGTCGGTCAGTCCGGGCAGCAGCAGCCGGTCGGCGGCGCCCCCGGGCGACAGGTCGACCAGCTGCTCCCACAGCTCCTCGGCGAGCCGGCCGCGGCGGTCGGCGACGGCCAGGTTGCGCAGCCCGTACACCGCCTCGACGCGGCCCTCCAGGGCGCCGGCGAGGACGGCGCCGCCGTCCGGGTCGCACTCGGCGAGCAGGACGCGGCGGCCCTCCGGCAGCGGCCAGGCCAGCAGCAGGGCGAGGGCGGAGGTGGTCGCCCCGGGGGCGCCCGGAGTGCCGGCGACCGCGATCACCGCCATCAGCCGCCGCTCCTCTCGGGGACGGGGGCCAGGACGACGAGGAACCTGCCGCTCGCCACGATCTCCGCGAGCCGCGGCCCGTCGGAGGCGTCGACGGCCATGTCGACGACGGTGGTGCCGTCGGTGTCGGTGCCGCCCACGGTGACGACGGTGGCGGACAGGGTCTGGGGGCGGGCGGCCGGGGAGGACGCGGAGCCGCTGCGGTCGGCGTCCGGCGTGGAGACCACGAGCACCCGGCGGCCCGGCTTGAGGGCGGTGGCGGGCAGCTGGGTGTGCTTGGCGGCGACGCCGACGATCTGCTGCCCGGCCTGCACGACCGCCTGGTCGGTGACGTCGGCCTTGGTGAGGAGGGAGCCGCGTTTGAGGTCGTTGGTGGCGCGCATGCCGACGGCGCGGTCCAGGTCGGCGCCGTCCAGCGGGCGCAGCGCGGGGTCGCCCGCGATCCGGGCGACGGTGAGGTCGCCCGCGGTGAGCTGCTGGCCCGCCGGGACGTCGCGGGCCAGGGCCAGGACGGAGACCCGCTCACCGGTGGCGGTGTAGAGGGCGGCGCCGCCGAGCCCGCCCGCCGCGACCAGCGCGACCGACAGGGCCAGCACGGCGGGGCGCCGGCGCCGGGCGCGCAGCGCCCTGGGGGGCGCGACCGCGGCGGGGCGGTCCGGTGCGGCCCGGTCCGGCGCGGTCCGCTCGGGCGGCCTGCCGTCGCCGCCGGCGGCCGGCGCCGGCGGGGACGCCGACAGCGACGGGAATGCCCTGTTCTCCACCCGACTGTGCCTTCCGTGCGTGGCGCCCGTGCCCGCCGGGCCGGTGCGCGCGAGGTGCGGTGGTGCGTGCGGTGCGGTGCGGTGGTGCGGATTGCTGCGGTGCGGTGCGTGCGGTGCTGCGGTGCGGTGCGTGCGGTGCGGTGCGTGCGGTGCGGGGCCGTGCTGCCGGCCGTGCGTCAGTTGAGGACCTGGACCTCGGCGACCTCGAACCGGAGCGCCGCGCCCTCCGTGGGCAGGTCGGGCGGGGGGTCGATCGGCTGCACGCCGGTCCCCTCGACGGTCGCCGTGATGTGCCAGTACAGGGTGGTGCTCACGGTGAACTCCTCGTTCGGGTGCCCGGCCGAGGAGTGCGCGTAGGTGTGCCCGCAGTCGGGCGACTCGCGGCCGCCGTCCTCGGGGCGGTAGGGCGTGCCCGTGCCGGGGCACTCCAGGTCGGTGCCGTCGCCGAGGTGCCAGACGACCTTGGCCAGGGCGGCCTCGGCCCGGACGGTGACGCCCCGGACGGTGAGCGCTTTGGAGGGCCTGGCGGCCAGCGGGTCCGTCCACAGCCAGACCGGCATGCCGACCAGGGGGGTGCCCTTGCCTCCGGGGGCGGTGTGCAGGGCCGGCTTCGGGTAGCGGAGCTGCGCGATGGCCTGCAGCGCCACCTGGCGGGGATCGGGCGGCGGTTCGGCCCCCGGGGGCGCCGCGAGCCAGACCGGGTCCTTGACCGCGAGGCTGCCGTCGGCCTGGCGGCAGACGCGGTCGTAGACGGCCCCGTCCTTCGGGTCGTGGCCGCCCCAGGCGGGGTCGCCGGCGGCGGGCTGCGGGTCGGTGCGGGAGTAGTAGCAGCCGTCCGAGGTGTTGAACCAGCCGAGGTCGGGGTCGGTGCAGGGGTACTCCCTGCCGGCCCAGGTGCAGGTCTGCGGACCGCTCCCGCCGCCCCCGCCGCCGCTCCCCGCCGTGGGGGTGGAGCCGGGCGTGCCGGGGACGTGGACCTCGACGCAGGTGACCTCGTTGTGGCACTCCCAGACGCCGCCGCCCGGCGGCGGGTCGCCGGCGGCGGCCGGCCGGGCGATGGTCATGAGCGCGCCAACAGAGAGGGCGAGGAGCGTCCCGCCCCGCCTGGGGAGCTTCAGCATGTGCGGCCCTTCTGCGCGGTCAGACGGGTGACGAGCCAGGCGTCCCCGCTCTTGCGGGCGGTGCCGGTGACGACGTACCGGGTGAGCCGCTGCCGCGGGTCCCGGGGCTGCTTCGTGCGGGCGTCCACCTGGTGCCAGCCGGTGACGTCCAGGCAGTCCTCGACGGTGGCGGTGGGCGGGGAGGCCGCGAGGTCGAGCGCGGTGACCCGCGCGTCGTTGACGGGGCTCCCCCGCATCGCCATGCCGGCCTCCTGGAGGTTGCGGAGGTTGGCCAGGGTGCCGCTGAGCGCCTGGCCGGTGGAGTACAGCCGCAGCGCGGTGGCCGCCCGGCTGCCCCGCTCGTACGCGGCGGCCTGGGCCTGCCACCAGCCGTCCCACACCGCGAGGAGCTGGCGGGCCTCGACGCCGGTCCGGCCGTCGTCGGGGACCGCCGGCGCGGGGCCCGACCGCGCCGTGGCGGCGGCGGTGGGGCCGGCGGGGGGCCGGGGGCGGGCGCCGAGGCGGTCCACGGTGCCGGGGGACGGGGCCGCGCAGCCCGCGAGGAGCAGGGCGGACGCGAGCAGGCCCAGGGAGGCGGCGGGCCCGGCGGTCCGGGCCCGCGCGTCCGGCGGCGGCGCGCCGGGGCATGCGCGGGCCCCCGCTCCGCTCCCCCGCCCCCCGGGCCGCCCGTCGCGGACCGCCGGAGGACGCCACACGTGCGCACGTCGTCGCATCGGCCCCCCTCGCCGCATCCCGACCCATCTGTGGCAGTGGTCGGCAGAATATGCCTGTCGGCCCGTCATGTCCGCCGTCGGGGCGATTCTTCGCCGTCCCGTCGGCTCCCGGCAACACCGGCGGTCACCGAGACTACGCAGAGGGTGGGCGGCTTGGGGAGTCCTTCCGGTCCAGAAGTGCCAGAAGTTCTCCGGAAAGCGACGACTGCGACAACATGCCCCGGAGGGCCGCCGGGTTGCGCAGCAGGAGCCGCCCGCCCGGCGCGGGCGCGATCAGGCGCGCCTCCGCACGCTCCCGTGCGCCCAGACGCGTGCGGACGGCGGGGTGCAGGTCCGCCGGGGAGACCGCCCCGGGGAGGCCGGGCACGCCCTGCCGCACCACCCGGGCCACGGCGTCGGCGAACGAGCCGTCGGCGCCCGGCGGCACCGGCCCGCGCCCGCGCCGGGGCGCCGCCCAGGGAGCGACGCTCCCCCACAGCGGCACCCGGGAGTGGTCCAGCAGTTCGGCGGGGCCGCCGTCGCCCCGGTCCAGCGCCTCCCAGGTGTCGCGGTCCGCCACGGCGTCCACCAGGAGCAGCGTCTCGCGGTGGCCGCCGTGGACCATGGCGCTCACCACCCAGTCCCAGGCCAGGCCGCGCCGGTACGCGTTGTCGCGGGTGCTGCCGGCCGTCACCAGGGCGAGCCGCCGCTGCCGGGGGTCCGCGACCAGGCGGCCGAGCAGGCAGACCACCAGGAACCGGCCCTCGCGCCCGGCCGCCTCCTGGACCGCCGTCAGCATCGCGTTGGCACCCGCGTCCGGGGGCACCACCGCCGTCCTGCCGGGGCCGGGGACGCCGTCGTACCAGGCGCCGTGCAGGGCCCCGGCCAGCAGTCCGGCGCCGCGGCCGGCGTCGGCGGTGCCGGCGAGCGCCCGCTCGCCCCCGCACTCCGCTCCGATCACGACCAGGTCCGCCGCCAGGGTGCCGCCCACGGGCCCTCCTCTCGCCGGCCTCCACTCTGGCGCACGCGGGCGCCGCGCGGGGGCCGGACGGCACGGTCCGCCGGACGGACGGCCCGTCGGGCCGTCGGGCGGTCGGGCCGTCGGGCCGCCGCACCCGGGGAGGTGCGGGCGGGGGCGCGGGCGGGAAGGTACGAGTGAGGAGGTACGGACAGGGGGGTACGGGCGGCTTCAGACCACCGTCACCGGGCGCGGCCCCATCGCGTTGCGCTTCGCGGGCAGCCGCAGGCTCACCATCCGCCGCCACCCGTAGGCGGCCTCGTAGAGGTAGAGCAGGTGGAGCCCCGCCGCGAGGGCGGCGCGCTGCGGGCGGGGCCAGCCGAGGATGCGGCCCATGCGGCGCATGACGGCCAGTCCGACGTCGCGGTGGGTGCGGATCTCGGCGCGGGCGGTCTCCCGGAGCACCGCCCGGATGGCCTTCTCGTGCCCCTGGTCGGCGAGGCGCAGCAGCTCCTCGTGGCAGTAGGCCAGGTGGTTGTCCTCGTCCGCGGAGATCATGCGGACCGCCCGGCCGACCTCCGGGTGGTCGCCGAGGACGCGCGCCAGCAGCCGCATCTCCTCCGCGGCTCGCTGCTCGGTGACCCGGCTGTGGGCCAGGTAGGTGATGACGTCCCGGTCGTCCATGGGCCGGTCGGACCGCAGCCGCTCGTGGAGCAGGCCGATGCCCTGCCGCTCCAGCAGCATGCAGTAGTCGGTGTCGGGCGGGACCGGCACCGGCTCCAGGCCGCGCCTGCGGAGCAGCTGGGCGAAGATGCGGCCGTGCTTGCGCTCGTCCGCGCCGTGACGGGCGATCTTGGGGGCGAGTTCGGGATCCCTCACCAGGGCGGCGATGCGCTCGTTCTCCCACCCGCCCTGGTTCTCGTCCTGGGCGGCGATGCTGCAGAACAGCCTGAAGGCCTCGTCGTTGTCGTGGATGGCCTGGAAGAGACTGCGGGCGGTGAGCATGGCAACCACCTCTCGGACGGCGCGCCACACGGCGGGCGGGCGGGCGGGGGTCCCGGGCCGCCCCGACCCGGTACGGGCAGGCGGCGGCAGAGCCGCCCCGGCAGCCGTCTGCATCGTAACCACGGGGCGTCCGGGCCGCCCGCCGTGGCGGTCGGGCGGGTGGCGCGGTCGCAGCCGGGCGGTGGCGCGGGAGCGGACGGCGGCGTCCGGCGTGCCCCGCGTGGGTAGTCTGCGGTGGAGATCGGCGCACGGCCGCGGTCGGGCTGCGGGACCGCACGCCGCCGCGGATCGTGTCCGAACCACCGACCATGGAGGCGCTGTGCCCGGCTCCACCCCGCGGTCCACCCGGCCCGACGACCCGTCCCGCCCGTCCGGCGCCGGGCGGGCCCTCTCCCTTCCCGGCGCGGCGCTGCGGCGGCTGCGGCCCGCGGCGTTCGGCGGCGAGCCGACCGGCGCCCGCCTGGAGCGCGTCCTGCGTTCGCCGCACTTCGCGGGCGGGTCCTTCCAGAACCCGGTGCCCACCCGGCGGCTGGCCGGCGGGTCGCCGCTGCAGGGGCTGACGGCGGTGCTGGGCGCCGACCGGTCGCGCCGCAGGCCCGCGACGGCCGTGCCGCTGCACCCGCTGACGGCGGCCGACCTCGCCGAGCCGCCGGCCTCGGGGCTGCGGACGACATGGCTCGGGCACGCCACCGTGCTCGTGGAGATCGACGGGCGGCGGGTGCTGATCGACCCGGTGTGGAGCGAGCGCTGCTCGCCCTTCGTCCGGACGGGCCCCCGCCGGCTGCACCCGGTGCCGCTGGCGATGCGGGACCTGGGGCGGCTGGACGCGGTGGTGGTCTCGCACGACCACTACGACCACCTGGACATGGCGACCGTGCGGGCGCTGGCCCGGCACACGGAGGCGGTCTTCGCGGTGCCGCTGGGCGTCGGCGCCCACCTGGAGCACTGGGGCGTGCCGGAGGGGCGGATCACCGAGCTCGACTGGTGGGAGTCGGCGCAGGTCGCCGGGCTCACCCTGACCGCGGCCCCGGCCCGCCACTACTGCAGCCGCGGCCCGCGCACCAGCCCGCACCTGCTGTGGGCGTCGTGGGTGGTGGCCGGTCCGGACCACCGGGTCTACCACAGCGGGGACACCGGGTACTTCCCCGGCTTCGCGGGCATCGGGGAGCGGCTCGGCCCGTTCGACGCGGCCATGGTGCAGGTCGGCGCGTACGGCGACCTGTGGCCGGAGGTGCACATGACGCCCGAGGAGGGCGTGCGGGCCCACCTCGACCTGCGGGGCGGCCTCCTGCTCCCGATCCACTGGGGCACCTTCGACCTGGCGCCGCACCCGTGGGAGGAGCCCGCGGAGCGCACGGTCGCGGCGGCGCTGGCCGCCGGGGCGCCGGTGGCGGTGCCGCGGCCGGGCGAGCCGGTGGAGCCGGCGGACCCGCCGGGGCTGCGGCTGTGGTGGCGGACGGCGGCCGTGGTGCCGCCGGGCGGCACCGGGTGGCCCGCGCTCGGCACCCGGGCCGTCCGCGGGGCGTCGGGGGAGGCGGCCGAGGCGAGGGCGGCCGCGGAGGCGGCCGAGGCGCCGGGACGGGCGGGGCCGGGGGCGCCGCCCGACGAGGACACCGTCCGGCCGGGCGGCGTGCACGCCTGACGGACGGCCGGGCCCCGCGGACCCGCTCAGCGCTCGGGCACGGGTTCGGGTGCGGGTGCGGGTGCGGGTGCGGGGGCGGCTGCCGGTGCGGGGGCGGCTGCCGCGGCCCCCGAGGCCACCCGCACCGAGCCCGTGCCCGGACCCGCGCCCGCCCGGCCGGCTCGGCGCGACAGGACGGTGAGCAGGGCGAGGCCGCCGCCGACGACCGGGACCGCGTAGGCGGCCACGGGGCCGCGGTGGTCCACCGTCCAGCCCCCGACGGCCTGGCCCGCGGCGATGCCGCCGACGATGGCGGTGACCAGCAGGCTCATCCCCTCGTGGAGGCGCGCGGCGGGGACACGGGCCTGCAGCAGGCCGGTGCCGCTCGTCATGGCCGGGGCGGTGGCCATCCCCGCCACCAGCAGGCAGGCCGCGAGGACGGCGGTGTGCCCGCCGCCCCACAGTGCGCCGGCCAGGGGCAGCAGCGTCGCCAGGGCCATCCGGGTGACGGCGCGGGTGAAGCGGCCCTCCGCGGTGCCGCGCGGCGCAGCCGTGCCGTACAGGATCCCGGCGGCGCAGGAGCCGGTGGCCTGGAGGGCGAGCATCCAGCCCGCCGAGGCGCGGTGGCCGAGGTGGTCGGCGAGGGCGATGGTGGCCACCTCCATGCCGCCGAAGACGACGCCGGCGGCGAGGAAGGCCGCCAGCAGCGGCGCGGTGCCGGGCGGCGGTGCGAGCGGGTGGCCGTGGGCGTCGGGCCGGTGCGGCGCCACGGGGGGCTCGGTGGCGCGCTGGGCGGTGAAGAGCAGCACGCCGGCGAGGAGGAGGACCGCGCCCGCGACCGTGCCGGCCTGCGGGGAGAGCGAGGTGCAGAGCCAGACGGCGAGGACCGGGCCGAGCATGAAGCAGAGTTCGTCGACGGCCTGTTCGAGGGCGTTGGCGGTGTGGCGGGCCGACGGGTCGTCACGGTGCAGGTGGGCCCAGCGGGCGCGGGACATGCCGCCGGTGTTGGGGGCGGCCGCGGTGGCGGCGTGCGCGGCGAAGAGCGTCCAGACGGGGGCGTGCCAGCGGGCGCAGAGGGCGAACGCGACGGCCCCGGCGGCGGCGAGGACGGCGGCCGGGAGGGCGACGCGCGCCTGGCCGCGCCGGTCGACCAGCCGGGCGGTGAGCGGTCCCGCCACGGCGGTGGCGGCGAGCCCGGTGGCGACGACCGCGCCGGCCAGGGCGTAGGAGCCGTGGGCGGCGGCCACCATGGTGAGGGCGCTGACGCCGAACATGCCCGCGGGCAGCCGGGCGACGAGGCCGCCCGCGGTGAAGGCGAGGGCTCCGGGGGTGGTGAGGAGGCGGCGGTAGGCGTTCACGCGACCACCCTGTCCGGGGGGCCGGGAAGGGTCAAACACCTGTTCAGACGGTATTCACACGGAGACGTTGTCAATCCGGTGTTGAATGGCGGGGTGCACCCGCGTACCGATCCCCGCCTGCTGCGCGCCTTCACGGCCGCCGCCGAGACCCTGCACTTCACCCAGGCCGCGGCGCGGCTCCACGTCGCCCAGCAGGCGCTGAGCCGGGACATCCGCACCCTGGAGCGCGACCTGGGCTGCGACCTGTTCGTGCGCACCACCCGGCGGGTGCAGCTGACCGCCGACGGCGAGCGGCTGCTGCCGTACGCCCGCCGGGTGCTGGCCGCCTGCGACGAACTGGCCGCCGCCTTCGCCCCGGCCGCCCGCCCGCTGCTCGTCGACGTCGGCGCGGAGCGGACCACCCCGGCGCGGGTGCTCGCGGCGGCCCGCGAGGCCGCCCCGGAGACGGAGCTGGTCGCCCGGTACAGCAGCGGCCTGACCGGGGCCGCGGACGCGATCCTCGCCGGACGGCTGGACGTCGCCTTCGGCCGGGCGGCCGGACTCGCCCCCGCCGTCCGGTCCCGGCTCGCCCACTGCCCGGTGCGCTACGAGCCGATGGCCGTGCTCCTGCCCGCCGACCACCCGCTCGCCGCCCGCCGCGAGGTCCCGCTGTCCGCGCTCACCGGCGAGGCCCTGTACGCGGCGGCGGGCAACCCGGCCACCGCCGAGTGGACGGACCTGGCCCGGCGGCTGCTGGACGGCCGGGGCGTGGACCTGGTCGCGCCCTTCCCCGGGATCGACGGCGCCCGGGAGTTCACCCGGCTGGTCGGCAAGCACCGCTGGTCGGTGCTGGCCAGTACGGACTTCGGCGAGGTGCCCGGCTTCGTGCTGCGCCCGCTCACCGACCCGGTGCCGCTCTCCCCGGTGGCGATGGTCTGGCGGCGCGGCCTGCGCCACCCGGGCCTGGACGCCCTGCTGTCCGCCGTCCGGGAGCTGGCCGGGGCCGCCGGGTGGCTGGAGCGCCCGCCCGGGAGCTGGCTGCCCGCGGCGGACGCCCGGCTGATGGCCGCCCCCTCGTCCGGCTGAGCGCGCGGAGGCCGGACGGACCCGGCGCGCAGCGCGGGCGGGGGCGGAGCCGGGGCGAGGACGGGAACGCGGCACGTCGGGCGGCGCGCGCCGGGCGGACGCGCCGGGACGGGACGGTGCGGCGGCCGGAGTGGACGGCCGATTGCCGCTGGCGCCTGGGCGGCGGCGTGCGGTGTGATGGTGTCCGCAGCCGTACAGCACCGTAACGAGGAGACGCCCATGACAGCCCAGGTGTCCGGGACCCCGGAGGGAGCAGCCCCCGCGGAGGCCTGCGCGCCCTCCGCCGTGCGGGCGGCGGCCCCGCCCGAGGCGCAGGCGGGCGCGGCGGTCACTGCGGCCGCGGTGCCCGCCTCCCCGACCGGTCCGGCCGGTCCGGCCGCTCCGGCCGCTCCGGCCGCCGGAGCGGCGCCCGCCGCCGCACGGCAGCGGACCGGCGGGGCCGTGTGGGCCGCCCTGGCCGTCGTCTACGTCGTCTGGGGCTCGACCTACCTCGGCATCCGGATCGTCGTGGAGACCATGCCGCCGTTCCTCTCCGCCGCCGCCCGGTTCGTGACGGCGGGTCTGCTGCTGGCCGGCCTGGTCGCGTGGCGCCAGGGTCCGGCGGCGCTGCGCGCCACACCCCGGCAGCTGGCCTCGGCCGCCCTGGTGGGGCTGCTGCTCCTGGTCGGCGGCAACGGCCTGGTGGTGCTCGCCGAGACCTCCGTGCCGTCAGGTCTCACCGCGCTGCTGATCGCGGTGGTGCCGGTGTGGGTGGTGCTGCTGCGCACCGCCACCGGCGACCGCCCCCGCCGGGCGACCTTCGGCGGGGTGCTGCTGGGCCTGGCAGGGCTGCTGGTGCTCACCGCCCCGGGCCTGAGCGGCACGATGAAGCTCGGCGGACTGGCCACCGTGGTCGCGGCCACCCTGATGTGGTCGGCGGGCTCCTTCTGGTCCGCCCGCATCCCGATGCCCGCCAACCCCTTCGCCGCGAGCGCCTACGAGATGGCCGCCGGCGGCCTGGGCTGCCTGGTGCTGGGACTGGTGCGCGGCGAGCAGCACGGGCTCGACCCCGCCGCGGTGTCGGGCCGCTCCTGGGCGGCGCTGGCCTACCTGGTGGTCTTCGGCTCCCTGGTGGCCTTCACGGCGTACGCCTGGCTGCTGCACACCGCGCCGCTCTCGCTCGTCGCCACCTACGCCTACGTGAACCCCGTGGTCGCGGTCCTGCTGGGGTGGCTGGTCCTGGACGAGCCGGTGAGCGCGTCGATCCTGCTGGGCGGCGCGGTCGTGGTGGCGGGCGTCTGCGTGGTGGTCAGCACCGAGCGGCGGCACTGAGGACGCGCCCGGGGCCGCCTCCCGGGCGCGCGGGTTTCGCCGAGGGCTGAGCGGTGGTTCGCAGGCGCACCCTGGCGGCGGCCGGGGGGCGGGGAGCAGGATGGCGGCCATGCCCGAAACCACTTCCTTCCACGACCTCGCGGCGTTCACCGCGCTCCCCCGGGTCTCCTCCCTGGCGCTGTCACCGGACGGGACCCGTCTGGTGACGGCCGTCCAGGAACTCTCCGCCGACGGCACCCGCTACACCGGGTCGCTGTGGGAGGTCGACCCCGCCGGGGAGCGCCCCGCCCGGCGGCTGACGCGCTCCGGGCGCGGCGAGTCGGCCCCCCGCTTCCTCCCCGACGGCACCCTGCTCTTCCTCTCCTCCCGCCCCGCGCCGGACCCCGCCGAGGGCGAGGAGGACCGCAAGGAGGCCGCCCTGTGGGCGCTGCCCCCCGGCGGCGGCGAGGCCGCCCCGCTGCTGCGGCGGTCCGGCGGGATCGGCGAGTACGCGGTGGCGTCCGCGGCCGGCGCGGACCGGGTGGCGTTCGCCGCGTCGCTGCTGCCCGGCGCCGAGGACGCCGCGCAGGACGCCGACCTGCGCAAGGCCCGCGAGAAGGCCAAGGTGACGGCGGTCCTGCACGAGGCGCCGATCGTCCGGTACTGGGACCGCGACCTGGGCCCCGACGTGCCGCACGTGTTCACGGCGGCCGCCGGGCCGGCCGTCGCCGCCGCGGGCACGGTCGCCGACGCCGACGCCGTCGACTGCGGCACGCGCGGCGTGGACGCCGCGGAGGGCCTCGCCCTCTCCCCCGACGGGACGCTGGTGGCGTACACCGTCTACCTCGGCACCCGGCCCGACGAGATCCGCGCCGCCGTCGTGGTGGCGGACGCCGCCACCGGCAAGGTGCTGCGCACCCTCCAGGAGCCGGAGGCCGAGTACTCCTCGCCCGCCTTCGCCCCGGACGGCCGCACGCTGGTCTGCGTCCGGGAGCGGCGCCTGACCTGGGAGGAGAGCTCCGACACCACCCTGTGGCTGGTCGACGCCGCCGACGAGCAGGACGCCGGGCGGGACCTGCTGCCCGGCTTCGACCAGTGGCCGGGCGCGCCGGTGGTCTCGCCCGTGCCCGGCCCGGACGGCGCGCCGGTGGTCTTCTTCACCGCCGACGAGGCCGGCCACGCCCCGGTCTTCCGGGTCTCCGCCGGGAGCGGCGAGGTCGTCCGGCTGACGGCCTCCGGCGCGTACACGAACGTGGTGGCCGCGCCGGACGGCGGCGCGGTCTACGCGCTGCGGTCCGCGATCGACGCCGCCCCGGCGCCCGTCCGGCTGGACGCGGCGGCGGCGGACCAGCGTCCCGAGGCGCTGCCCTGCCCGGGCGCCGTGGGCGACCTGCCCGGCACGCTCGCCGAGGTGGCGGCCGAGGCCGAGGACGGCACCGCCCTGCGCGCCTGGCTGGTCCTGCCGCACGGCGCGTCGGCCGACGCCCCCGCGCCGCTGCTGCTGTGGGTGCACGGCGGCCCGCAGAGCAGCTGGAACGCCTGGACCTGGCGGTGGAACCCGTGGGTGGCCGCCGCCGCCGGGTACGCGGTGCTGCTGCCCGACCCGGCGCTGTCCACCGGCTACGGGCAGCGGATGCACGACCGCGGCTGGGGCGACTGGGGCGGCGCCCCGTACCGGGACGTGCTGGCGCTCACCGACGCCGCGCTGGAGCGCGACGACCTGGACGCCGCGCGGACCGCGATGATGGGCGGCTCCTTCGGCGGCTACATGGCCAACTGGATCGCCGCCAGCACCGACCGGTTCAAGGCGATCGTCACCCACGCGAGCCTGTGGAACCTGGTCGCCTTCGGCGGCACCACGGACTTCCCGCCGTACTGGATGCGCCACCAGGGCGACCCGCTGGAGCGCACCGAGCGCTACGAGCGGTACTCGCCCCACCTGCGGGCCGCGTCCATCACCACACCGATGCTCGTGGTCCACGGCGACAAGGACTACCGGGTGCCGATCGGCGAGGGGCTGGCGCTCTGGAACGACCTGTGCCGCTTCGGCGTGCCGGCGAAGTTCCTGTACTTCCCCGACGAGGGCCACTGGGTGCTCAAGCCCAACAACAGCCGGCTCTGGTACTCCACCGTCCTCAACTTCCTCGCGCACCACGTGCTGGGCGAGGAGTGGCGGCGGCCCGAGCTGGTCTGACGCCGGGTCGGGACGCCCGGCGGTCCGGTCCTCCGGGCCGCCGGGAGGGCCGGCCTCCGGGAGGGCCGGGTCCGTCCGCGGGCGGCCCGGCACGCGCTACCGCGTGCGGGACCGCCCGCGGCGGCGGGCCAGGCCCCAGCCGCCGCGCTGGACCAGCAGGGTCAGGACGCCCGCGGCCACGATGCCCAGCAGGTTGAGGGCGAGCTGCTGGGACGACCCGACGGCCTGGGCGACGTCGCCGTAGCCGAGCGCCACCGCGGCGTTGGCCGCGGCCGGCACGGTGGTGACGGAGATCGCCACGCCCACCAGGGTCCCGGACCGGGCGGAGGTGAGCGAGAGCAGCCCGGCGATCCCGGCGAGGAAGGCGACCACGAAGGACATCGGGTCGGGCTGCCAGATGAACGAGGTGTTGGGGCGGTCCCCGTCGAAGCGGGCCCGGCTGAACAGCCCCAGGGCGTCCATCAGCAGGGAGAAGCCGACCGTCAGCAGCATCGCGACGGCGAAGCCGACCACCAGCGCCAGGAGCGAGCGCCAGGCCAGCCGGGGCCGCCGCTCGACCAGGGCCACGCACACCCCGGCCAGCGGGCCGAACTCCGGTCCCACCGCCATGGCGCCGACGACCAGGATCGCGCTGTCCAGCACCGCCCCGCAGGCCGCCAGCATCGTCGCCAGCGCGAGGAACGCCAGGAACGTCGCCGAGAGGGTGGACTCCTCGTGGGTGGCGTCCGCCACCGCCTCCCACACCACCGCGTCGGCGCCCTCGCCCGGAGCCTCCTTCTCCGCCCGGTCCGCGTGGCGGGAGAGGGAGAGGCCCACCTCCTCCGCGGTGATGGCGCCCTCCTCCTGGAGGCCGCACTTCTGCAGCGCGGCGATCAGGCCGTCCGCGGCCTCCCGCGCCACGTCGCACAGCACCAGGTCACCGGCGGGGCGGCGGGCCGCGCCGGGGAGGACCACGACGTGGGTGACGCCGACGGTGCCGTCCAGGCAGGCCCGCACCTCGTCGGCGAGGTCGGCGGGCACGATCAGGCGCAGGTGCAGCACGTCAGCTCCAACGGCTCCGGCGGGACGGGGCGGGCCGGACCGGGCTGCGCCCGGCCGGGGTCGGCGCCCCAGGGTACGGGGGCGGTCCAGGCTACGGGGCACGGGCCCGGCGGACGGGCTCAGCCCGCACCCAGGGCGTCCCGCAGCAGCCGGGCCTCCTTCACCAGCCGGGAGGAGCCGCTGCGGGCGGCGAGCGCGGTCACCTCCGGCACGGCGCCGCGCGCCCGGCTGCGGCGGGCGCAGTCCCCGGCGACGGTGAGCAGCTCGGCGGCGCCGCGCGGCGGCTGCCCGGCGAGCAGACCGGGCAGGGCGGCGGCGAGCACGGACCAGACGGTGCCGTGGGCGCCGGTGCGGGAGGCGTCGCGGAGCGCCTCCGCCAGCCGGTTCGGCTTGACCGCGCCGAGGGCGGTGAGCTCGGCGAGCCGCTCCCCGAGCAGTCCGGGACGGAGGTCGCCGCGGGCCGCGAGGACGAGCAGGGCGTCGACGGCGGCCGTGCGGTCCTCGGGGAAGCGGGCGCCGAGGCCGTAGGCGACGCCCAGGTGGACGGCCTCGCCGGCGGGGCCGCCCGCCTCGGCGAGCAGCGGCAGCAGGGCGGCGTTCCCCCGCTGGTCCAGGTCGGCGGCCGCGGCGAAGCGACGCTGGCAGCGCAGGGCGACGGTCTCGCGGTGGCCGGGGAGCACGGCCGCCCAGTGGGCGGAGGAGTCGACCCGGCCCCAGAGGTCGTTCCCCTCCCCCCCGAGGTGGCTGGTGGGCCTCAGCAGGCGTGCCAGGGGGTCGGCGAGCGGGACGGGGGCGGCGGTCTCGGCCGCCTCCAGGAGGACCCGGGTGGCGGAGAGGCTTCCGACCGGGGTCCAGGGGTCCTGGCCGTGCCGCGGGGCCGGGCGCTCGACCGGGACGGCGGCGGGCCGCGTGGTGCCGCCCGCACGCAGCCAGCGGGCGACCGCCTGGCCGTGGGGGGAGGGGAGGGAGTCGGCGGCGGCGAGGACCTCCGGCGCGGCGTCCGGGGTGAGCCGCAGCAGGGCCTGGGAGAAGTCCACCTCGCCGGGCACGGCCCCGGCCTCCTCGTAGGCCCGGAGGCGGCGGACCAGCTCGGCCGGGTCCAGGGCGCCGGTGGAGTGGGTGGGGGTGGCCAGCAGGCCGGGCGGGGGAACGCGGACGACCTGGCACGCGGCCTCGGCGAACCGGGCGGCCAGGACCGCGCCGAAGCCGCTGAGGCCATGGCCGAACGCGCGCCACCGGCCGGCCCGGGCCTCCTGGAGGCTCATGATGCTGTGCCGCCCGAGGACGGCGAGTGCCACGAAGGCGATGTCCGCCGTGGTGCAGTCGCCCCAGCTCTCCCAGCGCTGCCGCGTCTCCCGGGGCAGGACGGGCTCCAGGGCGGCGGCGAGTGCGGCGCGGTCCCGTCGGGCGTGGCGGACCAGGCCGTCCAGGGCGCGTTCGAAGGAGGCGACGTCGGCAGGGCCGGCGAGGAGCGCGGAGACCTCCTCGGCGACCTCCGCCGGAGTGGCGGGCGGCGGGGACAGGGGCTGCGGCACGGGAACGGGCGGCAGCAGGTCGGCCGGACCGTCCTCGGCGGCGTGGTCGGTGCCCAGCAGCGCGGCGGAGCGGGCGTGGTGGACGGGGTCGAGCCCCTCGGCGGCGGCGCGCAGCGCGGGCAGGACACCGTCGCCGGCGCGGGCCAGGTGGCGGGCGATCAGATTGAGGGCCCTTTCCTGGACGGCGGCGTCCTCGTGGCCGAGGGCGTCGGCGGCGGCCTGCACCACGTCGGCGGCCCGTGCGGGATCGCGGCGGGCGGTCCGGTCGAGCCAGGTGAGCTGGGCGCGGACCAGCTTCTTCTCGCTGCGGAACAGGACGGCGCGGGACGCCTCGGCGAGGTGCCCGGGGTCGAGGCGGCCGGCCTCGTCGAGCCCGGCGAGGACCTGCTGGGCGTGCCAGGCCACCGGTGAGGGGGCGTCGGGCAGCAGCCGGACGTAGGTCCGTGCACGCCGTGCCTGCTCGTCGGGGGTGGGGGCGAACGCTTCCAGGACGGCGAGGAAGACGCGCAGCTCCCCGGGCCGCCCGCCGCGCAGCAGCCGGGCGAGGCAGCGGTCGAGGAGGTCGGAGCGGTCGAGGAGGCCCTCGTCGGCGAGCCGGGCCAGGGCGGCGGGCCAGCCGCCCTCGGGGCCCTCCGGGTGCCAGGCCGGGTCCAGGACGGGGGCGGTGCCGGGGGCCTCGAAGAGCCGGGGGGCGAGGGCGGGCAGGTAGCTGTCGTTCCGCAGCCGCTCCAGGAGGGTGGCGCCGGCGGGGAGGACCGCCCGCCACAGGTCGCGGCCCGAGCGGATCCGGACCTGCTGCCGGGTGCGCTCCCCGGCCCAGCGGGCGACGAAGGCGTCGGAGGCGGGCGCGGGGGTGCCGGTGGTCCGCAGCAGGTACTCGACGAACGGGTAGTCGTCCCAGCCCCAGGCCCCGTCGGGGCGTTCGGCGAGCCGCCGGGCGACGTCGGACCGCCACTCGGGGGCGCGGTCGGCGAGGACCTCCACGAGGGCGGGGAGGGCGGGCTCCGGGAGGCCGCCGCGGGCGGCGCGGCCGATCCACTGGGCGGCGGCCGCCGCACCGGAGTGGCACGCGGTGCCGGCGACGAGCAGGGTCGCCGCCCGGGACTGCCTGTCCGGCCCCCACACGTCCCGCAGCTCCCGCCGGAACTCCTTGAGCGCGGGCAGGCAGGCGCGGCGGTCGGCGGGGCCGAGGGCGGGCAGCAGACGGCGCACCAGGTCGAGGCGGCCCTCCCGTACGGCCGCGACGAGCCGGTCCTGCGGTGTCCCCTCCGCCGCGGGACGGGAGGGGGCGGGGGTGGGGAGGGATGCGGTGGTCACGGGATCCTGTTCTTCCTGTTCGGGAGGGGTGCCCGCCCGGGACGGGTGGGCTGCGCATCGGCGGGGTCACCGGTCGCCGGGGCGAGGGACCTGCGGGCCCCGGCGGCGGGGCGGCACGGCGGGACCGTCCGCAGAGGCGGCGGGGAAGGAGGCGGGGTCCGGGCGGGGCAGGCGCCGCGCCGGAGCCGGGATCCGGGCCGCCCCGCGGCGGGGGCCGGACCGGACGGGCTCAGCGGGCGGCGCGCACGGCCGCCCCTGACGGCACACCGGAGCGGCGCAGCATGCGGACGGCGAGTGCGTGCCGGCACGGGCCGCGCCCGCCCCGGTGCCTGGCCCACCACAGGCAGGTGCAGTTGAGCCGCCCGCCGTCGGAGCGGACGTGGTGGACGTGGTCCTCGACGGTGACGACGGCCAGGTCGGGGCCGTCCAGGCGGACCGCGCCGGCGTCCACCAGGGCGCGGGCGGCGCGCAGCCGGGGGTTGTGGCGTTCGGCGCGGTCGGCGTCGTAGGGGAGTTCGCGGTGGAAGTGGGCGGCCTCCGCGGTGTCGTAGCCGATCCGGCCGGCCGTGCCGAGACGGGTGAGGGCCGCCCGTACACGCCCCGGGGGCAGGCCCGACCGGTCGGCGAGGTCGGCGACCTCGACGCGGGGCTCCCAGGCCAGCAGCAGGCCGACCAGTTCGGCGTCCTCGGCGGCCTCGTCGCCGGCGAGGGCCTCCAGGACGGCGCCCTCGCCGGAGAAGCCGCGGGAGGCGTCCGGGGAGAGCGTCAGGGTGAGCCGCATGTCCGGCAGGACGACCTCCCAGGCACTGGCGGCGGGCGCGCTCGCGGCGGTGGCCGGAGGGCCGTAGAGCCGCAGGCCGACGGCGTGGCGCAGGACCCGCCGGAGGGCCGCCAGCCGCTCCGGGCCGGGCAGGCAGACCGCGCCGGGGACGGGCCGCGCGGTGGGGCGGAGCGCACGGCCGGCGGGCACCACCCACTGCGCCCCCCGTGCGGCGCCGCGGGCGCCGCCGCGCGGCAGGGAGCGCAGGAAGCGGACGGCCTCGGCGGCGGGGACCTCGGCCCGCAGGTCGAAGGAGGAGGCGATGACCTGGGTCTCGGCGAAGCCGCGCAGCCAGCGGTCGGGCAGCGGGACCTTCCTCTCGGCCACCGGGCCGTCGAAGGTGGTCACGGTGAGGTCGTCCGGGCCGACCCGGAGGTGGAGGGGGTCGGCGGGGCCGACGAGGGTGAGCGCGTCCCGCAGCGGGTCGTTGACGTCGACGTTGGTGGTGCCGTGGCCGATGTCGCCGCCGTCCAGGCCGCCGGTGAGGACGTCCAGCCGGGCGTGGACTCCGCAGCAGCCGGAGAAGGACTCGAACCGCAGCCGGTCGCCGCTGCCGGTGACCACGGGGTCGAGGGAGGCGGCCAGGAGCGGCTGGTAGTAGCGCGCGGCGGCGACGTCGGCCACGGCGAGCAGGGCCGCCGCGGCCGCCCCGGGGCGCGTCAGGAAGCCGTCGAAGAAGCGGGGGTGGGCGGCGGCGCCCGCGGGGGTGGCGCCGCCGGCGGTCTCCAGGGCGAGGCTGCTGCCGGCGGCGGAGCGGTGGAGCGCGGACGGGCGGAGATAGGCGTACGCCTGTGCGGCTTGCGTCATGCCGAGGACGGTAGGCGCCGCCTCTGACAGTCCGTGGGCGTGCGGTGGGCAGGCGCGCGCCCCCTTCGGGAGCACGGTCCGGGGAGGCGCCCGCGCCCGTGGGGTGCCGGGCTCCCCGGACCCGCCCGCCGCGCCCGGCCGGGGCCCGCGCGCATGGGGGGCACCGGGGCCGCAGGGCGCCCGCCCGCACGGCTGAACCCCGCCCCCGCGGGTACGCGCACCGGGAGGACGCCGCTGCCGGAGGGCGGATCGCCGACCGGCTTCCGGCGGGTGGATATCTCACATGTGAGATACGGTTCGGGTGTGACAGATGACTACCTCGCTCGCATCGGCAGGCTCATCCGCGACGCCCGCAAGCACCGGGGCTGGACCCAACTGCAACTGGCCGAGGCACTGGCCACCAGTCAGAGCGCCGTCAACCGCATCGAACGGGGCGGACAGAACATCAGCCTTGATATGATCGCCCGCATCGGCGAGGCGCTCGACAGCGAGATCGTCTCCCTCGGCTACGCCGGCCCCATGCACCTGCGGGTGGTCGGCGGCCGCCGCCTCTCGGGCAGCATCGACGTCAAGACCAGCAAGAACGCCTGCGTCGCCCTGCTGTGCGCCTCGCTGCTCAACTCCGGCCGCACCACCCTGCGCCGGGTCGCCCGGATCGAGGAGGTCTACCGGATCCTGGAGGTGCTGGCCAGCATCGGCGTGCGCACCCGGTGGACCAACGACGGCCGCGACCTGGAGATCGACCCGCCGGAGCAGCTCAACCTGGCCGGGATGGACGCCGAGGCGGCCCGCCGGACCCGCAGCGTCATCATGTTCCTGGGCCCGCTGATGCACCTCGCCGACCGCTTCCGCCTGCCGTACGCGGGCGGCTGCGACCTGGGCACCCGCACCGTGCAGCCGCACGTCAGCGCCCTGCGCCACTTCGGCCTGGAGATCACCGCCACCGGCGGCATCTACCACGCCGAGGTCGAGCGCGGCGCCTCGCCGGGCCGCCCCATCGTGCTGACCGAGCGCGGCGACACCGTGACCGAGAACGCGCTGCTCGCGGCCGCCCGGCACGACGGCGTGACCGTCATCCGCAACGCCAGCTCCAACTACATGGTGCAGGACCTCTGCTTCTTCCTGGAGCAGCTGGGCGTCAAGGTCGAGGGCGTCGGCTCCACCACGCTCACCGTGCACGGCGTCCCGCACATCCACCGCGACGTGGACTACAGCCCGTCGGAGGACCCGGTGGAGGCGATGAGCCTGCTGGCCGCCGCCGTGGTCACCTCGTCCGAGCTGACGATCCGCCGGGTGCCGATCGAGTTCCTGGAGATCGAGCTCGCGGTGCTGGAGGAGATGGGCCTGGACCACGAGCGCGGCAGCGAGTACGCCGCGGACAACGGCCGCACCCGGCTGGTGGACCTGCTCGTGCGGCCCTCGAAGCTGCGGTCCCCCATCGACAAGATCCACCCGATGCCGTTCCCCGGCCTCAACATCGACAACGTGCCGTTCTTCGCGGCGATCGCCGCGACCGCGCAGGGCTCCACGCTGATCCACGACTGGGTCTACGACAACCGGGCCATCTACCTCACCGAGCTGACCCGCCTCGGCGCCGGCGTCAAACTGCTGGACCCGCACCGGGTCCTGGTGGAGGGTCCGACGCGGTGGCGGGCGGCGGAGATGATGTGCCCGCCGGCGCTGCGGCCGGCGGTGGTGGTCCTGCTGGCGATGATGGCGGCGGAGGGCACGTCGGTGCTGCGCAACGTGTACGTCATCAACCGCGGCTACGAGGAGCTGGCGGAGCGCCTCAACTCGGTCGGCGCGCAGATCGAGATCTTCCGCGACATCTGAGCGGCGGACGGCGCCCTGCGGCCGCCGGCGCGGCACCCCGGCCACCCCGGCCACCCGGGCCGCCGAGGTCCGGGTGGCCGGACGCCGTCCCCGCCCGCGACGACACGAAGAAGCTCCGCCCATGGCAGGGGAACGCGCCGGTACCGGGGAGCCGGACGGGGCCGCCCGCACCTGGCCGGGCGGCCCCCGGGAGCGCTGACGCCCGCCCGGGGCGGGGAGGCGGCCCGGTCTCCCGGCGTGCGGGCGGCCGCCCGCTCCCCCCTCTTCGGCCCACTCCGGGCGCGCCCGTCGCCGCACCGGTCCGCGGCACCCGGCGCGGGCCGCCGCCCCCGCCGACGCGGCGGGGGGGGGGGGGAGGGCCCGCGTGGGCCCGCGTGTGTGCCGCGCGGGCCCACGCGTGTCCCGTGCGCCCTCGCGGGTCAGGCCCGGCAGTCGTCGCCGGCGAGGCTGAACCGGGCCGGAGGGCGGTTGCCCTCCTCCCAGGAGGCGAGGAAGCCCAGGGTGAAGGACTGCCCGGCGGCCACGTCGGTGTTCCAGTCGATCGCGGAGAGCCGGGCGGCGGGTCCCGCGTCGGGGAGCACGGCGTTCCACAGCTGCACGACGCGCTGCCCGTCGGGGAAGTCCCAGCTGAGGGTCCAGCCGTGCAGCGGCCGGGCCGAGGTGACGGTGAGCTCCGCCTGGAACTGCCCGCTCCACTGGTTGACCACCCGGTACGCCACCGAGCAGGACGCCGGCGCGGCGGTCCGGGCGGCCGGCGGCGGGGCGGCAGACCGGGCAGTCGGCGAGGTGGCGGCGCAGGTCCGCGGAGCGCAGGGTGCCGCCGCTGCGGGTGGAGACGTCCAGCAGGCCGGCGTAGCGGCGGCACCGCTCGTCGCCGAGGGTCCCGAGGTGGGCGCGGAGGCAGCGCTCGCGGAACAGTTCGCGTGCCCGGACCAGCTGCTGCTCGGCCTCGGCGGGGTCGACGCCGAGCAGGCGGGCCGCCGCGGCGGGCGGCTCGCCCTCGACGGCGCAGTGCCACAGCAGGCCGCGCGCCGCCTCGGGGACGGCCCGGTAGGCGTGGAGCGCGGGAGGTCCGGGCCGGCCGGCGGCCGGGGGGTGCCCGGCGGCGGGGTCGAGGCCGGCGGCGCGGCCACCGGCCCGCCAGGCCTCGGCGGCCGCGCGGACCTGCAGGAGGAGTTCGGGTCTCCAGGCGGTGGAGGGGCCGTTTCCGGCGCGCACCCGGTGGAGGGTGCGGGAGAAGGCCTGGGCGGCCAGCCGTCCGGCGGCCGCGGGGGACGCGGTGCACGCCGTGCCGTAGGCGAAGGCGGCGGCCCAGTGGCGGGTGAGCAACTGCTCGGCCGCCGCTGCGGGGTCGCCGCGCCGTACCGCCCTGATGAGGGCGCTGTCGGGGGGAGCGGCCGGATCCGCGGACGATGCCGTTAAGTCGGTCACGGAGGGGAGGTCCTTGCGGGGAGCGGGAGCGGGAGCGGGGTCGGGGTGGGGAGGCCGCCGCCTCCCCCGCGGGGCGCCGGGCCGTGCGGCGCCGGACCCGCGCCGGGCGCCGGAACCGGGGGTCCGCGCCCCGGAGCGCACACATGACAAGCGGTCACTCCCCCAAGCGATCACATGCCGCTAACTTGTCATGACCTGTACGGAAATTACCTCCCCGTGGTCCGCCGGGGCCCGCTCCCGCCCGTCGGCGCCCCGACCGGCGCCCCACCCGGGGGCACGTCCCGGTCCCGCCCGGGACCGCCGCCCGCGGCCCGGCGCCGGAGCGCCGCCCCGGGCGAGAACAGGTTCCATCCGCCCGCACGCCGCCCCGGGCCGCCCCGGGGTAACCGGGGTCACACCGGCCGGGCGGACCCGTCTGCCACCATGGGCAGGTGACCGACGTGACGGAGCAGCAGACGGGGGCGGGGACGGCGGGCAGCACCTTCGCGGAGCTGCTGCGGCTGGACGAACTGGACGAGAACCTGTTCCGGGGCACCTGCCACGCCGGCGCCCCGCTGCGGGCCTTCGGCGGCCAGGTCGCGGCGCAGGCCCTCACCGCGGCGGGGCGCACCACGGGCGCCGGCCGGGCGGTGCACTCGCTGCACGGCTACTTCGTCCGCCCCGGCGACCCGCGGCGCCCCATCGTGTACCAGGTGGAGCGGGTCCGCGACGGACGCTCGTACACCACCCGCCGGGTCGGCGCCGTCCAGCGCGGGGAGGTCATCTTCACCCTCTCCGCCTCCTTCAAGGAGCCGGAGGAGGGCGCCGAGCGCCAGCGCAGCGCACCGGGGGTTCCCGGGCCCGAGGAACTGCCCGACCCCTACGCCGCCTGGGCCGAGGCGGACCCGGAGGGGTACGCGGCGTCGGCGCTCTCCCGCACCCTGCGGATGCGCTTCGTGCCGCCCGGCTCCCCGGGGCTGCCGCCGGAGGTGCCCGGCATGCCGCAGCAGTTCGTCTGGCTGCGGGCCGCGGCGCCGCTGCCCGCGGACGAGCCGCTGCTGCACGTCTGCGCCCTGACCTACCTCTCCGACCTCACGCTGGCGTCGACCACCGCCCTGCACCTGCAGGAGCCCCGCTTCCGCCGCTCGGGCCCGCCGCGGCTCACCCTGGCCTCGCTGGACCACGCGATGTGGTTCCACCGCCCGTTCCGCGCGGACGAGTGGCTGCTCTTCGCCCAGCGCAGCCCCTCGTCGTCGGACGGACGGGGCCTGGCCCTCGGCGAGTTCTACGACCGCGGCGGGGCGCTGGTCGCCTCCGCCGTCCAGGAGGCGCTGGTGCGGGAGCGCCGCGCCCCCGCGGCGGACCGGCCCTCCGCACCCGGGCCCCGGACGCCCTGAACCGGCGCCCCGGGCGTTGAACGCCCGGGACCGCGGATCCGTATCCA
Organism: Streptomyces sp. NPDC001380; assembly: GCF_042895785.1. NCBI lineage: Bacteria > Bacillati > Actinomycetota > Actinomycetes > Kitasatosporales > Streptomycetaceae > Streptomyces > Streptomyces sp. NPDC001380. The sequence goes on along the minus strand of NZ_JBIAWP010000002.1, from coordinate 438,094 downwards.
CCGGCGAGGGCCGGACGACCGGGACCGCGGCCGCACCCCCAGGGGGGAGCAGGAGGCGAGGGGCCGTCAGGCCGCCGCACCCGGGACCCGGGCCCCCACGTGTTCCGACGTCCGGGCCGGCCGGGGCATCCGGCCGGCGCCCTCCTGCCCCCGGGGAGTTCCCGATGACCCTCACCCACGGCACGGCCGGCACCGCGGCGGACACAGCCGACGCGGCCTGCGGGATCGCCGCCGCCGCAGGGACCGGCCTGCCGGACCCCTGCGGCTGCCCCTGCGGCTGCCCCTGCGGCGCGGCAGCCGCCGAGGCGGTGCCCCGCCGCACCGCACTGCTCGCGGGCGTCGGCCTGGTGGCGGCGCTCGCGGCGGGCTGCGCCGCCGGCGGCGGCGGGACCCTCGCGCCCGCCGCCCCGCCGTCGGGCGGCGGGCAGGACGGGACGGGGAGCCCCGGGGCCGGGTCGGGGTCCGGGGCCGGCGCCGGGGCCGGGTCCGTGGGGCAGGTGCTGGTGAGGACGGCGGACCTGCCGGTCGGCGGCGGCGTGGTGGTCGGGCGGACGTACGTGGTGACGCAGCCGCGGCAGGGGCGGTTCACGGCGTTCTCGGCGCGCTGCACGAACGCCGGCTGCCCGGTGGAAGCGGTGGCCGGAGGGACCGTCAACTGCCCCTGCCACGGCAGCAGGTTCGACATCGCCGACGGCTCGGTCGTGCACGGCCCCGCGTCGCGGCCCCTGGCGCCGCAGGCCGTCACGGTGAGCGACGGCTCCGTCCGCCTGGCCTGAGAGCCGGCCCGGCAGGCGGCCGCCCGGCCCGGGGCGCCGCGGGTGCGCCGGGCCGGGCGGCCGCCGTGCGTACCCGGACATGCGTTCACCGCCGTCACCGGTTCGGGATACGCTCCTCCGCGTGACGACGGCAACCACTCCCCCCGGCTGGTACCCCGACCCCCACGGCGCTGCCGCGCTGCGCTGGTGGGACGGCTCCCAGTGGACCGGCCACACCCACGCCGGCCAGGGCGCCGGCGGCCTGCCGCCGCAGAGGCCGACGCAGGACGGCTCCCCGTGGGAACTGGCGGTCGACGGGCCCCCCGAGGCGGAGCGCATCCGCCGCCAGGTCCAGCAGAAGGCGGGCGTCGGACCGGTGGCCGGCGGCGGCGGGACGCTCCTCTCCGAGCCGGTCCTGGTGGTGAACCAGAAGACCAAGCTCATCGAGCTCGCCGCAGAGTACGCGGTCTTCGACCAGAACGGCACGCAGATCGGGTCGGTGGCCGAGGTCGGCCAGGGCGTCCTGCGCAAGATCCTGCGCTTCATGACCAGCTGGGACCAGTTCCTGACCCACCGCCTGGAGGTGCGCGACACCGCCGGGCAGCCGGTGATGCTGCTGACCCGCCCGGCGAAGATCTTCAAGTCGCGGGTGCTCGTCGCGCGTGCGGACGGGACGCAGGTCGGCGAGATCATCCAGCAGAACATGATCGGGAAGATCAGCTTCGCGCTGATGTGCGGCGGCACGCAGGTCGGCGCCATCAAGGCCGAGAACTGGCGCGCCTGGAACTTCGCGATCACCGACCACACCGGCACCGAGGTCGCCCGCATCACCAAGACCTTCGAGGGCCTGGCCCGCACCCTCTTCACCACCGCCGACAACTACGTGGTGCAGATCCACCGGCCGCTGGCCGACCCGCTGCTGAGCATGGTCGTGGCCTCGGCGCTGACCGTGGACACCGCGCTCAAGCAGGACAGCCGCGGCCTGGGCTGACCGGGCCCCTGCGCCCCGAGGGCCGGTCCCCGGCCTCGGGGCGCACGGCCCCGCCGCCGGCGCGGCGGGGCCCCTCCCGGGCGCCCCGTCCGGCCGCGCTTCCCAGCCGCCGGACAAAAGGCCAGATCAGGCGGCATACTGCCGCACCATCGATCCCCGTATCATGAGTCCCGTGTCCAAGGTTGACCTGTCGCCGCGGCCGGTCGAGGCGATGTCCCCCCGCCAGCTGGAACGACGCCGGAACCTGATCGCGGCAGCCCTCTCCCTGGTGACCGAGATCGGCGTCGAGAGACTGCAGATGAAGCAGGTCAGCGAGCGCTCCGGGGTGGCCCTGGGAACGGCGTACCGCTACTTCTCCTCCAAGGACCACCTGCTGGCGGCCGCCATCGCGGACTGGCACCGGCTGCTGCTCGCCGACATCGTGGCCGAACTGCGCGGCCCCAAGGCCCCGGCTGCGGCGGCCGACCGGGTGGTCCGCTTCGTGAACCACGGCATGCGCGCCTACCAGCGCCAGCCGCAGCTCGCCCACCTGCTGGTCTCGGTGGCGGCCTCCACCGACCCGTTCGCCAGCGAGGCCCTGCACAGCATGGCCCGCGCCGACCGGGAGGCCCTCCTCGCGGTGATGCCGGACGTGCCGGCGTCGGTGCGGGACGTGGTCCCGCACATCGTGGGCAACGTCTGGCAGGGCGAGCTGACCGCCTGGGTGACCGGCCGCACGACGCTGCGCGACGCCCGGCGCCGCCTGGAGGACGTGGTCCGCCTGGTCCTCACGCCCCACCAGGCGGCCTGAGCACCCCGGGGCGGCCCGGTCGCCGGAGCCCGCCGCCGTGCCCGCGCCCGCACGGGTTCGGATGCGGGCACGGGCACGGCGCGCGGGTCAGCCGAGCGCCCCGCCGGAGGCGGCGGCCGTCCGCCGGGCGTGGTCGGCCAGCAGGCGGGCGGTGCTGGGGCCCGGGTCGGCCGGGTCGTTGTTCCAGGTGACGCGGTACCCGTCGTAGTCGGGGTAGAACGAGCCGTCGTCGACGCGCGAGGTGAGGATCCAGAACTGGGAGCCGGCGCCGCCGTGCTCCTCCACCGCGCGGGTCCAGGCGGCGTAGCCCGCGTCGCGGGCGGCGACGTCGGGTACGCCCCGGCCGGCGTCGATCGCGAGGCCGAACTCCTCCAGCACGACCGGCTTGCCGAGGGCGCGGGCGTCGGCGACGTGGTCGGTGATCCACCGGGTGCCCCAGGCGACGGGGTCGGTGCCGGGCTTGCCGCCCGGGTGCTCGCCCCAGCCCTGCGGGTACAGGTGGCAGGTCGCGTAGTCGACGTGGGGGAGCGCCACCAGCTTCCTCCAGGGCGTGCCCTCGTAGTCGGAGTAGGGGTAGTCGTCGCGGCCCGCCTCGCCGTAGAAGCCCTCGTCGCCGACGGCGACGAGCTGGCGGGGCGCCAGCCGCTTGACGTGGGCGCTCATCTCGGCCGCCCAGGCGAGCAGGGTGGCGCCGGACCTGTCGCTGCGGCAGCGGGGCTCGTTGGCGAGCTCCCAGGCCATGACGGTGGGGTCGTCGCGGTAGCGCAGCCCGGTGTAGCGGTTGCGGCGGCGCAGGACGTGCGCGGCGTACGCCTTGTAGCAGTCCCGGATCGCCCGCTCCGTGTAGAACCGGTCGTGGTGGACGCCGTCGCCGTAGGAGTCGTCCTCCAGGCCGAGGAACCATGTGACGTACTGCCGCATGCCGCCGTAGTCGGGCCAGTTGTTGACCAGCGGGAGGACGAGGCGGATCCCCAGCTGCCCGGCCTAGTGGACGGCGTAGTCCAGGGAGTCGAAGGCGTCCTCGTCGTAGCGGTGCGGCTCGGGCTGGAGCGCCCCCTTGCCGGTGCCGTCGGCGAACGCCCACGCCCGGAGCACCGGCAGGCCCATGGCCGCGGCGTCGTCGAGCACGCTGTCGATCATGTAAGGGGACTGCTGGTGGAGGTAGTAGCAGTTGGTGCCGCCGAAGCGGAGGGGCGCGCCGTCGAGGCGGAAGGCGCCGTCCCGCACCGTCACGAAGCCGCGGTGGCCGGACCGCCGGGCGGGCGTGCCGCCCGGCCCGGCCGCCCGCGCGGCGGGGGCGGGGATGACAACGTTGTCAGACTACGGAGCGGAAGCCACGGGGCGGATACCTCCTGGAGTCGACGGCACGTCACATCGGGGCGGCGGCGGCCGCCCCGGGGGCCGACTGCCGATCGAAGCACCGTTCGGGCCCGCCGGTCAATGGCACGGACACGGCGGGGTCGGCAGGACCGCCCACCGGGGGTGCGGCCGGTCCGTCAGCCGGCCGCCAGGTCGCGGGCGAGCGCCTCGCCGACCAGTTCCAGCAGGGGGCCTGCGTCCTCCATGGAGCGGGCCGGGTCGGGCTGCAGCGCGGTGAGGGCGTACACCCGCAGGAAGCCCGCCGCCTCCAGCTGCGCGCCCGTGAGGGCGCAGCGGCCGCACACGGCCACCACCGGCACACCCCGGCGGTCGGCGGCGGCGGCGACGCCGAGCGGCGCCTTGCCGTGCAGGGTCTGCGCGTCGAGCGAGCCCTCGCCGGCGACGACCAGGGTCGCCTCCTCCAGGGCCCGGTCGAAGCCCAGCACCTCCAGCAGCGTCGCGATGCCGGGGCGGTGCACGGCCCCCAGGGCGGCGAGCGCCGCGTAGCCGGTCCCGCCCGCCGCCCCGGCGCCGGGCAGGTCGGCCGCCCCCGCGGCGGACGGGCCGACGGCCGCGCCCACGGCCTCGGCCAGCCGGGCGAGGCCGCGCTCCAGGCGGGCGACCTCGGCGTGCCCGGCACCCTTCTGCGGCGCGTACACGGCGGCGGCGCCCTTCTCCCCGAGCAGCGGGTTGTCCACGTCGGAGGCGAGGACCAGGTCGGTCCCGGCGAGCCGGGGGTCGAGGCCGGAGAGGTCGACCCGGGCGAGGTCGGGCAGGGCGCCGCCGCCGGGCGGCAGCGGCCGGTCCCGGTCGTCGAGGAGGCGGGCGCCGAGGGCGGCGAGCATCCCTGCGCCGCCGTCGGTGGAGGCGCTGCCGCCGACGCCGAGGACGATGCGGCGGACCCCGGCGTCGAGGGCGGCCCGGAGCAGTTCGCCGGTGCCGCGGGTGCCGGCGCGCAGCGGCTCGGGGCGGCCGCCGGGCAGCCTGCGCAGTCCGGAGGCCTCGGCCATCTCGACGACGGCGGTGTCGCCGCGGACGGCGAAGGCGGCGCGGACGGGGGCGCCCAGCGGTCCGGCGACGAGGGCCTCGCGGCGCCGGAAGCCCGCGGCGACGGCGGCGTCCACGGTCCCGTCGCCGCCGTCGGCGACGGGCAGCTCGGTGACCGCGGTGCCCGGGTCGGCGCGGCGCAGGCCCGCGGCGAGGTGCCGGGCCGCCTCCGGGGCGGTGAGCGAGCCCTTGAACTTGTCGGGGGCGAGCAGCACGTGGGGCGGGCGGGCGGGGCTCACGTTCGTCCTTCCGTTCCGGGGGCGGGGCCGGGGTCCGCACCGGCGGGCGCGGGGTGTCGCGGAGCCACCCTGCCAGGTCGTCCCCGGCGTCCGGACCGGGCCCCCGCTCCCCGCCGGGCGGGGCCGGGCCCCGGCCCGGCGTCAGGCAGGGGCCCGGCCCCGCGTCAGAGCGCGGCCTCCCCCACCGGCTGCGCGGCCGCAGGACGGCGGCGGGCCTCGGGGGCGAGGCGGCTGAGCGCCAGGTACAGCACCAGCGCCGAGGCCAGGCCGACCGCCCATCCGTAGTCCGCGAGCGGCTTGAGCAGCGGGACGAGGCCGCCGGTGGGGAAGGGGCCCTGCGCGGCCCCCTCGGCGTCGACCGTCGAGTACGACCCGCCGACCGCCAGCAGTCCGCCGGCGGCGAAGGCGGTGAGGGCCCGCCAGTTCCAGCCGCCCGCGTACCAGTACCGGCCCTCCGGCGTGTAGAGGTCGAGGAGGTCCAGACGGGTGCGGCGCAGGAGCCAGTAGTCGGCGATGAGGATGCCGGCCACGGTGCCGAGGAGGCCGCCGACGACGCCGAGCCAGGTGAAGATGTAGACGCTGGGGTTCTCGATCAGCTTCCACGGGAAGATCACCACGCCCACCACCCCGGTGACCAGCGCCCCCTTGCGGAAGTCGACGAAGCGGGGGGCGAGGTGGGCGAGGTCGTAGGCGGGGCTGACGACGTTGGCGGCGATGTTCACCGAGAGGGTGGCGACGAGCACCGTGGCCAGGGCGAAGAGGGTCCCCGGAATGCTGTCGATCCTCGCCGCGAGCTGGATGGGGTCCCAGATCGGCTTGCCGTAGACCGCCTGCGACCCCGAGGTGACGAGCACCGAGAGCAGGGCGAAGAGCGTCATGGTGGTGGGCAGGCCGAGGGTCTGCCCGAGGGCCTGGGCGCGCTGGCTGCCGCCGAAGCGGGTGAAGTCGGGGATGTTGAGGGAGAGCGTCGACCAGAAGCCGATCATGCCCATCAGGGCGGGGAAGAACACCTTCCAGAAGCCGGCGCCCCAGCCCAGCCGGGACGGCTGGTCGAGGAGCGGGCCGAAGCCGCCCGCCTTGACCGTGATCCACACCAGGAGGGCGAGCGCGGCGGCGATGACGAAGGGGGCGGCCCAGTTCTCGAAGCGGCGCAGGGTCTCCATGCCGCGGGCGATGATCGCCATCTCGACGGCCCAGAACACGCCGAACGACAGCCACTGCGTCCAGGGGTGGCCGCCGAAGGGCGCGGCGTCCGACCACCAGGGGCCGAAGACCTTGCCCGCCAGGAAGAAGACCCCTTCGCCGCCGATCCAGGTCTGGATGCCGAACCAGGCGCAGGCCACCGCGGCGCGCACCAGGGCGGGCAGGTTGGCGCCGCGCAGGCCGAAGGAGGCACGGGCGAAGACCGGGAAGGGGATGCCGTAGCGGGTGCCGGCGTGTCCGGTGAGCAGCATCGGCACCAGCACGATCAGGTTGCCCAGCGCGATGGTGAGGACGGCCTGCTTCCAGTCCATGCCGAGGAGGACCAGGCCCGAGGCCAGGGTCCAGGAGGGGATGTTGTGGGCCATGCCGACCCACAGGGCGAGGAAGGTGTAGGTGGTCCAGCGGCGGCCCGCCACGGGGACGGGCCGCAGGTCGCCGTTGGTGAAGGGGCCGTCCGGGAGGACGGTGCCGGAGGCGGGTTCCACCCGGCCGTCCGGGTGGGTCGTCTGTCTCTGCGCGTCGGTGCGGTACGGGGAGTCCACGGCGGTGACCTCGGCTTCTCGCGGGAGGGGACGGGAGAGGAGGCTGCGCTGAACGGTCAGGCGGCTGCGGGGGACGCCACGGCGGGGACGACGTCGGAGCCGTAGGCGTCGATGGTCCGCTCCACGGCGTCGTGCATGGCGTAGACGGCGAAGTGGTCCACGCCCAGGGAGCGGAGGTGCTCCAGCTTGGCGACGTGGGCCTCGGGCGGCCCGATGAGGCAGAAGCGGTCCACGATCCCGTCGGGGACGAAGGCGGTGTCGGGGTTCCCGGCGCGGCCGTGGTGGCTGTAGTCGTAGCCGTGGCGCTCCTTGATGTACGCGGTGAGCGCCTCGGGGACCATGTCGGAGTGCTCGCCGTAGCGGGCGACGAGGTCGGCGACGTGGTTGCCGACCATCCCGCCGAACCAGCGGCACTGCTCGCGGGCGTGGGCGAGGGCGGCGGGCGAGTCGTCGGCGGTGACGTAGGCGGGGGCGGCGACGCACACGGTGAGGCTGTCGGGGTCGCGCCCGGCCTCGGCGGCGGCGGTGCGCACGGCCTTGACCATCCACTCGGTGAGGTAGGGGTCGGCGAGCTGGAGGATGAAGCCGTCGGCCTGGCGTCCGGTGAGGGCGAGGGCCTTGGGCCCGTACGCGCCCATCCAGACCGGGAGGGAGGAGCCGGGCCGCACCCAGGGGATGCGCATGACGGTGCCGTCGACCTCGGCCTCGCGGCCCTCGGCGAGCTCCTTGATGGCGTGCATGGCGTGGCCGAGCCGCTCCAGGGTGGCGGGGCGGCGGCCGGCGACGCGCATGGCGGAGTCGCCGCGGCCGATGCCGCAGACGAGGCGGTTGCCGTACATCTCGTTGAGGGTCGCGAAGAGGGAGGCGGTGACCTCCCAGGTGCGGGTGCCGGGGTTGGTGACCATGGGGCCGACGGTGAGCCGCTCGGTCTCGGCGAGGATCCGGCTGTAGATCACGAAGGGCTCCTGCCACAGCACGCAGGAGTCGAAGGTCCAGCCGTGGGTGAAGCCGGCCTGCTCGGCGCGCTTCATCCGTTCGACGAGCAGCCGGGCGGGCGGGTCGGTCTGGAGCACGAGGCCGATGTCCACGGGGGTCCTCCTGGGGTGCGGGGTCGCCGGGACGGCCGGCGGCCGGGCCCGCGGGTGCGGGCGCCGGGCCGCCGGCGGCCGGTCGGTCGGGAACGGGGGCCGGCCCCGGGGGCGGGCCGGGATGCGGGCCGGGCGGGGTCAGCCGAGGTACTGGCAGGTGGCGCGCGGCTGGTACCGGCCGTGGCCCGCCCGGCCGAGCCAGCGGCCGTCGTCGAGGACGACGGTGCCGCGGGAGAGCACGGTGCGGGAGCGGCCGGTGACCTGCCTGCCCTCGTAGGCGGAGTAGTCGACGTTCATGTGGTGGGTGGCGGCGGAGAGGGTCTGCACGGCCGCCGGGTCGTAGACGACGAGGTCCGCGTCGGCACCGGGCGCGATGGTGCCCTTGCGCGGGTACAGGCCGAACATCCGGGCCGGGGTGGCGCAGGCGATGTCGATCCAGCGGCGGCGGGTGAGGTGCCCGTCGACGACGGCCTGGTGGAGGAGGTCCATGCGGTTCTCCACCCCGGGCAGCCCGTTGGGGATCCTCGAGAAGTCGCCGCGGCCCATCTCCTTCTGCCCGGAGAAGCAGAACGGGCAGTGGTCGGTGGAGACCACCTGGAGGTCGCCGGTGCGCAGGCCCTTCCACAGCTCGGCCTGGTGCTCCCTCGGCCGCAGCGGGGTGGAGCAGACGTACTTGGCGCCCTCGAAGTCCGGCTCGGCGAGGTTGTCGGTGGAGAGGAAGAGGTACTGGGGGCAGGTCTCGCCGAAGACGGGCAGGCCCTGGCGGCGGGCGGCGGCCAGCTCGGCGACGGCGGAGGCGGCGGAGACGTGGACCACGTACAGCGGCGCGTCGGCGACCTGGGCGAGCTTGACCGCGCGGTGGGTGGCCTCGGCCTCCAGGAGTTCGCGGCGGACCTCGCCGTGGTACCGGGGGTCGGTCCGCCCGGCGGCGAGGGCCTGCTCGACGAGGACGTCGATGGCGATGCCGTTCTCCGCGTGCATCATGATCAGGCCGCCGTTGGCGGCGCCGCGCTGCATGGCCCGCAGGATGCGGCCGTCGTCGCTGTAGAAGACGCCGGGGTAGGCCATGAACATCTTGAAGGAGGTCACCCCCTCCCCCACCAGCGCGTCCATCTCCTTGAGGCTGCTCTCGGTGACGTCCGAGAGGATCATGTGGAAGCCGTAGTCGACCGCGCAGACGCCCTCGGCCTTGGCGTGCCAGGCGTCCAGGCCCTCGCGGAGCGAGGAGCCGACGGACTGGATCGCGAAGTCGACGATCGTGGTGGTGCCGCCCCAGGCGGCGGCGCGGGTGCCGGTCTCGAAGGTGTCGGCGGCGGTGGTGCCGCCGAACGGCATCTGCATGTGGGTGTGGGCGTCGACGCCGCCCGGGATGACGTAGTGGCCGGTCGCGTCGATCACCGTGTCGGCGGTCCAGGCCTCGGCGGCGGAGGAGCCGGTGGCGGCGAGGGCGACGACCTTCTCGCCCTCGACCAGGACGTCGGCCTCGGTCTCCTCGGCGGCGGTGACGACGAGTCCGCCGCGGATGACGGTGCGGGTCACGGGGTCTGCTCCTTCCCGCCGACCTCGCGGTCGGCCTCGCGGAGGGCCTGGACGAGGAGGCCGGCGCCCTCCTCGGCCTCGGCCGCGGTGAGGGAGAGCGGGGGCGCGATCCGCAGGGCGTTGCCGTGCCGCCCGCCCTTGCCGACGAGCAGGCCCCGCTCGCGGGCGTGCTCCAGGGCGGCCGCGGCGGCGCGCGCCGAGGGGCCGCCGTCCCGCTCGACGAGCTCCACGCCGATCATCAGCCCGCGGCCGCGGACCTCGCGGATGACGGGAAGCCCCGGGGCGGCGGCGCGCAGCCGGTCGAGGATCAGCGCGCCGGTGGTGCGGGCGTTGCCCTGGAGGTCGTTCTCCAGCAGGTACCGGAGGTTGGCGAGGGCCCCGGCGGTGGTGACCGGGCTGCCGCCGAAGGTGGAGATGGAGTTGGCGCCGAGGCAGTCCATGACCTCGGCGCGGGCGACGACGCCGCCCATGGAGAGGCCGTTGCCGACGCCCTTGGCGAAGGTGAGGATGTCGGGCGGGCCGGCGGCGGCGTGCGCCTGCCAGCCCCAGAAGTGGTCGCCGGTACGGCCCCAGCCGGTCTGCACCTCGTCGCTGATCCACAGGATGCCGTGCCGGTCGAGCACCTCCTTGAAGGCGGCGAGCAGGCCGTCGGGGCCGGAGGTGAAGCCGCCGACGCCCTGGACCGGCTCGGCGATGAGGGCGGCGACGGTCCCCTCGGCCTGGCCGAGGAGGTCCTCCAGGTCGGCGACGCAGGCGGCGGTGAAGGCCGCGTCGTCCAGGTGGGCGAAGGGGCCGCGGGTCCGCACGCCGCCGTGGACGTAGAGGGTCTGCAGCGGGGAGAGGCTGGTGGGCGACCAGGCGGTGTTGCCGGTGATGCCCACGGTGGTGAAGGAGCGGCCGTGGTAGCTGTTGCGCAGCGCCACGACCTGGTTGGAGCGCCGGTACGCGGTCGCCAGGAGCAGGGCGGCGTCGTTGGCCTCGGTGCCGGAGGTGGTGAGGAAGACCTTGGCGTCGGGGATGCCGGAGAGGTCCGCGATCCGCTCGCACAGCTCCACCATGGGCGTGGAGAGGTAGAGGGTGGAGGTGTGCAGGATCCGCCCGGCCTGCTCGGCGACGGCCTTGGTGACCTCGGGGAGGGCGTGGGCGGTCATGGTGGTGAGGATGCCGCCGAAGAAGTCCAGGTAGCGGCGGCCCTCGGCGTCCCAGACGTGGCGGCCCTCGCCGTGGGTGACCTCGATGGGCTCGCGGTAGTAGGTGGCGAGCCAGGCGGGGGTGACCGCGCGGTGGCGGGCGAGGAGGGCGGCGTGCGGACCGGGGGCGGCCGCCGGTGCGGCGGGGGCCGGGGCGTGCGTGCCGGCGGTGCGGGTGCCGTGCGTGCCGGCGGTGGGCGGGACGGTGGCGTCGTCCATGGGCTCGGCCGTCCTTCCGTCAGGCCCCGGTGAGGGGTCCGTAGGCGTCGGGCCTGCGGTCGCGGTAGAAGGCCCACTGCTGCCGGACCTGCTCGATCAGGCCGAGGTCGAGGTCGCGGACGACGAGCTCCTCGTCCTTGTCGGAGGCCACGTCGCCGACGAACTGCCCGCGCGGGTCGACGAAGTAGGAGGTGCCGTAGAAGTCGTTGTCGCCGTACTCCTCGACGCCGACCCGGTTGATGGCGGCGACGAAGTACTCGTTGGCCACGGCGGCGGCGGGCTGCTCCAGCTGCCACAGGTACTGGGAGAGGGAGCGGCTGGTGGCGGAGGGGTTGTAGACGATCTCGGCGCCCGCCAGGCCGAGGGCGCGCCACCCCTCGGGGAAGTGGCGGTCGTAGCAGATGTACACGCCGACCCGGCCGACGGCGGTGTCGAAGACCGGCCAGCCGAGGTTGCCGGGCCTGAAGTAGTACTTCTCCCAGAACCCCTTGACCTGGGGGATGTGGTGCTTGCGGTACTTGCCGAGGTAGGAGCCGTCGGCGTCGATGATGGCGGCGGTGTTGTAGTACAGGCCGGCCTGCTCGACCTCGTACACCGGGACGACGAGGACCATGCCGAGCTCCCGGGCGAGCGCCCGCATCCGGGTGACGGTGGGGCCGTCGGGGACGGGCTCGGCCCAGCGGTGGTGCTCCTCCTCCTGCACCTGGCAGAAGTACGGGGCGTTGAAGACCTCCTGGAAGCCCATGATGCGGGCGCCCTGGGCGGCGGCCTCGCGGGCGTACCGCTCGTGGACGTCGATCATGGACTCGGTGTCGCCCGTCCACTTGGTCTGGACGAGGGCGGCGCGGACGATCCTGGACATGAGGCCCCCTCAACTCCGGCACCCGCCGGGGAGGCGGGTGCGCGGGTGGCTGGTCGGTGAACACTCGGCGTGGATCTACGTGCGTAGAAGCTTGGACCTGCGGACGGCGGGTGGCAATACGCCCGTCGTGACATCGAGAAGACGATCACGTTTCACGGCCTCCCGGCCATCCTCCTACCGGGTGATTCCAGGATATTCCGCCCGGGAGAGGGCGTCTGCGGCGTCTCCGCGCCGACGCGCGCCACCCGTACGGGCTTCACGCGGACGTAAGGACCGTTTAACGCCGCTCTGGAAGGCTTTCCCCCATGACGGACCACCGGAACCGCGACCCGCACCCGGCCCCGGCCGCCCCTGCGGGGGCCGCCCGGGGCGCACGCCCCGGCTTCCCGCTCCCCCGGCGCCACCGGCGCCTGCTCGCGGCCTGCGGCGCCGCCGCGGCCCTGCTGCTCGGCGGCCTGTCGGCCGGCACGGCCCTGCAGGCGTCGCACGACGGCACGGCGGGGGCCGCGGGCCCGGCTGCGGCGGCGCCGGCCGGGCGCTGAACCGTCCGCGGAGCCCGCCCGCCGGAGCGCGCGCGGGCGTTCCCGCCGCCGTGCGCCCTCGTCCGCACGGCCGTCGGCGGGCGGCCCCGCCCTGCGCCGCCGGTCCCGTCCTGCTGCGCGGCGGGTCAGCGCCGCCCCGGGTCCGGCGGCCCGTCCGGGGCCCGCCGGGCGTGGCGTCCGGCGCCGCCGGCCGGCGCGGGGGCGGCGGGGGCGTAGCGCGCGGCGGGCGCCAGCAGCACCCAGCCGGACACCGCCGTGCCGCGTGCCCCGCGCACGTCGGCCGCCACGCGCCCCTCGCCCTCGGCGTCGGCGTCCGGTCCGGGGCCGGGCGGGGCGTCCTCCGGGCCGGGTGCGTCCGGACCGGGCGCGTCCGGACCGGCCAGGGCGCGGGCCGGACCGGCGGGCGCCACCAGGTGCATCCGGTGCAGCAGGTCGAGGACGTCGCGGCGGAGGGCCGCCCGGTCGGCGAGCCAGGCCGCGGGCCAGCGGCCCGCGCCGCCGTGCTCGTCGGCGATGTCGCCCAGCACCCCGTCGATCGCGGCGTCCGGCACCGGCACGCCGATCACCGGCCCGGCCGCCGTCCGGGACACCGGGTCGCCCGGGACCGGCCGCAGCTGCTCCACCAGGCGCTCCGCGAGCAGCAGCGCGGCCCGGGCGAGCGGACCGGACCCGGGCAGGCCCAGGTCGCAGAGCTCGTCGGCGGGGTCGAGCAGCGCCACGCCCTCGGCACGGACCTCGGCCTCCAGGCCGAGGAAGGCGGCGAAGGCGTCGGCCTCGCGGCGCTGCCGGGTGCGCAGCCAGACGCGTTCGCGGGCGGTGAGCTCGTCCAGCAGCACCGCGGGTGTCTCGGCGAGCCTGCGCCGGACGTACAGCCTCTCCCCGCCGGGCCCCGGATCGGTGGCCCGGCGTACGAGGTCCGCCGGTCCGCCGTCGGCGGCGGTCGGTGGGACGGCCACCAGCAGCCGGGCGACGGCGCGGTCCACGGCCACCTCGCCGTCGGCGCGGAGGCCGGAGTCGCAGCCGCAGTCGCAGCCGCAGCCGGGGCCGGAGTCGGCTCCCGAGCCGGCCCCGGCGCCCGGTCCGGTGCCCGCTCCCCCGCCGGTGAGCACCTGCCGGTCCGCCAGTGCCCGCAGGGCGTCCGCCAGGTGGGGTCCGTCGGCGGCGGCCGCCAGCCCCGCCTCCTCGGCGGCCCCCCGGACGGCGTCGCGCAGCGCGGCGGACGGCAGCCGGTCGGGGAGGGCCGGCAGCACGGACAGGGCGAGGGCGAGGGCGGCGTACGAGCGGGGCGGGAAGGGCGTGCCGCAGGGTCGGCGCAGGCAGCGGCCGGACCCGGTGCCCAGCCCGGCCTTGAAGAGCCGGGCCGCACCGTCGCCGACCAGCAGCCGGTAGCCGAGGAGGCGCTCGAACCGCTGGGCGAGCGCGTCCGCGTGGCGGCGTATCTGCGGCAGGCTGGCGCCCCACGGACCGGCGGCGGTGACGAGCGGGTGGGCGAGCAGCAGGCGGGCGGCCGCCCGCAGCTCCGCGGCGGGGGCGTCGTCGGCGGCGCCGTCCGCGGCCGGGTGCAGCGGCCGGGCGTGGCGGGGCGCGCGGGGGCGCGGATCCGGCGCTCCCCCGGCGGGGGCGCCCGGGAGGCGCCCGTCCGGGGCCTGGGCCGGGGACGGGGACTGCGGCGCCCGGCCGCGCGGGCTGCGGACCGTGCCGGCCCGGAGCGCGGCGGGGAGCGGCGCCGGTGCGGCCGGGCCGTGCCACCAGCTGGTGTGGGCGGGCACGGCGGCGGCAGGGCCGGGGGCGGCCCCGAGGTGCCGGGCGCCGTAGAGGCCGAAGGCCGCGGTGTACAGGTCGTGCGCGGCATCCGGACCGGCCGCCGCGAACCAGCGGGCGAGCCGCAGCAGCTCGTCCGGCACGGCGGCGTCCTCCGGACCGTCGGTGGCCACCGCCGCGGCGGCGCCCCCGGTCCCGACCGCACCCCCGCTCCGGGCGGCATCCCCGGTCCTGGTCAACTGCACCACGTCCCCCGGCTGCCGTACTCGTCCATCGTGCTCAGCCTAGGTGATGATCGCACCGGCTCAGCGTCCGGTCGGGAGTCCGGTCCGGCGTCCGGTCCGGCGTCCGGTCCGGCGTCCGGCTCAGCGCCCGCGGCCCACCGCGGGCGGCCCGCCCGCACGCTCCCACTCCACGAAGCGGCCGGACTCGCGGACCATGCCGCGCAGCGCCCACATCAGCACGCCCGCGTCGTCGGTCCAGCCGATCACGGGGAAGACGTCCGGGATCGCGTCCACCGGCGAGGCCACGTAGGCGGCCGTCAGCAGCACGTACAGCAGGGCCCGGCCGCGCGGCAGGTGCGGGTACGCACCGCGCACCGCGCACCGCCGCCCGCAGCATCCGCGGCGCCGCGCCGATCCGCGCGCCCAGTCCGGGCGCCCCCGGGCGCCGCGTCTCGCCGTACAGCTCCCACGCCTCGCGGGCGCCGGGACGACGCCTCCCCCTGCCTGCCGCCACCGGTCTCTCCTTCCGTCCGTGCGGTGCCGCTCCACCGCGCCCCTGCGCGTGGGTGGCAACCTCTTCCCCCCGCGCCACCGCTGACCTATGGTGCCCGACATGCCGAACCTGCCCGACGTGGTGCTCTGGTCCGTGCCCGCCTTCCTGCTGCTCACCGTCCTGGAGATGGCCTCCTACCGGTTCCACCCGGACGACGACGAGCAGGGCTACGGCGGCAGGGACACCGCGACCAGCCTCTCCATGGGTCTGGGCAGCCTCCTCTTCGACGCGCTGTGGAAGGTCCCCGTGGTGGCCGTCTACAGCGCGCTGTACGCAGCGACACCGCTCCGCGTTCCCCTGCTGTGGTGGACGGTACCGCTGATGCTGCTGGGGCAGGACTTCTTCTACTACTGGTCGCACCGCGGCCACCACGTGGTCCGCATCCTGTGGGCCTGCCACGTGGTGCACCACTCCAGCCGCCGGTACAACCTCTCCACCGCGCTGCGCCAGCCCTGGACCAGCGCCACCGGATGGGTCTTCTACGTGCCGCTGGTGCTGGCCGGGGTGCACCCGGCGGTCCTCGCCTTCTGCTCCTCCGTCAACCTCGTGTACCAGTTCTGGATCCACACCGAGCGCATCGGCCGGCTTCCCCGGCCGGTGGAGCTCGTCCTCAACACTCCTTCCCACCACCGGGTCCACCACGCCTCCCAGGGGGGCTACCTGGACCGCAACTTCGGCGGGATCCTGATCGTCTGGGACCGGCTGTTCGGCACCTTCGCACCGGAGACCGTCCGCCCGGTGTACGGCCTCACCAAGAACATCGCCACCCACAACCCGCTGCGGGTGGCCACCCACGAGTACGCCGCCATCGCCCGCGACGTCGCCGCCGCGCGCACCTGGCGCGACCGGGTCGGACACGTCGTCAGGGGGCCGGGCTGGCAGCCGTCCCCGCGCCCGGAGGCGCCCGCCGCGCCCGCGGACGGCCTCCCGGAGGGGAGCGCCGCGTGACGCCCCGCCGCCGGGCCCTCGCCCGCGCCCTGCTCTGCGCGTTCGCCCTCGCCGCGGCCGCGCACCTCGCCGCCCTGCTCGGGGGCGTCCGGGGCCTGGAGCTCGCCACCAAGCCCGTCCTGATGCCGCTGCTCGCCGGGTACGCGGCGGCCGCGTCCGACCGGCTCCCCCGGCTGCTCACCGCGGCCCTGCTCTGCGGGGCGGCGGGCGACGCGCTGCTGGAGGCGGGCGGCCCCGCCTTCCTGGCGGGGATGGGGGCCTTCGCGGCCGGCCACGTCTGCTCCGTGGTGCTGCTCACCCGCCTCGGCGCCCTGGCGGACCGCCGCCGCGCCGCCCTGCGCGCCGCCGCGTACGCGATCGTGTGGGCCGCCGCGGTCGGCCTGCTCTGGTCCGGCCTGGGCGTGCTCAGGGCGCCGGTCGCCCTGTACAGCCTGCTCCTCACCGCCACCGCCGCCGCCTCCGGGGGGCTCGGTGCGCGCGCCGGCCTCGGCGGGGCGCTCTTCCTGCTCTCCGACACCCTGATCGCGGTGCGGATGGCCGACCGGCCGCTGCTCCCCGGCCACGACGTCTGGGTGATGGCCACCTACCTGGCCGCCCAGTACCTCCTCGCGACCGCCGTCCTCCGCGCCGGCCGCCCGCGCCCGGGCGCCCCCGCCGACCCCCTGCCCCGCACCGCACCGGCCGCGGGCGCACCCGTCTGACGGCGCGCCGCCCCCGCCCCGCGCGGGCGGGACCGGGAACGGCCGGGACCGGGCCGGGGAGGGCGTCGGGGCCGGAGCCGGTCGGGGGACGCGGCGTCAGGCCGCGGCCGGACGCTCCAGCGGGGCGGTGCTGCCCCGGCGGACCAGCTCCGGCGGTGCCACCTGGAGGTCCCGGACCTCCTCGCCCGCGACCAGGTCGCACAGCTGCCGGGCGGCGTGCGCGCCGTAGGCGGCGATGTCGCGGCGCAGCGCGGTGAGTCCGGGCCGGACCGCCCCGCACAGGGGCGAGTCGTCCCAGGCCAGCAGGGAGACGTCGGCCGGCACCCGGAAGCCGTGCTGCTGGGCAACACTGAGGCCGGAGACCGCCATCAGGTCGTTGTCGTACAGGACCGCGGTGTGCCGGTCGGGCCCCTCCAGCAGGGCGAGGGTGGCGGCGGCCCCGCCCTCGCCGGTGTAGTCGGCCTCGACCGTGGTGGCGCGCAGGCCCAGCTCGGCGGTGACGGCGTCGAAGGCGGCGCTGCGCTGGCGGGTGTGGAGCAGGTCGGCGGGTCCGCTGACCCGGGCGACCGAGCGGTGCCCCAGGCCCGCCAGGTGCTCGACGGCGAGCCGGACGCCGTCCGCCTCGTCGTTCCACACCGCGGGCAGGCTGCCGGAGGCCACCGGCGAGCCGATCACCACGGCGGGGAGCTGCAGCTCCTCCAGCGCGGCGATCCGGGGGTCGCCGACGTGGACGTCGACGAGGAAGACCCCGTCGACGCGGCGGCTGGCCCACCAGTCGCGGTGCACGGCGACCTGGGCGCGGACGTCCTCGGCGAGGGTGAACAGCAGGGCCACGCCGTCGCGGGACAGCTCGGCCTGGATGCCGGAGATCAGCTGCATGAAGAACGGTTCGACGCCGAGCGCGGGCGCGGGCCGGTCGACGACGAGGCCGAAGGCGCCGGCCCGGCCGTCGGACAGGGCGCGGGCGGCGCTGTTGGGCTGCCAGCCCAGCTCCTCGGCGATGGCCAGGACGCGGCGGCGGGTCGCCTCCGACACGCCGGGCTTGCCGTTGAGGGCGAACGAGACGGCGCCCTTGGTCAGCCCGGCCCGCCGCGCGATGTCCGCCATCGTCGGACGCTTCAACCCCGCACCCCCTCCGGCCCGCCGTGCGCACCGCGGCCCGGTCGGGCGGGGCCGGTCCCGACGGTGCGGGGACCAGTCTACGCGCGGCACGCCCGCCCGGAGCCCGCCCGGAACGGCCCGGAACCGCCCGGCGCGGGGCGGCGGGGACCGGCCGGGGAGGCGACGGGGCGGGGGGCCGGGGAGGGGGCGGGGCAGGGTCGGCCGGGGAGGGGGCGGCACGGACGGGTGTGCGGCGGAGGGGCGCGCGGCGCAGGGGGCAGCCGCCGGGCGTGCGGGCCGGGCGCAGGACGGCCCGCACGCCCGGGGCGCACCGGCGGGGGCGCACCGGCGGGGGCGCACCGGCGGGGGCGCCGGTGGCGGGCGGTGCGTGGTGGACGCACCGACCGGGCGCCGGGGCCCCGGGACACCGGTCCCGGGGCCCCGGCCTCAGGGCGCCGCCCGGTGCGGCGGCACGGCGGCGGCCGCTCCCGCCGCGGGCAGCGCACCGGCCGCGGCGGCGGGGTCCGCGTACAGCCAGCACAGGGCGCGGTGGCCCGTCCCGCCGTCGCCGTCGGGGGGCGGCGCGACCTGCACCTCGGGCGGCCGCCGGGCGCAGCTGTCCATGGCGAACGGGCAGCGGGGCCGGAAGCGGCACCCCTCCCCCACCACGACCTCGCGCCGCTCGGCGTCCCGCCGGGCGCGGGACTCCAGCCGCACCCGCCGCGCCTCGCGGACCTCCTCGCGGCTCGCGCCGGTCCGGGGCGCGGCGGCGGCGAGCAGCCGGGTGTAGGGGTGGCGCGGGTCCAGGATGACCTCGTCACTGGGACCGCGCTCGACGACCTCCCCGCGGTACATCACCATGATCTCGGAGGAGAAGTGCCGGGCCGTGGCCAGGTCGTGGGTGACGTAGAGCAGGGCGAGGTCGCGTTCGCGCTTGAGGCGGTCCAGCAGGTTGAGGATCTCCAGGCGGATGGAGACGTCCAGCATGGAGACGGGCTCGTCGGCGAGGAGGACGGCGGGCTCGGGCGCCAGGGCGCGGGCGATGGCGACGCGCTGGCGCTGGCCGCCGGAGAGCTCGTGGGGCCGCTTGCGGGCCACGTCGGCGGCCGGGGTGAGGTTGACCTGGCGCAGCAGCGCGGCGACGGCCTCGTCGGCCTCCGCGCCGCGGCGGGCGCGGCCGGTGGCGAGCAGCGGGCGGCGCAGGTGGTGGTCGACGGTGTGGGAGGGGTTGAGCGAGGCGAAGGGGTCCTGGAAGACCATCTGCACGGCCCGCCGGTACTCCCGGCCGCGCACGCCCTCCCGCCCGTCGAGCAGGATGCTCCCCTCGGCGGGCCGCACCAGGCGCGACAGCGCCTTGAGGACGCTGGACTTGCCGCTGCCGCTCTCCCCGACCAGGGCCAGGGTGCGGCCGGCGCGCAGGGAGAAGGAGAGCCGTTCGACGGCGCGGAAGGGCCTTCCGTGGGCCTGCGGGTAGGCGACGGTGAGGTCGCGGACGTCGAGTGCGGTCACGGCTGCCGCCCTTCCGTGGTCGGGCCGCCGCCGGGGGCGGCGGGGGCGGCGGGGGCGGCGGGGGCGGCGGGGGCGGCGGGGGCGGGCTCGGGCGTCCCGGCCGGTACGGGGGTGCCGGACGGCGCGGGGACGTCGGACGGCGCGGGTGCGCCGGGCCGGGCGGGCGCCCCGGCCGGCGGCCGGTGGGCGGGGTCGTGGAGGTGGCAGGCGGCGGACCAGGGCCCGGCCGCGCGGCCGAGGTCCAGCAGGCGCGGCGCGGTGGTGCGGCAGGGCTCGAAGGCGTGCTCGCAGCGGTCGGCGAAGGCGCAGCCCGCGAGGTCGCCGCGCAGGTCGGGCGGCGAGCCGGGGATGCCCCGCAGTTCGCGCCGCTCGCCGGCCAGGTCGGGGAAGGAGCGCAGCAGGCCCTGGGTGTAAGGGTGGGCGGCGCCGCCGGCGAGCTGCTCGGCGGGCGCGTACTCGACGACCTCGCCCGCGTACATGACGGCCAGCCGGTCGCTGATCTCCAGCAGCAGGCCGAGGTCGTGGGTGATGAGGACGACGCTGAAGCCGAGTTCGGCGCGGAGCCGCTCGACCTCGTCGAGGATCTCCCGCTGCACCACCACGTCGAGGGCGGTGGTGGGCTCGTCCATGATGACGACGTCGGGCTCCAGGGCGAGGGCCATGGCGATGACGACGCGCTGGCGCATGCCGCCGGAGAGCTCGTGGGGGTGGCTGCGGAACCGATCGGCGTCGATGCCGACCATCTCCAGCAGCTCGCGGGCGCGCCGGTCGCGCTCCTCGGGGCCCATGCCGGGGCGGTGGGCGCGGAAGACGTCGGCGAACTGGCGGCCGACGGTGGTGACGGGGTTGAGGGCGTTCATGGCGCTCTGGAAGACCAGGGAGAGCCGGCTCCAGCGGAAGGTCCGCAGCCCCTCCTCGTCCAGGGCGAGCAGGTCGAGCTCCTCGCCCTCGCGGGTGCGGAAGGAGAGGCTGCCGCCGGTCATCCGGGCGGGCGCTTTCAGCATGCGGGTGACGGCGTAGGCGAGGGTGGACTTGCCGCAGCCGCTCTCGCCGGCGATGCCGAGGACCTCGCCGCGGCGCAGTTCGAAGGAGACGCCGCGGACGGCGCGGGTGGGGCGCTCGCCGTCGTACTCGACGCGGACGTCGCGGGCGCGCAGGACGACGTCGCGACCGTCCGGGCCGTCCGGACCGGCGGGGCTGCCGGGTCCGGCGGGGGCGGTGGCGGGGGCGTTCACCGGTCGGCCTCCTGTCGCCGGGCTGCCTGCTGCTGGGGTGCGGTCCGCCGGGGTGCGGTCCGCTGCCGTCCGGCGCGGCCGCGCCGGGCGGGGCGGTACACGCGGAGCCGGGGGTCGAGGACCTCGTCGAGGCCGAAGCTGACCAGCGACATGGCGGCGCCGAAGACGGCGATGCACAGGCCCGGCGGGACGAACCACCACCACGCGCCGCCGGAGAGCGCGTCCGCGTTCTGGGCGAAGTAGAGCATGTTGCCCCAGGTCAGGTCGGAGGGGTTCTGCAGGCCGAGGAAGGCGAGGCCGGCCTGGGTGAGGATGGCGAAGATGACGGCGAAGATGAACTGGGAGACGATGATCGCCGCCTCGTTCGGCAGGATCTCCACCAGCACGATCCGCCACCGCCGCTCGCCGTAGAGGCGGGCGGCGAGGACGTAGTCGCGGGTGCGCAGCGAGAGGGTCTGGGCGCGCAGCACGCGGGCGGAGGCGGCCCAGCTGGTGACGGCGATGACGCCGATGGTGGCGAGCAGGCTGCCGCCCTTGGTGTACGAGGAGATGACGATCACCAGGGGCAGACCGGGGATCACCAGGAAGACGTTGCTGAGCAGCGAGAGCGCCTCGTCGGACCAGCCGCCGAGGAAGCCGCCGCCGATGCCGATGACGACCGAGATGGCGGTGGCGGCGAGCGCGGCGGCGAAGCCGATCAGCAGCGAGGTGCGGGTCGAGACCATGAGCTGGTCGAAGACGTCCTGGCCGGTCTGGGTGGTGCCCAGCCAGTGGGCGCCGGAGGGGGGCTGGGAGAGGTCGGTGCCGAAGCCCTGCGGGTCGGTGGCGAGGAACGGGCCGACGGCGGCGGTCAGCAGGAAGAGGGCGATCAGCGCGAGGCCGGCGGAGAGCCGCCGGGAGCGGCGGACGGTGCGCCAGGCGGCGGCGAGGCGGGCGCCGGGGCCGCCGCCGGAGGGCGCGGGCGGGAGCGCCGCAGCGGGGACGGGGGCGTGGGTGGCGTCGGCGGAGGTGATGTCGGCGGTGGTCATCGGGCGAGCCTTGTCCGCGGGTCGACGAAGCCGTACAGGACGTCCACCAGGAAGTTGGCGGACAGCACGGTGAAGGTGATGGCGAGGAAGATCGCCTGCATCAGGGGGTAGTCGCTGTTGGTGACGGCCTGGAGGAGCTGGTAGCCGATGCCCTGGTAGGAGAAGACCATCTCCATGACCAGGGAGCCGCTGATGACGAAGCCGAGCGAGATGGCGAAGCCGGCGACCGAGGGCAGCACGGCGTTGCGGGCGGCGTAGCCGAGCATGACGGTGCGGGGGCGCAGGCCCTTGGCCTCGGCGGCGGAGACGTAGTCCTCGTAGAGGGTGGAGACCATCATGTTGCGCATGCCGAGCATCCAGCCGCCCACCGAGCTGACGACGATGGTGAGGGCGGGCAGGATCGCGTGGCGCAGCGCGGAGGAGGCGAACTCCCCGGACCAGCCGATGTCGAGGCCGGGGTCGTAGCTGAACTGGTCGGGGAAGACCGGCCAGACCTGGGTGAAGAGGTAGATCAGCAGCAGCGCCACCCAGAAGTAGGGCACCGCGGCGAGGAAGGTGGTGGCGGGGACGAGGGAGTCCAGCCAGGTGCCCCGCCTCCAGCCGGCGAGGGTGCCGAGGGTGAGGCCGATGACGACGCTGATCACCGTGGCGGTGCCGACGAGGACCACGGTCCACAGCACGGAGGAGCGCAGGATGTCGGCGACGGGGGTGGGGAAGTAGGTGACGGAGAGTCCGAACCTGAGCCGGGCGATGGAGGCGAGGTAGTCGCCGTACTGGCTGAGGATGCTGCCGTGGCCGAGGCCCAGCATCTTCTCCAGCGCCTCCTTCTCCCCCGGCGGCACCGGTCCGAGCTGGGACTGGCGGGCCATGATGAGCTGGACCGGGTCGCCCGGGATGAGGCGGGGGAGGGCGAAGTTGAGGGTGACCGCCATCCAGGCGGCGATCAGGTAGAACCCGAGTTTTCTGAGGATGTACCGCATGGCACGGGGCTCCTTGCCGTGGTCGGCGGCCGGGGGCCGCCGGGCGGGGCGGGTGGGCCCCCGCCCGGCGGCGCCGGGGCGGCTACTTCTTGCCCGCGTTCCCGGCCACGGGGGAGATCCGGGCGGCGACCCAGCCGCTGTCGGGGGCCAGCCAGATCGCGGCGCCGGCGTAGGGGTCGTCCTTGGTCGGGTAGCCGGTGACGTCGTTGCCGTCGAACTCCTGCTCGTTCTGGGAGTTGAAGAGCGGGATGAGCGGCATGTCCTTCACGAACGCCTGCTGGATCTGGTGGAAGTACGGCTTCTGCTTCTCCAGGTCGGGGGTGGCGGCGATGGCGTCGAGCGCCTTGTCGACCGCGGGGTTGGAGTAGCCGCCGTAGTTGCCGACCGTGCTGTTCTGCCCGTCCCTGGGCGCGATCCGGCTGTCGAGGAGCTGGTCGTAGTAGGCGTAGGGGACGGGCGTGTAGCCGTAGTTGCTGAGCAGCATCTGGAACTTGCCCGCGGACTGGTTGGCGCCCCACTGCGCGTACGCCTCGGCGCGGACCTCCAGGTCGATGCCGACCTTGGCCAGCTGCTGCTTGGCCATCTGGGCGACGCTGATGTAGTCGGTCCAGCCGGCGACGGTCTCCAGGGTGATGGTGAGCTTCTTGCCGTCCTTCGCGTAGAAGCCGTCGCCGCCCTTGGTGTAGCCGGCCGCCTTGAGGTAGCCCTCGGCCTTGTCGGGGGTGTCGAACGCCGCGTCCTTGAGGGAGGGGTCGAGGACGGACTCGAAGTTCGGCGTGAGCAGGGCCATCGGGTTGGTGGGGCCGGCCTGCCCGTTGTAGACGGTCTTCGACATGAAGTCGCGGTCGAGGGCGGCGCTGACCGCCTTGCGGACGTTGACGTCGGCGGTGGGGCCGGACCTGACGTTGGGGACGAGGTAGGTGACGGCCAGCGGGATGTTGACCAGGTCGAACCCGGGGTTCTTCGCCAGGTAGTTCTTCTCGATGTCCGGGATGAAGCTGCCGGCCCAGTCGATCTTCCCGGAGGTGACCGCGGCGTTGGAGCCGTTGTTGCCGGAGAAGGAGAGGTAGCGCAGGGTCTTGATCTTCGGCAGGCCCTTGACGTAGTAGTCCGTGCGGGCCTGGAGGTCCATCGACATGCCGGCGACCTTTCTGACCTTCCAGGCGCCGGTGCCGACGGGGTTCTTGTTGAGGACGGTCTTCTTCCGGTCGTCGGGGATGGACGCCCAGACGTGCTCGGGCAGCTGGTCCTGCTTGCCCAGGATGAAGAACTCCTTGGTGTAGGCCGACTCGGAGAACGTCAGCACCACCGTGTCGTCGCCCTTGGCGGCGACGGAGGCGAGCGGCAGGGCGAAGCTGTTGAAGTCCTTGTTCTTCAGCGCGAGGCCGAAGGTGAAGGCGACGTCCCTGGCGGTGAACGGCTTGCCGTCGTTCCAGGTCGCGTCGGTGCGGAGCTTGACCGTGAGCGTCCTCCCGCCGTCCGACCAGGCGTAGGACTTCCCGAGCCACGGCTGGACGTCGCCGGCCTTGGCCTGGTTGAAGAGGAAGAGCGGCTCGTAGATCATGCCGTGGGTCGCCTGGAGGGCGTTCGGCGAGAACGGGTTGAAGTTCTCGGTGAAGTTGCCGGTGGACCCGGTGGTGACCGTGAGCACGCCGGTCGCGGCCGGGCTGTCCTTCCCGGAGGAGCCGCTGCTGCAGGCGGCGGTGGAGACGGCGAGGGACAGCACGGCGCCGGCGGCGAGGAGGCGCCGGGCGGCCGGTCTCATGACGTTCATCGGTTCCCCTTGGATCGGTGGGCGGGCGGGACGGCCGTCGGGGCGGGGTGCGGGCGGTGCCGGCCAGGGCGCCGGGACCGCCGGTCCGGACGCCGTGGCGAGGTGACAACGTTGTCCGGCACCCGTGGGGGCCTGGGTCGGGCGGGGGTGGTGCTGCGCGTCGGCACGAAGGGGTGGCACGGGTGGTCGCGCGGGTGGTGCGCGGCCGGCCGGCGGGGTCCGCACACCACCGGCCCGGAGCAGGCGACGGTCTCCCGGCCGCGCATCGGCACGTCCGGGGACGCGGCACCGCAGCAGGGCCCCGCGGGTCCGCGACGGTGCGTCGTGGCCGAAAAATTAGAGCGCGTGCAACGCGGTGTCAATGGCGCGGGAACAATTCCTCGCCACCCGCCGGGTCCGTCACTACACTGCCGCGCATCCGCACCGCTGAACCGGTTTTTCCCTCCCGCCGGAATTCCCGCACCGCAGCGCGTGCGGCACCCCGCGCCCTCCTGGAGCCCACGTGAAGCGTCCGACCATGGCGGACATCGCCCGCCGTGCAGGTGTGACCAAGGCCGCCGTCTCCTTCGCCCTCAACGGCAGACCGGGGGTCTCCGACCCCACCCGCCGCCGCATCCTCGCCATCGCCGACGAGCTGGGCTGGCAGCCCAACAGCGCCGCCCGCGCCCTCTCCGACGGCCGGGCCGGCGCCTTCGGCCTCGTCGTCGACCGGCCCGCCCGCATGCTGGGCCTGGAGCCGTTCTTCATGCAGCTGATCTCCGGGATCCAGGCCGAGCTGTCCGCCGACGGCACGCCGCTGCTGTTCACCGTGGCCGAGGACCAGCGGGCCGAGATCGCCACCTACCGCTCCTGGTGGGCGCAGCGCCGGGTGGACGGCGTCTTCCTGGTGGACGTGCAGCTGGAGGACGCCCGGGTGCCCGTCCTGGAGGAGCTGGGCATGCCCACGGTGGTGATCGGCGCGCCCGTCGGGACCGGACGGCTGCCCGCCGCGTGGAGCGACGACGCGGCGGCGGCCGGCACCGCCCTGCGGCACCTGGCGGCGCTGGGGCACCGGCGCGTGGGGCGGGTCTGCGGGCCCGCCCGCCTGCGGCACACCGAGATCCGCTCGGCGGCGGTCGCGCGACTGGCCCCGGAGCTCGGCATGGAGTGCGCGACGGTGGCCACCGACTACAGCGCGGACGAGGGCGCCGCGGCGGCCCGCACCCTGCTGACCAGGCCGGACCCGCCGACGGCGATCCTCTTCGACAGCGACCTGACCGCCGTGTCGGGACTGACGGCGGCCCAGGCGATGGGCCTGCGGGTGCCGCAGGACGTCTCCGTGGTGGGGTGGGGCGACTCGGCGCTCTGCGAACTGGTGCACCCGCCGCTGACGGCGCTCAGCCGCGACGTCGCCGCCCACGGGGGCCGCGCGGCCCGCATGCTGCGCGCGGCGGCCGGGGGCGCCCGGGTGGCGGACCTGGAGGACGAGGCGGCCCGGCTGGTCCTGCGCGGTTCCACGGGGCCGGCCCCCGTCGCCGCCACCGCGGGGGCCGCCGCGGTCCCCGCGGCCGGGGGCGGCGCGCAGGGCGCGAACGCGCCCGGACCCGGGCAGCGGCAGACCGTTGCAGAGCTGTGATGTAAACCGGTTTACGGCCCGCCCCCGCAAATACACCTGAAGGGTTGACACTAAACCGGTGCAGTGCTTGCATCGTGCTGCTGCCCGCGGGGCCGCCCGTCCGCAACGGGCCCGTCCGGGACGCCCGCCCGCCGTGCCGCACGGCGGCGGCCGATGCGGTGCCCCGCACCGCGCGCCCCCGACCCTCCGACCCCCGCCCCCGACCCCTGCCCGGCGGCACCGGGCCCCGGCGGCCCGTGCACCCCGCAGTCGGCACACCCCGGCCCGCGCACCCGCCCGCCCGCTCCGCCGGGGCGGGACCGCCCGGCACGGCTCCGCCCGGCAGACCTGCCCCGCACGCCCCCGGACGCCCCCGGACGTCCGGGAACGGCGGGCACGGCCGGGCCGCACCCCGCACCCCCGCACCCGGCACCCCCGCCCGGCACCGCACCGTGCCCCGGCCGCACCCGCACCCGCACCCGCCCGCACCCGCCCGCACACGTGCCCGTGCACGTCCGCACACGTCCGAAGGAGACCCCGCCCATGCTGCGCAACTCCGCCCGGCTCACCGACGCCGACGGAAACCCGGTCACCTGGCTCGGCGCCAACTACTGGTCCCGCACCGGCGGCCCGCTGATGTGGCGCTCCTACGACCCGCAGGTCGTCGAGGAGGAGCTGCTCGCGCTGCGCGACCACGGCATGAACGTGACCCGGTCCTTCTACTACTGGCCGGACTTCATGCCCACGCCCCACACCGTCGACGAGGAGAAGTGCGCGCACTTCGCCGACTTCCTGGACCGCCACCGGGCGCTCGGCATGTCCACCATCCCCACCTTCATCGTCGGCCACATGTCCGGCGAGAACTGGGACCCCTCCTGGCGGGGCGGCCGCGACCTCTACACCGACGTGTGGATGGTGGCCCGTCAGGCCTGGTTCGCCGGCGAGATGGTCCGCCGGTTCAAGGACCACCCGGCGGTCGCCGGCTGGCTGGTCTCCAACGAGATGCCGATCTACGGCGAGGCCACCCGCGACCGCGAGTCCGTCTCCTCCTGGGCCCAGATCGTCGTCGACGCCGTGCGCGCCGCCGGCGGCACCCAGCCGGTCTCGCTGGGCGACGGCGCCTGGGGCAGGGAGAACACCGGGCACGAGAACGGCTTCTCCGTGCGGCACTCCGCCGAGATCTGCGACTTCCTCGGCCCGCACGTCTACCGCATGGAGGACGACCCGGTCCGCCAGCACCACGCGGCCGCCTGGGTCTGCGAGCTGACCGGCACCTTCGGCCGGCCGGTGGTGCTGGAGGAGTTCGGCGTCAGCTCCGACTTCGTCTCCGGCGACAGGGCCGCCCGCTACTACCGGCAGGTGCTGCACAACACGCTGCTGGCCGGCGCCACCGGATGGATCGCCTGGAACAACACCGACTACGACGACCTGCGCCACCAGCCCCCGTACTCGCACCACGCCTTCGAGATGCACTTCGGCCTCGTCGACCGGCACGGGCGGCCCAAGCCGCAGCTGCGGGAGTTCAAGGAGTTCACGGAGGTGCTGGAGCGGGTGGGCTTCGGGCACACCTCCCGGCCGGACAGCGACACCGCCCTGGTCGTCTCCTCCTACCTGGACACCCCCTACCCCTTCACCCGCGAGGAGGACGGCGACCACGTCTACAGCGCCGCCCGCCAGGCGTGGGTGGCGGGCCGGCTCGCCGACCTCGCCCCCGCCGTCACCCGCGAGAGCGACGGCCTGGCCGACGACGCCCGGCTGTACCTGGTGCCCTCCGCCAAGCAGCTGCTCTCCCCCACCTGGTACGCGCTGGAGGACCGCGCCCGGGCCGGCGCCACCGTGTACGTCTCCTACTGCCCCGGCGCCCACGACGAGCAGCGCGGCCCCTGGTACGCCCACCTCGACGAGCTGTTCGGGGTGCGGCACCAGCTGGAGTACGGCCTGGTGGACCCGATCGAGGACGACGAGGTGGTCCTCACCTTCACCCGGGCCTTCGGCAGCCTCCCGGAGGGCGCGAAGCTGGCCTTCAGGGCCGCCGGCACCCCCGACAGCCGGGTCTTCCTCCCCGTGGAGCCCGACGGCGCCGAGGTCCTCGCGGTGGACGGCCGCGGCCGCCCCGCGCTGCTGCTGCGCCGGGTCGGCGAGGGCGCGACCGTGCTGTGCACCTACCCCCTGGAGCACATGGCGGCGGTGACGCCGCGGGTCAACCCCGAGGACACCGCCGTGCTGTACGACGCCCTGGGCGCGTACGCGGGCGTGCGGCGGCCCGTGGCCGTCGCCGACCCGCGGGTCGCCGTCGACCGGCTGGTGCACGAGGACGGCCGCACCTTCGTCTGGCTGGTCAGCCAGGGGGTCGAGGAGCTGACCGTCAAGCCGGCCGTCGGGAACGGCAC
Source organism: Streptomyces sp. NPDC001380 (assembly GCF_042895785.1). NCBI lineage: Bacteria > Bacillati > Actinomycetota > Actinomycetes > Kitasatosporales > Streptomycetaceae > Streptomyces > Streptomyces sp. NPDC001380. Next base: position 409,930 of record NZ_JBIAWP010000002.1, on the reverse strand, counting down.
CCTGCACGACCTCGACGGCGCCGCCGTGGACGCGGTGACCCTGCCCGCGTACGGGGTCCGGGTGCTGGAGCTGCGCACGGCCTGAGCCGCGCAGCCCGCCCCGCAGGCCCGGCCCCCGCCGGGCGGGCGGTGCCGTGCCCGTACGATCGGGCCCGCGCCGCCGCCCGCACCGCACCGCCGGGCGGCCCGTCCGCGACCGGGCCGCCCGGCGCACCGCCCGACCACGCCAGGAGGAGCCCATGCCGCTCACCGACCTCCCCCTCGACGCACTGCGCGACTACCGCCCCGACCTGCCCGCCCCGGCCGGCTTCGACGCCTTCTGGGCCGAGACCCTGGACGAGGCCCGGGAGCACGGCGGATCCCCGGCCGTCGCCCCCGTCCGCGACCACCTGCTGCCCGCCCTGGAGGTGCACGACGTGCGCTTCCCCGGCTGGAACGGCGAACCCGTCGCCGCCTGGCTGCTGCTGCCGCGGGGCGCCGGGGGCCCGCTGCCGGTCGTGGTGAAGTACATGGGCTGCAGCGGCGGCCGGGGCCTGCCCACCGACCACGTGCTGATGCCGGCCGCCGGCTACGCCCACCTCGTCGTGGACAGCCGCGGCCAGGGCCACGACACCCCCGACCACGGCACGGGGCAGGGCACGCAGTGGGTCGAGGGCGTCATGACCCGCGGCATCGAGGACCCGCGCAACCACTACTACCGGCGGCTGGTCACCGACTGCGTGCGCGCCGTCGACGCGGCCCGGGCGCTCCCCGGGGTGGACCCGGAGCGGGTCGTCGTCTCGGGCGCCAGCCAGGGCGGCGGCCTCGCCCTGGCGGTGGCCGGACTGGCGGGCGACCTGGTGCGGGCCGCGCTGGTCGACGTGCCGTTCCTCTGCCACTACCGGCGCGGCGCCGACGTGGCGTCCGACGGCCCCTACCTGGAGCTCGTGCAGTACCTGCGGCGGCACAGCCAGGGGATGGCGGAGACCGCCTTCGCCACGCTGGACCACTTCGACGGCGTGCACTTCGCCGCCCGTGCGACCGCCCCGGCGCTGTTCAGCGTGGGGCTGATGGACCCGGTCTGCCCGCCGTCCACCGTCTTCGCCGCCTACCACCGCTACGCGGGCGAGCGGGACATCCGGGTCTGGCGCTACGCCGACCACGGCGGCGGGTACGGCGCGAACCCGCCGGAGCAGCTGGCGTGGCTGCGCGGCCAGGGGCTGGCCCCCAAGCCCGCCTGACGGACGGTCACCCTCCTTCCGGGGGGCGCCCGGGACCGCCGACGGAGGACCAGCGGTGCGGGGCGCGGGATCAGAGGTCGAGGTCGACCACCACCGGGGCGTGGTCCGAGGTGCCCTTGCCCTTGCGGGCCTCCCGGTCGACGTAGGCGTCCGAGACCGCGTCGGCGAACGGCCGGTTGCCGTAGACCAGGTCGATCCGCATGCCGTTGTTCTTGGGGAAGGCCAGCTGGCGGTAGTCCCAGTAGGTGTACGGGTGGTCGTACTTGAGGGGCCGCGGCACCACGTCGGAGAGCCCCGTGGCGCGCAGCGCGGCGAGGGCGTCCCGCTCGGCGGGGGTGACGTGGGTCGAGCCCTCGAAGACGGAGCGGTCCCAGACGTCCTCGTCGGCGGGGGCGACGTTGAAGTCGCCGAGGACGGCGAAGGGGCGCCCGCCCGCGGCGTCGTCGGCGACCGAGGCGCGCAGGGCCCCCAGCCACTCCAGCTTGTAGGCGTAGTGCGCGTGGCCGACCTCGCGGCCGTTGGGCACGTACACCGACCAGACGCGGACCGGGCCGCAGGTCGCGGCGACGGCGCGCGGCTCGACCTCGGGGATCATGGCGCCGTCGGCGAGGTAGCCGGGCTGGCCGGGCAGGCCGCGGACGACGTCGTCCAGGCCGATCCGGGAGACGACCGCGACGCCGTTCCACCGGCCGGTGCCGTGGGCGGCGGTCTCGTACCCCAGCTCCTTGACCGCGTCGTGGGGGAACGCCTCGGTCGAGCACTTGAGCTCCTGGAGGCAGACCACGTCGGGCCGGGCGCCCTCCAGCCACTCCAGGAACTTCGGGAGCCGTGCGGTGATGGAGTTGATGTTCCAGGTGGCGATGCGGACGGTCACGGCGGGCGGGCCTCCGGGCGGTGCGGACGTCGGGCCGGGGCGCCGGGCCTGACGGCCCGGGACACCCCGGTCCAAAGCTACCGCCGCCCTCCGACAACGGGGGGACGCGGCCAGGGGGAGCCCCGGAGTCCCGGCGGCCGGGGATCCGGACGGCGGGGGCTCCCGCCGCCCGCCGGGGGCGGGCGGCGGGGTGCGGGCGCGCCGCCCCGCCGCCCCCGGGTCAGCGCCGGTCGGGCACCACCACGGCGGCCGCGCCGCCGCCGCGGCGCACCGGCTCGGCGGCGGCGAGCCACCGGCCGTCGGGCAGCCGCTCCACGCCCGTCGCGGCGCCGATCTCGCCCGCGTCGGTGAAGACGTGTCCGATCGCCTCGAGCTTGGCGCGCTCCGGCAGGGCCAGGAAGGCCGGCTCCGCGCCGGTGGCGGCCGCGTTGCGCTGGCTGGCGCGCGGCGCGGCGATGGCCTGCTCCAGGCTCAGGCCGCGGTCGATGCGGCCGGTGAGGACCTGGAGCACGGTGGTGATGATGGTGGCGCCGCCGGGCGACCCCGCCGCGAGGAACGGCCTGCCGTCGCGGAGCACGACCGTCGGGGAGATCGAGGAGCGCGGGCGCTTGCCGGGGCCGGGGAGGTTGGGGTCGGGGACGCCGGGGACGGCCGGGGTGAAGGAGAAGTCGGTGAGCTCGTTGTTGAGCAGGAAGCCGCGGCCGGGCACGGTGATGCCGCTGCCGCCGGTCTGCTCGATGGTGAGGGTGTAGGAGACGACGTTCCCCCAGCGGTCGGCGACCGTCAGGTGGGTGGTGTTGGGCCCCTCGTACGCCTCGGGGGCGCCCTTCCCGGCGGCGGTGCAGCCGGCGGCGCCCGGGTGCCGGGGGTCGCCGGGGGCGAGCGGGCTGGTGAGGACGTGGTCGGGGGTGATCAGGCAGGCGCGGGAGTCGGCGTACCGCTGGGAGAGGAGCTCCCGGGTGGGGACGTCGGAGAAGCGGGGGTCGCCGACCCAGCGGTTGCGGTCGGCGAAGGCGATCCGGGACGCCTCCAGGAAGCGGTGGTCGTACTGGACGGCGTCGAGGCGGCGGAGGCCGCTGCGCTCCAGGATGTTGAGGGCCTCGCCGACGGTGGTGCCGCCGGAGGAGGACGGCGCGATGCCGTAGACGTCCAGCCCGCGGTACTCCACGTGGGTGGGCCTCTGCCGGCGGACGCCGTAGGCGCGCAGGTCGTCCGCGGTCATCCGGCCGGGCCGGACCCTCCGCGCGGCGGCGGGGTCGACGGGCGGGTGCTGCACGGTGCGGACGATGTCGGCCCCGACGGACCCGCGGTAGAGGGCGGCGGTCCCCTCCCTGCCGAGCTGCCGGTAGGTGGCGGCGAGGTCGGGGTTGCGCAGCGTGGAGCCGACGGCGGGGGGCGCGCCGCCGGGGAGGAAGAGCTGCCGGGTGGCGGGGAAGTCGCGGAAGCGCGCCTGGTTGGCGGCGGTCTGGTCGCGGAAGGTGGCGTCGACGGTGAAGCCCCGGTCGGCGATGCGCTCGGCCGGTTTCAGCACGTCGGCGAGGGGTCTGCTGCCCCACAGCCTCAGCGCCCGCTCCCAGGTGGCGGGGGTTCCGGGGACGCCGACGGAGAGGCCGCTGGTGACGGCGTCGGCGAAGGGCAGCGGCCTGCCGTCCTCCAGGAAGAGGCCGGCGTCGGCGGTGCGGGGGGCGGTCTCGCGCCCGTCGAGGGTCTGCACCCTCCGGGTGCGGGCGTCGTAGTACACGAGGTACCCGCCGCCGCCGATGCCCGCGGAGTAGGGCTCGGTGACGCCGAGGGCCGCGGCGGTGGCCACGGCGGCGTCGACGGCGTTGCCGCCGCGGCGCAGGACCTCGATGCCGGCGGCGGTCGCGTCGGCGTCCACGCTCGCCACCGCCCCGCCCCGCCCGACGGCCTCGGGCGCCTTGGCCGCCGCGTGCGCCCCCGCCGCCCCGCGCACCCCGTCCGGGGGAGGTGGCGCCGCGGACGAGGCGGTGGCGCCGGGGGCAGCGGCGAGGGCGGCGGTGAGCGCGGCGGCCAGGGCGAGGGAGGGGGTGAGGCGGGTCAGGACGCGCATGCGTACCTCCTGAGTCGGCGTCCCGACCGTTCTTTCACAGCCGCCCCGGGGGCACAACAGGGCCTCGCGGGCCTCCGGGGCGCGCGGTCCTCCCGGGGGCGGGGCCGACCGGTCGAGGGCGCCGGGGCGACGGCGAGCGGGTGGCGGTGACCGGGTGGCGGTGACCGGGTGAGGCGCCCGGCGGACGCGCCTCCGGGGGGCGCGACGGCGGCTCCGGGGGCGCGGAGGGGGCTCCGGCAGGCGCGCGGAGGCTCCGTGGAGCGGTCACCGGACGGCACGCTCCGGCAAAAGTTGCTTGAGGCAACCAAGGGAGTTATGGTTGCTTCAGGCAACTAGATGGAGGCGGTCATGGTCTCGCAGGAGAGCTGCGGAGAGCTGCTGCTGCAGCTCAGCAGCACCGACGCGCTGATCAGGACCTTCAAACGCGAACTGCGGCCCGGCGGCCCGCGGGGCGGCTTCGCCCTGCTCGCGGCGCTGCACCGCTGCGGCGGACTCCGGGTCGGCGACCTGGCGGAGCTCTTCGAGATCGACGTGTCGGCGGCCAGCCGGCAGCTCGCCGACCTGGAGGAGCGCGGCTGGGCGGAGCGCGTCCCCAACCCGCAGGACCGGCGCTCCTGGCACGCCCGGCTGACGCCGGAGGGCGAGCGCGTCGCCCGGGAGCGCACGGCCCGGGCCCGCGACCTGCTGGCCGAGGCCATCGCCGACTGGCCCGAGGAGGACGCCGCCGCACTGGCGGACCTCCTCGGCCGCCTCCGCACGAGCTTCGACGCGCGCCGCGTGCGCGTACCGGACCACCCCTCCCGCACGGCTTCGGGAGCGAAAGGACTCTGATGGAAACCGCAGCACCCGCCGGGGTGCGGGAGGCCGCACCCGCCGGCAAGGCCGCGGACGCGGCCGAGCCGATGTCCCACCGGCAGATCATGGAGGCCCTCTCGGGCCTCCTGCTCGGCCTGTTCGTGGCGATCCTGTCGTCCACCGTGGTGTCCAACGCCCTGCCGACGATCATCGCCGACCTGGACGCGAGCCAGACCGCCTACACCTGGGTCATCACCGCCACCCTGCTGGCGACCACCGTCTCCACCCCCATCTGGGGCAAGCTCGCCGACCTGACCAGCAAGAAGCTCCTGGTCCAGCTCGGCCTGGTCATCTACGTCGCCGGCTCGGCCGTGGCGGGCCTGTCGCAGAACGCCGGCATGCTGATCGGGGCCCGGGTGGTCCAGGGCCTCGGCGCGGGCGGCCTCACCGCCCTCGCCCAGGTGATCATGGCCGCGATGATCTCCCCCCGCGAGCGCGGCCGGTACTCCGGCTACCTCGGCGCGGTCTTCGCGCTGGCCACCATCGGCGGCCCGCTGATCGGCGGCGTGATCGTCGACACCTCGTGGCTCGGCTGGCGCTGGTGCTTCTACGTCGGCGTGCCGTTCGCCGTGCTCGCCCTGGTCGTGCTGCAGAAGACGCTGCACCTGCCCGTCCACCGGCGCAAGGTCAAGGTCGACTGGGGCGGCGCCACGCTGATCGCCGCGGCCGTGTCGCTGCTGCTGGTCTGGGTCTCCTTCGCGGGCGACAAGTACGACTGGCTGTCCTGGCAGACCGGGGCCATGGTGGGCGGCGCCGCGGTGCTCTCCCTGCTGGTCCTGCTGGTGGAGTCGAGGGCCGCCGAGCCGATCATCCCGCTGCACCTGTTCCGCAACCGCACGGTGACCCTGGCCGTCGTCGCCAGCCTCATGGTGGGTGTCGCGATGTTCGGCGCCACCACCTTCCTCAGCCAGTACTTCCAGCTCGCCCGGGGCGACTCCCCGACCCGGGCCGGCGTGATGACGCTGCCGATGATCGTCGGCCTGGCGCTCTCCTCCACCGTCGCGGGCCGGATCATCACCCGCACCGGCCGCTGGAAGGTCTTCCTGGTCACGGGCGGCATCCTGCTCACCGCGGGCTTCGGCCTGATGGGCGGCCTGCGCAACGACACCGACTACTGGCTCGCCTCGGTCTACATGTTCCTGATCGGCGTGGGCCTCGGCATCACCATGCAGAACCTGGTCCTCGCCGTGCAGAACCAGGTCCGCCCGCAGGAGCTGGGCGCGGCCAGCTCGGTCGTCGCGTTCTTCCGGACCCTCGGCGGCGCCGTCGGCGTCTCGGCGCTCGGCGCGGTCCTCTCCCACCGGGTCACCGACTACACCAGCGAGGGCCTGGCGAAGCTCGGCGTGCACGCCGCCCCGGGCCACGGTGCGATCCCGAAGCTCTCCGCGCTGCCCGCCCCGGTGCGCGGCGTGGTGGAGAGCGCCTTCGGCCACGGCGTGGGCGACGTGTTCCTCTACGCGGCCCCCACCGCCCTGGTGGCGCTGCTCGCGGTCCTGTTCATCAAGGAGGTGCCGCTGCGCACCGAGAACTCCGAGCAGCAGCGCACCGGTGCCCCGGCGGCGGCCCCGGCCGCAGCCCCGGCCGAGGTCGCCGGCCACGGCCGGCACGCCCAGCGCGAGGAGCCCGCGGCGGCGGCCGACCCGGTGGCCTCGGCCGCCGACGGCCTGGTCGGGGGCGTCGGGACGGAGGCCGTGCCACCCGGCGGCGGCCTGATCCGCGGGTACGTCCGCCGCGCCGACGGTGTGCCGGTCGGCTCCGCGACCCTCACCCTGATCGACGTCCGCGGCCACCAGCTGGCCCGCGCGGCGGCCCGCCAGGACGGCCGGTACTCCCTGCCGACGCCGGGCAGCGGCACCTTCGTGCTGATCGCCGCCGCCGGGGAGCACGAGCCGTACGCCGCGACGCTGGTCGTCGGCGACCAGCCGGTCGACTTCGACCTGGTGCTGGCGGGCTCCGGCGGCCTGGCGGGCACCGTCCGCGCCGCGGACGGCGCGCCGGTCGAGGACGCGACGGTCGTCGTGACCGACCTGCGCGGCGAGGTCGTCGCCACCGGCAAGACCGACGCCGCGGGCGGCTTCTCCTTCGCCGAGGTGGGCGCCGGGACGTACACCCTCGCGGTGAGCTCCGCCGTGCACCGCCCCGCCGCGCTGCCGGTCGAGGTGGTCGGCAGCGGCCAGACCGTGCAGGACGTGGAGCTGCAGCCCGGGGCCCGGGTCGCGGGCACCGTGCGGGTGCAGGGCGGCGGCCCGGTCGCCGACGCGCGGGTCACGCTGCTGGACGCGGCGGGCAACGTGGTCGGCGTGGCCACCACCGGTCCGGACGGGCAGTACGCCTTCGCCGACCTCACCGGCGGCCAGTACACCGTGACCGCCACCGGATACCCGCCCGTGGCGAGCGCGCTCAACCTGGCCGCGGAGGGCGCAGACGCCCACGACCTGTGGCTGGGGCACCCCGCCGCCGGCTGAGACGGCACGCACTCCGGACCGGGGGGCATCCGGTCCGACGGCCCCGCCCCGTGGGACACCGGGGCGGGGCGACGGGAGGGCCGTCCGGGACCGAAGGGCATCCGGTCCCGGGCGTCCCCGCCCGGCGGGGACCCGCCCCGCACCCGCGGCACGCCCCGCGGGCCCGCACCGGCCCTCACCGGTCCGCCCGCACCGGTCCGCCCGGACCGTCCACGCGCACCGGCCGCCCGCACCGCCCGCCACCCCGACGAGAGCACACCCCGAAGCGAGAGCAGGAGCACCATGCAGATCGGCACCGAGTCCGCCTCCGTCGCCGGAAGCGCCCCGACCGGGGGCCGCGGCCTGCACGCCAGGGTGTCCACCCGGGACGGCTGGGCGGTGCCGCACGCGGTCGCCACGGTCACCGACACCGCCGGCCGCCAGGTGGCGCGGGCGGAGGCCGCCGACGACGGCACCGTGGCCACCGGCCCGCTGGCGCCGGGCGCGTACACCGTGGTGGTGACGGCGGTCGGCTACCTGCCCGCCGCGCGCACCGCGATCGCCACCGGGTCGGGCGCGGCCGAGCTGGGCACCCTCGTCCTCGCCCGGCAGGGCGGGGTGGAGCTGCCGCCGCCGGGCACGTGGACGATCGACCCGGCGCACTCCACCGTCGCCGCCACGGCGCAGCACCTCGGACTGTCCAGCGTGCACGGGCGGTTCACCGCGTTCGGCGGGCGGATCGAGATCTCCCCCGCGGTGGAGGGGTCCGCCGTGGTCGCCGAGATCGACGCCGCGTCGGTGGACACCGGCAACGCGATGCGCGACGAGCACCTGCGCTCCGCGGACTTCCTGGACGTGGCGCACCACCCGGTGATCGCCTACCGCGGCGGCGGGCTCACCCCGGCCGGTCCGGACCGCTGGACGGTGCACGGGGAGCTGACGCTGGCGGGCGTCTCCCGGCCGGTCGACCTGGACCTGTCCTACCTGGGCACCGGCCCCGACCCGTGGGGCGGGGTGCGGGCGGCCTTCCGTGCCACCGCGGAGCTGCGCCGGGAGGACTTCGCGATGAACTGGAACCAGGTCGTGCAGGCCGGCATCGCCGCGATCGGCGCCACCCTGCGGGTGGAGCTGGACGTCCAGGCGGTGCAGGGCGAGGTGCTGCCGCAGGCGTGAGTACGGGCCCGCCCCGGGCGGGGGTGCGGGCGGCGCGGGGTCGGACGGGCGCGGGAGCGGGAACCCACTCGCCGGCCATTCTTTACCTGTACATGACCTTACGGCCCGTTACTGACAGCAAGTCTCACAAGCTACGCTCCAGATGCCGCATCCGGTCGGACGTGCGCCCACCCACCGCACGCGGATCGCGGCAGACTGGAGCACCGCATGCGCGCGCACGCACGCCGGGCGGCGGCCACCGCCCTGGCCGCCGCCCTGCTCACCGCCGGGCCCCTCGCCCTCGCCGCCCCCGCCCAGGCCGCCCCGGCCGCCACCGCAGCGGCCGCCGCCTCCCCCGTCCTCCGCTTCACCGACATCCCCGGCTCGGGCGGCGTCGTCCTCAAGGGCAACGTCTACGCCCCCGCCGACACCGCCACCCCCCACCCCCTGGTCGTGCTCCCCTCCAGCTGGAGCCTCAACGACCTGGAGTACCTCGCCCAGGCCCGGCAGCTGGCGCAGGCCGGCTACGTGGTCGTCAGCTACACGCCCCGCGGCTTCTGGGGCTCCGGCGGCCGCATCGAGGTCGCCGGGCCGCCCGACGTCGCCGACGCCGCGAAGGTCGTCGACTGGGCGCTCGCCCACACCGCCGCCGACCCCTCCCGCATCGGCATGGCCGGCGTCTCCTACGGCGCCGGGATCAGCCTCCTCGCCGCCGCCTCCGACCCCCGGGTGCGGACCGTCGCCGCCCTCAGCGGCTGGGCCGACCTGGTCGGCTCGCTGTACAGCGACGAGACCCAGCACCTGCAGTCCGCCGGCCTGCTCGCCCTCGCCGGCTACCTCACCGGGCGGCCCGGCGCCGAGCTCCAGCAGGTCCTCACCGACTTCTTCGGCTCGGAGTACCCGAAGGAGGAGCAGGTCAAGGCGTGGGCACGGCTCCGCTCCCCCGCCACCTACCTCGACCGCATCAACGCCAACGGCACGGCCGTCATGCTGGCCAACGCCTGGGGCGACTCCATCTTCCCGCCCAACCAGCTCACCTCCTTCTACGAGGGGCTGACCGGGCCCAAGCGGCTGGAGCTGCGGCCCGGCGACCACGCCACCGCCGAGGCCGCCGGACTGCTGGGGCTGCCCAACGACGTGTGGACCGACGCGCGCCGCTGGCTCGACCACCACCTCATGGGCGCCGGCAACGGCATCGACCGGGAGCCGCCGGTCCACCTCCAGCCGCAGCTCCAGGACTCCTACGAGGACTACCCGAGCTGGCAGGCCGTCAGCACCTCCAGCCGCAGGCTCGCCCTCGGCGCCCGCAACTGGCTGGGCACCGGCGGCCTGGGCGGCGGCGCGGCCGCCGGCTGGCGCACCACCGTCGCCACCGGCCTCGACTCCGGCGCGGACGGCGGCACGGTCTTCCTCAGCAACCTCGCCGAGCAGTTCCTCAAAGTCCCGCCGCTGGTCTCCGTGCCGCTGCTGCCGCGCGCGGTGAGCGCGGTGTGGCAGTCCGACCCGTACGGGACGGAGCAGCGGATCCGGGGCAGCGTCCGGGTCCACCTCGGCGTCGTCCCCGGCGACGACCGGGGCAGCCTGGTGGCCTACCTGTACGACGTGGGGCCGCTCGGCGTCGGGCGGCTCGTCGCCCACGCGCCGTACACCTTCGTGGAGCGCACGGCCGGGAGCCGGTTCACCGCCGACTTCGCCCTCCAGGCCACGGCCTACGACGTGCCCGCCGGGCACCGCCTGGCGCTGGTGGTGGACACCGTGGACCCGCTGTACCTCACCCACAACGCCGCCGGCACCCGGATCGGCTTCGACTCGCCGGACGCCGACCCCTCGTGGATCTCGGTGCCGCTGAGGTGAGCCGCCGGTCCCGGGCGGGGCGGCCGGACCGGCTCGGGCCGGGTCCGGCCGCCCCGCCCGGGACCACCCGTGCGCACGGGGGCGCCCGGGTCCCGGCACCCGGGCACCCCCGTACGCTGGCCCCGTGCTCGCGCCCGCCGCCCTCCCCTCACCGCTCCAGCAGGTCGACGACCCCGTGCTGGCACGGGCGGGCGTCCGGCTGCGGCTCAAGCGGGACGACCTGGTCCACCCCTCGGTGCCCGGCAACAAGTGGCGCAAACTGGTCCCCAACCTGCACGCCGCGGCCGACGCCGGGCACACCCGGCTGCTGGCCTTCGGCGGCGCGTACTCCAACCTCCTGCGGGCCGCCGCGGCGGCCGCGGCCGCCCACGGCATGGCCAGCACCGGGATCGTCCGCGGCGAGGAACTGGCGGACCGGCCGCGCAACTGGTCGCTGCGGGCCGCCGAGGCGTACGGCATGGAGCTGGCGTTCCTGCCGCGCTCCGCCTACCGCGCCACCCTGGAGGGCCTGGCGGACCTCGGCGTCCGCCGCGCCCTGGAGGAGCGCTGGGGCCGCTGCTGGATCCTGCCCGAGGGCGGCACCAACGTGCACGCCGCCCGCGGCAGCGCCGCCACCGCCGCCGAGCTCACCGACCTCGGCCCGGACGACCTGGTCTGCTGCCCCGTCGGCACCGGCGGCACCCTCGCGGGCCTGGCGGCCGGGCTGCCGCCGGGGGCGCGGGCCCTCGGCGTCGCCGTCGTCGCCGGGGCCCGCCACCTCGACGGGGAGGTGGCGCGGCTGCACGCGGAGGGCTGGGGGCGCTCCTTCGCCAACTGGCGGATCGACCACGACCACCACGGGGGCGGCTACGGCCGCGTCCCGCCCGCGCTGGCGGACTTCGCGGCCGGCTTCGCGCTCCGGCACGGCACCGCCCTGGAGCTGCGGTACGTCGCCAAGACCCTGCACGCCGTGTACCGGCTGGCGGAGGCGGGCCGGCTGCGGCCGGGCACGCGGGTCACCGCCGTCGTGACGGGACCGCCCGACCCGGTCCCGGCGTGATCCCGCGCGGCCCGCGCCCCTCGGCCCGCGCCACCCCGGCGGGGCCGTGACGGCGGGGCCGCCACAGCGGGCGGCGCGGCAGCGCCGCCGCGCGGGGATCCGGGGCACGGGCGGCGGTCCGGGGGCGGGAGGCACCGGTGCCGGGTCGGGGGCGGGGGCGGGGGCCGCCGGGCGCCTCAGCCCGGTCCGCGGCGCCCCGGGAGGGCGGGCGCGGCGGCCCAGCGGACGGCGACGGCGCCGGCGGCGCGGGCCTCGACGGCGGTCCGCCACGCCTCCAGGCGGGCGGTGAGCGGACCCGGGTCCACGGCCGGGTCGACCGCACGCAGCCCGACGACGATGCGGGCGGCGGCCCCCGGGGCGCCGTCGGGGGCGCCCTCCGGACCCGGCTCCCGCGCGGCGGGCAGCACGGCCATGTCGGCGAGGAGGACGCCCTCGCCCCACAGGGCCCGGTCGAGCAGCTCCAGGGAGACGCCGACGGGGTCGGGCCGCTCGGGCACCGCGCACAGGACGACGATCTCGTGGCCGCGGGGGCCGAGCGGGCGGCTGTGCAGCACGCGCGGGCCGGTGGCGGCGCCGGTACCGGTGGCGGCGACGCACAGGGCGCGGCCGGAGCCGTGGACGGCGGTGCCCGTCCCGGCGCTGAGCAGACCGCGGAGTCCCGGCAGGAAGGCCGCGGCGGCGGCGACCCGGGCGTCGAGCCGGGAGGCGGGAACGGCTGCGGCCGCGACTGCGGAGGAGGCGGTGCTCGTCATGGCCCGCGCCCCACCCTCCCCCTCGCCCGGCCGCGCCCACACCTGTCGTGTCCGCACCACACTGCCCGAAGACCCGACGCCCCGTCCACTCCTTCTTCACATCTCCGTGCGGTGCACCTCGCCGTCCGGGACCTGGGTGCACGGTCGCGTCCCGGGCGACGGCGGCGGGCCGGACCACGCCCCCGAGCCGCCCCTCCCGTCTGCGCCGCCCCACCGCCCGTGCAGCCGCCCCTCCCCCCGCGTCCCCCCGTGGACCGCGGGCACCGCACCGCTCGGCGGCCGCCCGGAGCGCGGCCGTTCCTCCGTGGACGGACCACCGTCCTCCGCGGAACGGAAGGGGCGGCAGCGACAGCAGGGACGGGAGGGGCCCGGCGGGCGTAGGGTCGGCCGCATGCTGACCCGTGCAGACGTCGAGGAGGCGGCCGCCCGCATCGCCGGCCGCGTCCGGACCACCCCCGTCGCAGTGCTGGAGCCCGAGGACGCGGGCGGCGCACCCGTGGGGCCGTCGCTGTTCAAGCTGGAGATGCTCCAGCACTCCGGCTCGTTCAAGGCCCGCGGCGCCTTCAACCGGCTGCTCGCGGCCCGGGAGGCGGGCGCGCTGCCCGCCGCCGGCGTGATCGCGGCGTCCGGCGGCAACCACGGCCTGGCGGTCGGGCACGCCGCCGCGCGGCTCGGCGTCCGGGCGGAGATCCTCGTGCCCGCCACCGCCCCGCCGGTGAAGCTGGCCGCCCTCAGGGAGACCGGGGCGGCGGTCGGCCTGCACGGCACCGAGTACGCGGAGGCCTACACCGCGGCCAAGCAGCGCGCGGCGGACACCGGGGCGCTGTTCTGCCACGCCTACGACCAGCCGGAGGTGTGCGCGGGCCAGGGCACGGTGGGGCTGGAGCTGATGGAGCAGGCCGGGCCGGACGGCCTGGACACGGTGCTGGTGGCGGTGGGCGGCGGCGGCCTGCTCGCGGGGGTCGCGGCGGCGGTGGACGGCCGGGCGCGGGTGGTGGCGGTGGAGCCGGAGGCGATCCCGACGCTGCACGACGCGCTCACGGCGGGCGGTCCGGTGGACGTGCCCGTCTCCGGGATCGCCGCCGACTCGCTCGGCGCCCGGCGGCTGGGCGCGGTCGCCCACGACGCGGCCGTGCGGCACGGCGTCGTCTCCGTGCTGGTGCCGGACGCGGAGATCGCGGCGGCCCGGCGGGCGCTGTGGGAGCGCCGCCGCCTGCTGGTGGAGCCGGCCGGGGCGGCCGCCCTGGCGGCGCTGCGGTGCGGCGCGTACCGGCCGGAGCCCGGCGAGCGGGTCGGCGTGGTGCTCTGCGGCGCCAACACCGACCCGTCCGACCTCGGGGACGGCGGCGCGCTGTAGGGCGCCCCCGGGACCCACCGGCGCCCGGGACACCGGCACACGGCCCCCGGCGCCCCGCCGCACCCCCGCGGCGGTGCGCGGCCCCGGCCGGCCGCCCCGGCGGTCAGGCGCCGCCGCGGCGCTCCACCCGGCGGCGCCTGACGGTGCGGAAGCGGCGGGCGACCTGGCGGGCCAGGTCGGCGGCGCCCACGAGTCCGGCCTCGCCGCCGAGTTCGGCGAGGACGATCTGCGCCTCGGGCCGGAAGCCGCGGCCGGTGAGGGTCCGCCGGAAGGCGTCCCGGGCGGGCTCGATGAGCAGGTCGCCCGCGGCGGAGACCCCTCCGCCGACGACGAACCGGCCGGGGTCGAGGGCGGCGGCGAGGTTGGCGATGCCGACGCCGAGCCAGCGGCCGACGTCGTGCAGCAGCTCCACGGCGACCGCGTCGCCCTCCCGGGCGGCCTCGGTGACCAGCGGGCCGGTGATGGCGGAGACGTCGCCGCCGACGCGGTCGAGGAGCGGTTCGGCGACGGGGGACTCGGCGGCGGCGAGCTCGCGGGCGTCGCGGACCAGCGCGTTGCCGGAGGAGTACTGCTCCCAGCAGCCGCGGTTGCCGCAGGGGCAGCGGTGGCCGCCGGCGACGACCTGCATGTGGCCGAACTCGCCGGCCAGGCCCCACTTCCCGCGCTCCAGCAGCCCCTCCCGGACGACGCCGCCGCCGATGCCGGTGCCGAGGGTGATCATGACGAGGTGGTCCTCGCCGCGGCCGGCGCCGAACCGCCACTCGGCCCAGGCGGCGGCGTTGGCGTCGTTCTCCACGACCACCGGGAACCGCAGCCGGTCGCTGAGGGCCTGCCGCAGCGGTTCGCCGCGCCAGTTGAGGTGGGGGGCGAAGAGCACCCGGGACCGGTCGGCGTCGACCCACCCGGCGGCACCGACGCCCACGGCGTGGACGTCGTGCCGGTCGGCGAGGTCGAGGACGAGCTCCACGATGGTGTCCTCGACCACCTTGGGGCTCTTGCTCTTGTGGGGGGTCTCGGTGCGCAGCTGCTCCAGCACCCGCCCGTCGGCGTCCACGGCCCCGGCGGCGACCTTGGTGCCGCCGATGTCGACCCCGACGGTGGTCAGCCGCAGGGAGCTGAGGTGGACCGCGCGCCGGCGGCGGCTCGCGCTGCGCTGCGCGGTGCGGCCGCCGTGCCCCCCGGTTGCGGAACCGGCTCCGGGGACGAGCCCGGAGAGGGGGCGCCGCCCCTCCCGTCCGGCGTCTGCGCTGCTGCTCACGTCCTGCTCCGCCCCCGCCGTGTCGGCGTGCTCGTCGTCGTGGATGCCTGCCGGTGGCCGTCCCGGACGCCCCCGGCGCACGGCCCCGCGGGCGCCGTATGCCGGTCTCCGCGGGGGGCCGGCTGCTATCCTCCCCCATACGCGCGGGCCTCTTCCCGCACGCGGAGCGAGACGGCTCAGGTCAGGGCGGGCGCAGTGCCGGCGCAGCCCGCGGGAGCCGCGCCCGGGGGTGCCGCCCCGGACGGAGCGGCTGCGCGCCGCGGAACGACCGCAGGACGGACGCCCCGCCACCCGGACGGCGACGGACACCCGCGGGCCGCCGTGACGTCCGCCGCACCGGCCCGTGTCCGCGCCGCCTCCTGCCGCGCCGCCGCCTCCACCACCGCGCCCCGAGAGCCGCACGCCCGTACCGGGCCGCCGGACCCGGCGGGACCGCGCACGCCCCCGGACACCCGACCCGGACACCCGACCCGGACACCCGACCCGGGCACCCGCCACCCCACGGCACCTCCGCATCCCGGCACCACCGACCGCGTACCACCGCCATGTCCGGCAGCCCCCCAGCGGCGGCCGGCGGCGGGCGCCCGGCCCCCAGGCTCCGGACGCCCGGCAGGTGCGCGCCCGTTCCGAAAGGCTTCTGCTCCCGTGACGACCACGCCATCGCGGGCCCCGCGGCGACCCGGGCCCCGGAAGAACGCACCCGGGGCCCACCCCCGTGTCCCGGAGGACACCGGGCATCCGCCGGGCGGCCTCCCGCAGGACGGCGCCGACCTGCCCACGGTGGCCCTGCGCGTCCTGGGGGCGCACGCCCGGCCCGCCGCGCCGGCCGCCCCGCCCCGGCAGGTCCCGGTGCGCCGGCAGGTCCCGGTGCGCGGCCAGGCCCCGGGGCTCCGGCAGGCCGCCCCGGGGCGCCGACGGGCCCCGGCCCCCGCCTCCGGGGCCGGGGACGCCGCCGGTCCCGTCTTCGCCGACAGCACCGGACGCCGCAGGCGCGGCCTGCGCCTGGTCGGCTGGCTGGTGGGCACGTCCTGCGCGGCCTTCACGGCGGTGTTCACCACCGCCGTGCTGAGCGCGCGCTCCGAGGTCCCGGGGCTCGACATCCCCGAACGGCGCGGCGCCAGCGCCCCCGCCACCGCGCGGCCCGGCCCCTCCGGGCCGACAGGGCCCCGGACCCCGTCGGCGGAGGCCTCCGGGTCCGCCGCACCGGACGGCACCGCGTCCGCGGACGCCGCTCCCGGATCCCTCCTCCCGGGCGGCGCCGGCGGGCGGCCCGCCCGCCCGGCCGCCCGTCCGGGGACGCACGGAGCCACGCCCCGGCCGCCCTCGCGGACGGCGGCTCCCGCCGCGGGCTCCGCCCCGGCCCGCGCCCCCGCGGGACCGCCGGCCACCACCGGGCCCGCCACCACGGCGGCCCCGTCGTCCGCCCCCGCCGGGGGCACCCCGGCCGGACCCCCGCCGTCCGACGGCACCCGCGACCCGCGGGCCGGGAGCGCCTTCCCGAGCCTCCCCTCGTTCCCCTAGCGGAGAAGCCAGCTGATGCACCGTCACCGACGTCACCGGGCCGCCGCCCGGACGCGCCGCAGGTCCGCACCGCCGCTGCGCTTCCTGCTGCCCTCCCTCGTCATGGTCGCCCTGATGGGCCTGCTCCTGCTGCGCGGCCTGGTCACCAACGAGGTGTTCCACGACAGCCGGGTCGCCGAGTCGGTGGACAAGACGACCGTCCCGCGCCACCTGCTCACCGGCGGACCGGTCGTCGACTCCCGCCACGGCAGGGAGCGCAGCTACCGCCCCGCGGACCGCACCGTGGCGCTCACCTTCGACGACGGCCCCGACCCGGTCTGGACGCCGAGGGTGCTCGACATCCTGGCGAAGCACCACGCCCGTGCGACGTTCTTCGTGACGGGCGCGATGGTCTCGCGCCACCCCGCCCTGGTGCGGCGGATCGTCGCCGAGGGCCACGAGGTCGGCGTGCACACCTTCGACCACCCGGACCTCGCCCTGCAGTCCGACACCCGGCTCTCCTGGGAACTGGCCCAGACGCAGCTGGCCCTGGCGGGCGCCGCCGGCATCCACAGCTCGCTGTTCCGCCCCCCGTACTCCTCCAGGGCGAGCGCACTCGACGACCTCACCTGGCCGGTCGTCAGGAAGGCCGGCGCGCGCGGGTACATCACCGCCTTCATCGACACCGACACCGACGACTGGAAGCGGCCGGGCGTCGACGCCATCGTCAGGGCGGCCCTGCCCCGGCATCCCGGCGAGGGGGCCGTGGTGCTGATGCACGACTCCGGCGGCGACCGCTCCCAGACGGTGGCCGCCCTGGACCGGCTGATGCCCCTGCTGGAGGCGGAGCACTACCGCTTCACCACGGTGAGCGGGTCGCTGGGCGCCCCGAGCGCGCACACCGCGGTCAGCGGCTTCCCGCTCTGGTCCGGCAGGGTGTTCATCGGGTTCGTCTCCGTCTCCGTGGCCCTGCTGCCGGTCCTGGTGGCGCTGCTGGCCGTGGTCGGCGGCCTGGTGCTGGCGCGGTTCGCGCTGATGCTGGCGCTGTCCTTCCGGCACGTGCGGCGCACGCGTGCCGACGGGTTCTCCTGGGGGCCGCCGGTGACCGCGCCGGTCACCGTGCTGGTGCCCGCCTACAACGAGCGGGAGTGCATCGCCCACACGGTGCGGTCGCTCGCCCGGAGCGACCACCCGGTCGAGGTGGTCGTCGTCGACGACGGGTCGACGGACGGCACCGCGGCCGTCGTCGAGGCGCTGGGGCTGCCCGGGGTGCGGGTCGTGCGGCAGGCCAACGCCGGCAAGGCGGCGGCGCTCGACACCGGCCTGGCGCACGCCTCGCACGACCTGGTCGTGATGATGGACGGCGACACGGTCTTCGAGCCCTGCACCGTCCGCGAGCTGGTGCAGCCCTTCGCCGACCCGCGCGTCGGCGCGGTGGCGGGCAACGCCAAGGTCGGCAACCGGGACACCCTGATCGGCGCCTGGCAGCACATCGAGTACGTCATGGGCTTCAACCTCGACCGGCGGATGTACGACGTGCTCGGCTGCATCCCCACCATCCCCGGCGCCGTCGGGGCCTACCGCCGCTCCGCGCTGGCCGGGGTCGGCGGCATGAGCGACGACACCCTCGCCGAGGACACCGACGTCACCATGGCCCTGCACCGGGCCGGCTGGAGGATCGTCTACGCCGAGGACGCCCGCGCCTGGACGGAGGCGCCGCAGTCCATGGACCAGCTGTGGTCGCAGCGCTACCGGTGGAGCTACGGCACCATGCAGGCGATGTGGAAGCACCGGCACGCGGTGCTGGAGCGCGGCACCGCCGGACGGTTCGGCCGGGTCGGCCTGCCGCTGGTGGCGCTCTTCACCGTGGTCGCGCCGCTGCTGGCGCCGCTGATCGACGTCTTCCTGATCTACGGCATGGTCTTCGTCGACCTGGGGCGGACCCTGCTGGCCTGGCTGGCCGTGCTCGCCGTCCAGGCGGTGTGCGCCGGGTACGCCTTCCGGCTCGACCGGGAGAGGCCCTGGCACCTGGTCAGCCTGCCGATCCAGCAGGTCGTCTACCGGCAGCTGATGTACCTGGTGCTGCTGCAGTCCTGGATCACCGCCCTGACCGGCGGCCGGCTGCGCTGGCAGAAGCTCCGCCGGACCGGCGAGGTCGAGGCCCCCGTCGCCGCCGTGTGAGGCCCCCGCGGCGGCACGGACCGGCAGCACGGAGCCGCCCGTCCCCGCGCACCGTGCCGCCGCCCGGCACGGCCCCCGCACCGCCCCGCACCGCCACGCACCGCCCCGCCACGAAAGGCACCCGCATGACCCTCCCGGCAACGGCCCCCGCCCCGGCCGGGGCTGCCGTCCCCGTCGCACCGCGCCCGGAGGGCGGTGCGCCGCCCTCCGGGCGCGACCGCTACCTCGACCTGCTGCGCGCCCTGGCCCTGGTCCGGGTGGTGGCGTACCACCAGTTCGGCTGGGCCTGGCTGACGCTCCTCCTCCCGTCCATGGGCGTGATGTTCGCGCTCGCCGGGTCGCTGATGGCGCGGTCGCTGGAGCGGCCGGCGCTGCACGTGGTCCGGAGCCGGATGCGGCGGCTGCTGGTGCCGATGTGGCTCTTCGGGGCCGTGGCGATGGGCGGGACGGTCCTGCAGGGCTGGGGCCCGGGCAGCGGCGGCGGCACCCGCTGGTGGCTGAGGATGCTCTTCTGGGTGGTGCCGCTCAGCGACCCGCCGTACCCGTCGCACCTGCCCGGCGTGGACGGGATCCTGGACGGCGGCTGGGCCGAGCAGGTGGCCGTCCCGCTGTGGTACCTGCGGGCCTACCTGTGGTTCGTGCTGCTCTCCCCGCTGATGCTGCGGCTGCTGCGCCGCGCGCCCTGGCCGGTGCTGCTGGCCCCGCTGGGCCTCGCGGTGGTCCTGGGCTCGGGCCGGATCGCCCTGCCGGACCGGGTGGGCGCCGCCGCGACCGACTTCGCGGTCTTCGCCTCCTGCTGGCTGCTGGGCTTCGCCCACCACGACGGGCTGCTGCGCCGCCTCCCGCGCTACGTGACGCCGTCCGTCGCCCCGTTCGTGCTGCTGGCCGGGCTGTGGTTCGCCGTGGACCACCAGGACCCGGAGAGCGGCTACGACCTGGACGGCATCCCGGTCGCCCAGGCGGTCTGGTCGTTCGGCTTCGTCCTGGTGCTGCTGCACCTCAGCCCCTCGTGGACCTCCTGGCCGCGGCGGCTGCGGCGGTGGTCGGGGGTGATCGGCCTGCTCAACGCCCGCGCGGTGACCGTCTACCTGTGGCACGAGGCGGCGCTGATCGCCACCGTGCCGCTGATCGACCAGCTCTGGCGGTTCCCGGTACTGGAGCGGAACGTGCCGTGGCTGCTGGACAGCCCCTGGCTGAACTTCCTCGGCGCCTGGCCGCTGATCGCCCTGTGCGTCGTGCTCTTCGGCTGGGTCGAGGACGTCGCCGCGCGGCGGCGGCCGCGGCTCCTGCCGTGGCCGCGCCGGTCCGCCGGGCCGGGCACCGTCCGGGGGCACCGCGGCGGCAGGCGGCGTCAGGCGAGCGCCAGGGCCAGGTAGAAGTCCACCCGGTCCTCCAGGCGTGCCAGGTCGCGGCCGGTCAGCTCCTCGATCCGGCGGATGCGGTAGCGCAGGGTGTTGACGTGGACGTGGAGGGCCGCCGCGCAGCGCGTCCAGGAGCCGTCGGCGCGCAGGAACGCGTCCAGGGTGCGGACCAGGTCCGCCTGGTGCTCCAGGTCGTAGGCGACCACCCGGTCCAGCAGCCGGCTGCGGAAGGCGCGGCGCACGTCGTCGGGGACGGCCGCCAGCAGCAGCACGTGGGAGGCGAGCCCCTCGGGCCCGGCGGCGCGGATCCGGCCGGTGCGGGCCGCGGCGACGCGGCGGGCGTGGCGGGCCTCCTCCCAGGCGCCGCGCAGCGCCCCCGGCCCCTCGGCGGGGGCGCTCACGCCGAGGGTGATCCGGCCCTCGGGGCCCAGGCCGGCCTCCAGGGGGGCGAGCAGGGCGCCCAGCCGGGCCGCGGCGTCGCCGCCCTCGGAGGCGCCGGGGGCCCCGGGGCCCTCCCCGCAGGCCCCGCCCCCGGCGGGGACGGGCAGCAGCACCACGGCCTCGGCGCCGCTCCCGGCGACCAGCGCCCGGTCGTCGTCGTCGGTGAGCGCCTCCTCCAGCGCGGCCCGCAGCGCGCCGTCGGGCAGGCCGGTGCCCTCGGCGGCGACGACCAGCCGGGCGGCGGGCGGCGTCTGCGGACCGGGGCCGGACATGGCCTCGGCCGCGTCCAGGACGCGGGCGGTCTCGGCGGAGCCCGCGTCCCGGACGAGCAGGGCGGCGAGCTCGTCGGCGAGGCGGCGGCGCAGCGCGCGCCCCTGGTCGCGGCGGACCCGCTCGGCGGCGACGAGGCGGGCGAGGTTCTCCGCGAGCTGGCCGCGCTTGGCGCTCCACTCGGCGTCGTCGCCCGCGACGGCGAGCAGCCAGTCGGCGAGCGGGGCCGGGGCCGCCGGGTCGGCGGGGGCGGGCAGCAGGGCGTAGGGGCGGCCGTGCGCGCGGGCGCGGTGGGGCGGGCGGGTGCGGCGGCGCAGGGCGGCGAGATGGGTGCGGACCAGCCGCTCGCGGTCGGCGGCGGGCAGGCGGCCGGCGGGCCCGGCGACGACCCGGCCGGTGGGGGCGAGCACCCAGCAGTCCAGGTCGAGGTCGCCGCCGACCAGGTCGAGGACGGCGTCCAGGCCGCTGCCGCCCGCGGCGGAGACCAGCAGCCGGTGGCGTTCGACGAGGGCGGCGAGGTCCGCGGCGCGGTCGGCGGAGACCTGGCGGCCCACGTACTCGCCGACGGCGGCGAAGGCGATGTCCTCGGGGACGGCGAAGAGCGGCATGCGGTGGCGCCGGCACGCCTCGACGAGGTCGGCGGGGACCGGTCCGACCTCGGCCTCCCCGGCGGCGAGGGCGACGGCGCCGGCGTCGGCCAGCACCCGCACGAACCGCTCGGAGTCCTCGGGGCGGGAGCGCCAGAGCATGCCGGTGAGGACGAGTTCACCCCCGTGGAGGTACCGGCCGGGGTCGTGCAGGTCGGTGGTCATCACGCCGGTGACCTGCCGGTCGAGCTCGTCCTCGCCCGTGAGGAGCCGCAGGCCGGGGGCGCCGGGGGACAGCAGGGCGGCGACGCGCATCTCCTGCCTCCTCCCGCCGGGGGCTCCTGCCGCCGGGGGTTGCTGCCGCCGGGGGGTTCCTCCCGCCGGGGGTTGCTGCCGCCGGCGGCCGCCCGCGCTCCCGGCGGCGGATCCCGCGGGGGATCCGGGCGGCGGATCCGGGCGGCGCGGATTGCGGAGGTCCGGCTTTGGAGAAAGCTACAGGAGAGCGCGGTACGGCGCCGCGCGGGGTTCATGCCATCGGTGACTGCCCGCGCCCGCCCGCACGCGTGTGTACTGGCTCACAGAGGCACCGGTCCGCCGGGCGCACCGGTCCGCAGGGGTCCCGGTCCGCAGGGCGCGCCGGTCCACAGGCGCGGCGGCCCGCACGGCGGCCGGTCCTCCGGGACGGCCGGCCCCCCGGGCGGGTGCGCCGCTCGACGAGGGAGACCGGATGGAGTTCCTGCGGCCCGAGACGTGGGACGAGGCGCTGGCACTGAAGGCGGAGCACCCCGACGCGGTCCCGGTCGCGGGCGGGACGGACGTGATGGTCGAGCTGAACTTCGACCGCCGCCGCCCGCCGGCGCTGCTGGACCTGAACCGGGTGGCCGAGGCGGCCCGGTGGGAGTCGGACGGCGCGGTGGTGCGGCTGGGCGCCGCGGTCCCGTACGCGCGGATCGTCTCCGAGCTGGGACGGGAGCTGCCGGGGCTGGCCCTGGCGGCCCGCACGGTGGGCTCGCCGCAGATCCGCAACCGCGGCACGGTCGGCGGCAACCTGGGCTCGGCGTCGCCCGCCGGGGACGCGCACCCGCCGCTGCTGGCCGCGGGCCGCGGGGTGCGGGTGGAGGCCGCGTCGGTGCGCGGCACCCGGATGGTGCCGGTCGACGACTTCTACCTCGGCCCCAAGCGCAGCGCGCTGGAGCCGGACGAGCTGGTGCGGGCGGTGCACGTGCCGGTCGCGGGCGGCCCGCAGCAGTTCTCCAAGGTCGGCACGCGCAACGCGATGGTGATCTCGGTCTGCTCGTTCGCGCTGGCGCTGCACCCGGCGGACCGGACGGTGGGCACCGGCATCGGGTCGGCCGCCCCCACCCCGCGCCGCGCCGCGGAGGCGGAGGCGTTCCTGGCCGGGGAGCTGGCGGAGCGCGGCCTGTGGGAGCGCGGCGGGGAGCTGGACGAGGCCGTGGTGCGGCGCTTCGGGGAGCTGGCCGCCGCCGCGGCCTCCCCCATCGACGACGTGCGCGGCAGCGCCGACTACCGGCGCCACGCGCTGGCCGTCATGGCGCGGCGCACCCTGGGCTGGTGCTGGGCCGGGTATACCGGTCTGCCGGAGAGGAGCGCGGCATGAGGGTGGTGTTCACGGCCAACGGGCGCCGGGTGGAGGCCGACGACGTGTGGGAGGGCGAGAGCCTGCTGTACGTGCTGCGCGAGCGGCTCGGCCTGCCGGGCTCGAAGAACGCCTGCGAGCAGGGCGAGTGCGGCTCCTGCACGGTCTACCTGGACGGCGAGCCGGTCTGCGCCTGCCTGGTGGCCGCCGGGCAGGCGGAGGGCCGGGAGGTGCGCACCGTGGAGGGCCTGGCCGGGGAGGACGGCCTCGACCCGGTGCAGCAGGCGTTCCTGGACGCCGGGGCCGTGCAGTGCGGCTTCTGCACGCCGGGCCTGCTGGTGCAGACCCACGCCCTGCTGGAGCGGGACCCGCGCCCCGCCGACGCGGACATCCGCGAGGCGCTGTCGGGCAACCTGTGCCGCTGCACCGGCTACGAGAAGATCATGGACGCGGTGCGGCTGGCGGCCGCCCGCCGGGCCGGGGAGGGGGCGCAGGGATGACCCCGCTGCGGACCGAGAAGAACCTGGTGAAGATCACCACCGACCACCCGCACGGCGTCGGCACCGACGCCGCCCGGCCCGACGGCATTCTCAAGGTGCGGGGCGAGTTCGCCTACTCCTCCGACCTGTGGGCCGAGGACATGCTCTGGGGGACCGCCCTGCGCTCCCCGCACGCCCGCGCCCGCATCCGCTCGGTGGACGTGAGCCGTGCGCTGGCGGTGCCGGGCGTGCACGCGGTGCTCACCCACGAGGACCTCCCCGGCGTGAAGACGTACGGCCTGGAGATCCAGGACCAGCCCGCGCTCGCCGTCGACCAGGTCCGCCACCACGGCGAGCCGGTCGCCCTGGTCGCCGCCGACCACCCCGAGACGGCCCGCCGCGCGGCCGCCGCGATCGCGGTCGACTACGAGGTGCTGGAGCCGGTCTGCACCGAGGAGCAGGCCCTCGACCCCGAGCGGTACGGGTACGTGCACGCGCCCGCGGAGTACCGGGGCAAGGCGTCCGGCAACGTGCTGCACCGGCAGCGGGTCGTCTCCGGCGGCGGCGTCACCGACGAGGTGCGGGCCCGCGCCGACGTCGTGGTGCGCGGCACGTACGAGGTCGGCATGCAGGACCAGGCGTTCCTCGGCCCCGAGTCCGGCCTCGCGGTGCCCGCCGAGGACGGCGGCGTGGACCTGTACGTCGCCACCCAGTGGCTGCACGTCGACCGGCGGCAGATGGCGCCGGTGCTGGGCCTGCCCGAGGAGAGGGTGCGGATCACGCTCGCCGGCGTCGGCGGCGCCTTCGGCGGCCGCGAGGACCTGTCCATGCAGATCCACGCCTGCCTGCTGGCGCTGCGCACCGGCCGCCCGGTCAAGGTCGTGTACGGGCGCGAGGAGTCGTTCTTCGGGCACGTCCACCGGCACCCGGCGCGGCTGCGCTACGAGCACGGCGCGACCCGCGACGGCCGGCTGGTCTACGTCGACGCCCGGATCGTGCTCGACGGCGGCGCCTACGCCTCCTCCTCCCCCGCCGTGGTCGGCAACGCCGCCTCGCTGGGCGTCGGCCCGTACGTGGTGCCGCACGTGTCGATGGAGGCGCTGGCCCTCTACACCAACAACCCGCCGTGCGGGGCGATGCGCGGCTTCGGCGCCGTGCAGGCCTGCTTCGCGTACGAGAGCCAGATGGACCGGCTCGCCGCCGCGCTCGGCACGGACCCGGTGGAGCTGCGGCGGCTCAACGCCGTCGAGGAGGGCGACGCCCTGCCGACCGGGCAGCGCATCGACTCCCCGGCCCCCGTCGCGGAGCTGCTGCGGCGCGTGAAGGCGCTGCCGCTGCCGCCCGCCGCCGGGGCGGACCTGCGGGAGATGCCGGGCGCGCTCTCCAACACCACCCACGGCGAGGGCGTGGTGCGCGGCGTCGGCTACGGCGTCGGCATCAAGAACGTCGGCTTCTCCGAGGGCTTCGACGACTACTCCACCGCCCGGGTGCGGCTGGAGGTCGTCGGCGGGGAGCCCGTCGCCCTGGTGCACACCGCCGCCGCCGAGGTCGGGCAGGGCGGCGTCACCGTCCACGGGCAGATCGCCCGCACCGAGCTGGGCGTGGAGCGGGTCACCATCCACCCCGCGGACACCGGCGTCGGCTCGGCCGGCTCCACCTCCGCCTCCCGGCAGACCTACATGACCGGCGGCGCCGTCAAGATGGCCTGCGAGGCGGTGCGCGAGGAGCTGTTCGCGCGCGGCCGCGCCCGGCACGGCTGGACGCACGACGACCTCTCCCTGGCCGGCGGCAAGGTCGTCTCCGAGGCGGGCGGGGTGCTGGCGTCGGTGGCGGACCTGCTGGGCGACGACGCGATCGAGCGGACCCGGGAGCACCACCACCGGCCCACCCAGCCCTTCGACCCGGAGACCGGGCAGGGCTTCGGCCACGTCCAGTACTCCTTCTGCGCGCACCGGGCCGTCGTCGACGTGGACGTCGAGCTCGGCCTGGTCAAGGTGGTGGAACTGGCCGCCGCGCAGGACGTGGGACGGGCCGTCAACCCCGGCGCGGTCGTCGGCCAGATCCACGGCGGCTCCGTGCAGGGGCTGGGGCTCGCCGTGATGGAGGAGGTCGCCACGGAGGGCGGACGCGTCCGCAACCCGTCCTTCACCGACTACCTCATCCCGACCCTGCTGGACACCCCGCCGCAGCCCGTGGACGTCCTCGAGCTCGCCGACCCGCACGCCCCCTACGGCCTGCGCGGCGCCGGCGAGGCCCCGACGCTCTCCTCCACCCCGGCGATCGTCTCCGCGATCCGGGCCGCCACCGGGCTGGCCCTGCGGCGGGTGCCGGTCCGTCCCGAGCACCTCACCGTGCGGAGGCCGGAGGAGGACTGACATCCTCTCAGTGCGGCCGGCCGGCGCCCGGCGCCCCGGACAGCCGGTCCGCCGGCCCGGACGGCCGGCCGCGCGACCCGAGAGCGGACGAAGGAGCACCCCGGATGCAGGACATCGCCGGACAGCTGCACGCCTGGCACACCGCCGGACGGCCCTTCGCCGTGGCCACCGTCACCGCCGTCTCCGGCAGCGCGCCGCGCGAGCCGGGCGCGGCGCTCGCCGTCGACGAGGACGGCGAGGCGGTCGGCAGCGTCTCCGGCGGCTGCGTCGAGGGCGAGGTGTACGAGCTGTGCCGGGAGGTGCTGCGCACCGGGCGGCCCGTGGTGCGGCACTTCGGGTACGGCGACGAGGACGCCTTCGCGGCCGGCCTGACCTGCGGCGGGTCCGTGGACGTGCTGGTGCAGCGGGTGCGGCCCGGGGCGGACGCGGGCCTCGACGCGGCGCTGGCCGCCGTCGCCGAGGGCCTGCCCGTCGCCCTGGTGCGGGTGGTGGCGGGCCCGCCGGGGCTGCTGGGCGCCGCCCTCGCCGTCACCGCCGACGGCAGCCGCGGCTCGCTGGGCGGCGGGCCGCTGGAGGCCGCGGCGGCGGACGGCGCGCGCGCGATGCTCGCGGCCGGGCGCACCGGCCGGGTCGTCCTGGACCGGGAGGGGCGGCCCTGCGGCGAGGAGGCGGCGGACGGCGTCGTGCTGCTCGTCGAGTCCTACGCCGCGCCGCCGCGGATGCTCGTCTTCGGCGCCATCGACTTCGCGGCGGCCGTCGCCCGCATCGGCGCCTTCCTCGGCTACCGGGTGACGGTCTGCGACGCCCGCGCGGTCTTCGCCACCGCCCGGCGCTTCCCCGACGCCGACGAGGTCGTCGTGGACTGGCCGCACCGCTACCTGGAGCGGGAGGCCGCCGCCGGGGCGCTGGACGGGCGGACGGTGGTGTGCGTCCTCACCCACGACGAGAAGTTCGACGTGCCGCTGCTGACGGCGGCGCTGCGGCTGCCCGTCGCCTACGTCGGCGCCATGGGCTCCCGCCGCACCCACCGGGACCGCCTGGCGCGGCTGCGGGCCGCCGGGCTCACCGGCGCCGAACTGGCCCGGCTCCGCTCCCCCATCGGCCTCGACCTGGGCGGCCGCACCCCGGAGGAGACGGCGGTGGCCGTCGCCGCCGAGATCGTCGCCCACCGCCGCGGCGGCACCTGCCTGCCCCTCACCCTCGGCGAGGGGCCGGTCCACGGCGGTCCGACCCGCGGGGGCCCGCTGCACGGCGCCCGGGCCCGGGGCGGCCTCCCGTCGCTGCCGTTCCCGCCGGAGGCCGCATCCGTCTCCCCATGATCCGGCACCCGGCACCCGGCACCCGGCGGCCGCCCTCCGCCCGGAACAAGGCACGGCACCGACCCTGATCGGGCGCCCGCGGCCGCGCCCACATCGGCGTCACCGCAACCGTGTACGCCCACGTCCGGCTCCGCCTCCAGCGCGACGCCATCGACCTCCTCGGCAACGCCCTCCGCGGCCCGACAGACGAGACGGCCGACCCCGACAACGGCGACGAACCGCCACTTCCTGCAGCGTCCGTCCGCTGACGTTGCCGTCAACTACTGCCGTCAAACGCGCCCGAGGCCCCTCCCGAAATTTCGGAGGGACCTCGGGCGATCGCTATTTCTTCGAGCGCTCTTCGAGCTGCCTCGAAGCCTTCTCGCGGACCTGCCCCCAGTGATGCCGAGACAACCCCAGGAGGGCATTTATCGGCGTTCCCGGATTTCCAGCAACCGACGACACTACGGCATCATGCTCGTCGCGAGATAGGAGATCCAGAATATCCTCCGGCACTCCCTTGCGGCCCGCAATCTTCCCCCTCACTCGCCAGTCATCGTCGCGGACCAGAAACCTCAGCGCTTCGTCGGGAACAGTCCGATTAAAGGTCACCCAGAAGCGCATGCCGGGGTAGTTGTTCACGATGTCGAGCCAGACATCAAGCGGAGCCTCTTCCTGCTTGAGGCGCTGATAGTCGGCACTATCGCCACTCATACGTAGCCGGACGAACTCTTCGGCGCTCTCAATCATCAGCAGCCCTTCACCGTCTTCAGTCCACTCCAAGAGATGAACTTGCCGGTCTTTCCCTTGTACTTGCCCTCAATGAACTTGCCGCCCTCACCCGCATCCGCGAACCATTCGAGCCCCTTGGTGGTTTCTCGGAACACCTTCCACTTAGAGCCGCCATGTCCAGCCTTATCCGGGCTCCACCAATAAACATCACCATTGGTGTCGGGAACCTGCTGGTAGCAGTTGGCTCCAAATGGGCCGCCACGCATAATCCTGGGCGACCCGTTCGGGTCTATGCTCCAAACCCCGGGAGGGGCTCCACCATCATTATGAAAAAGAACCGGCGTGTCGCCTGCCAGCACATAGTACGTGCGCTGGGCACCCCCTCTCCACCTGCGTTTTCGCAGGTCAATGGCGATTCGGCGGTCCGCTGACGTCCGTGGAAGTGCGGTGGTGTCGGGTCCGGTTGCCGTCAGCGTTGCCGTCAGAGGTATAGACCTGTTGCCATGCGGATCGCACGGCAGTGATCGCGATCATCTCCTTGCCGAGCGGCACCCAGACCGCGATCCGCTATCCGAGGCAGGACATCCGAGCTACTGTGGATGTCATGACGACGGCCTACGAGGACGTGCCCTTCAGCGAGCTGCTCCACCACCCCGCGGCCACCGCCCGACGCCTGGACGCGGTCCGCGCCCTACGCCTGCGCCGACGCGACGCGGGCGATCTCGCGCTCATTCGCGCCGACCAGCTGGAGCAGGACTCCACCGTGGTCGACTTCACCGCCCGCCTGCTCGCCGGGCTGGTCCGCACCGAGAACACCGCCGCACTGCGCCAGGCCCTGCCTGATGCCCTGCCCTGGTCGGTCTTCCTCCCTGAGGACGACGTCGAAGCGATGCTCCGCGAGCTCGTGGACACCGCCCGCGGGGCTGCTGCGCTGGAGAACTTGGCTCCCATCGCGCTGCTGCTGGCCCAGTGGCGGCACAGCGCCGAGATCTACGCCGACCCCGCCCTGCACGCCCTCCTCACCCGCGAGCCCGACGGCGACCTCGGCACTGTCCCCGTACCCGAAGGCGAGACCGCCGAGTGAGCCCCAAGCGCGGTGACCGCGCGGCCCCACCCCCGGTCGGCGATGAATTCGACCTACGCTTCGCCAACACCGAGGCCGCCAACGGCTGGGACCACCTCTCCCGCCACGCAGCAGGCAACCTCCGCCGCGCCTTCGACAAAATCCGCTCTGCCCCGCGCGCCACCGACGACCCCGAGCGCCACCACCGCCTCAAGGGCAAGCTCGGCTCCACGATCTGGAAGGGGCAGACGCTGGAGCGCTGGCAGTACGAGGTCACCGGCGGCGGCCGCATCTGGTACCTGGTCGACGACGCCAACCGCACCGCCTGGATCACCTACGCAGGCACCGGACACCCCAAAGCCACCGACTGATCGCCCTTCACCTCCTGTCCACCAGCTGAGTCCACGATCCGCGCGAATGTTGGCGCGACCTTGAGCTGGTGGCCTGCCCGATCCCGGACCCCGACCCGGGCAGGTGGGCGGTCCGGGGGCTTTCAGCGGCTCGGCGCTCGATTACCGGAGCCGCCCTCGGTCGGCGTACGGCGGGGCTGGTGCGTCGGCCAGTCCGGCAGCGTGGGGGCCGGGGCGGGAGGCGGTCCGGTCGACGGCGAGTGGCCGGGACCTTCGCTCCCCTGCCGGAGGAGACGCCAGCTACCCGCCCGGCGGTGAGCCCGGCGACGCCCATTGAGGGTTGGCCCCCTGGGTCGGCCCTCTTCCCGTTGGATAGCCCGTTGGGATATCCAACGGGCTAACTTGCTGCGCCAGCAGCCGGGTTGTGGTCGGCCCGGTCGCCCTGCCGTTCCCCGGATTCTCGGTCGGCTTCCGCCTGGGCCGACGTGCATCCGCAGGCTCAGCGGTGGGCCGGCCTCAACGGGCGGCGGTCACCGCAGAGGAGTCGCACGTCCGGACGCCGGGCGGGAACGGGTCCGCCGCTCGGCAGGTGGCTGGGAGCTTCGCTCCCCGCCGGAGGCAAACGTCAGCCACCGCCCCCGGTGAGCTGACGTGACGGGCGGAAGGTCGGCCCCCCGGTCGGCCCTGCCTGCGATCCGGCCGTAGGACGGTCGTAGGCGACAACTTGCTCCGCAACGCGGCAAGGAATCCACAGCCCACAACGTGCTCCCAGCGGGCACAACGCCGGGGTCCGTCTCGGCCTGGTCCCGGTTGCCGCCGGCACCCAGCGCAGGCGTCGGACGCCTGCCCGGCTGTGGGTCGGTCGGCGACGTTCGGCCAGCTCAGACGGCGGGACGCCGCCTTGAACCTCGAACCTCGTAGAGAAAATCTGAACGCACACCCCGTGCCCAGCGTCCCGGCACGGCGGGTCAGCGGCCCCGCTCGCCGCCGCCCGTCTCGAGGGCCTCGACGCGGGCGCGGAGGTCGGCGAGCTGCTACACGGCGTCGGCCAGTGCCCGTTCGAGCGTGTCGACACGGGCTGCCGTCCCGCCGAGGGGGGCGGCCGTGTCTGGGCGGTCGAGGTCATCTGCGTCGTCAGGATGATCGTGGTGAGCGACGAAGGCGCCCTTGCCGGGGCGGGAGACCGCCCACCCCTCCTGCTTCAGCAGGGTCATGGCCTTCTGCACGGTCAGGCTCGCCGCCCCGAACTCCCGCATCAACACGGCCTGCGTCGGCAGCGCGTCCCCCGGCCGCAACCCACCCGAGCGGATCCGCTCACGCACGGCCTCGGCGATCACCTCGAACGTCAGCGGCACCCCGCTGCCCGCCGACCTGCGCCCACGCCGCCCCACCACCACGCCGGTCACCCCCGCTTTCCACGCCCTCTACCAGCCAAATCCGGCCCGTCCAAACCGGGAAACCGGCCCCACACTACCCGCGTCCCACCAGCTACAGCGGCGCCATCAGCCATCAGGACGTCGGTGCCAGCAGGAAAGCTGTTGCCACTGCAATTGACACGCCCACTGACAAGACTGGCCTTTCGGGCTTCCGCTGCGGCCTGATATTGTCGGGACCGCACAAACTTTGGAGAAATAACCCCAGAAAGCGCTGTTTTTGCAGCAGCGAAGCTTGATAAAAAGCCAGCTACGACATCTAGTGCCGTGACCGGAAAGGTTCACCGGGGTCGAGAGCGGCGAGGAAGCGGATCCGGTGGCCCGTGCCGGGCGTGAGAGGATCGCGGCCGTGACCATCAAGCTTCATGACTTCGACGGCGAGCACTCGCTGACGTTGAATGTCGGTGACCTGGCTGCTGACGTGGCAGTAGCCGACGCAGGGCATGAACCGAACGGGTACTTCTGGGAAGGTCTCGTGCGGTTTGCCTGGCCGGACATCGCCGAGCCGCTCGACTTCGACAGCGAAGCCGGCATGTTCTGCGCTGTCGGGAATCCGAGTGACCTCGCGCAACTCAAGACCGCCCTTGAGCCGGTCATTACGAGCCCCGACGCGGTCCGCGACATCATCGCCCGGGCGGAGAGTTCGGGCTTCGAGTTCGACGACTAGGCGCTGTGACCGCCTGGGTTCGCCGGGTTCATGCTGCTTGGGCGAGTGGGCGTCCGCCCCAGCGGATGCGCTTCTCGCTGCGGATGCGGGCGCGTTCTCGGCGTTGGGCGGCGAGGACGTCGGGGTGGCGGGCGTTGGTGTTGCGCCAGCGCAGGTAGGCGTGCAGGGCCCGGGTCTGGACGATGTGGTTGGGGTGGTTCGAGTTGGCGATGGTGAACTGCCGCAGCGGCCCGAAGTGGGCTTCTATCGGGTTGGCCCAGGACGCGCAGGTCGGGGTGAAGCACAGTTCGAGCCGGTGCTTCTTCGCACAGCGGCGGATCTGCTCGCCTTTGTGTGCGGACAGGTTGTCCAAGATCACGTAGATGGGGGCGCCGTCGGGCCGGGCCGCACGGATCGACTTCAAAGCGGCCAGAGTGTTGGCGGCGCCCTTCTTGCACCGGCTGACACCCCACAGGGTGTCGTCACCGATTGAGTAGCAGCCGTGGAAGTACCGGACGCCGTGGGTGCGGTGGTAGGTCGCCGGCACCCGGTCGGGCTTGGTCTGCTCGGCCCAGCAGCTGCCACCGGTGGGCCGGATCCCCAGCGGACCGAACTCGTCGAACGAGAAAACGCGGGCGGGGAAGCGGTCCAGGACGCGCTCGATCCGATCGAGCTTGGTCTCACGCTCGGGGTCCGGCGATTCCTTCCAGGTCTTGGTGCGCTGGAAGGTGATGCCGCGGCGCAAAAGCAGTCGCCGTAAGGTCTCACGGCTGATCCGGATCACGCGGCCGTGGATTTTCCGCAGGTAGGCGGCCAGTTTCCGGATGGACCAGCGGGTGAAGGGCTGGCCGAGTTTGGTCGGGCGGGTGGCGGCCGTCTGGATGACGAAGTCCTCGTCGTCAGGACTGAGCAGGCGGGGACGGCCTCCCGCTCACTGAGGGTTCAGGCAGGCCAGGCCGATCTCGTTGAACCGGTGGATCACATCGCGGACGGTGTCCTCGTCGGCCTGGACCAGCTGGGCGATCACCGGGACGCGGTTACCGCCGGCGGAGGCCAGCAGCATCATCGCGCGCCGGTAGCGCACCGAACTGGTGCTGCCCCGGCGCACGATCTGCTGCAGCTTCTGCCCCTCCTGATCGGTCAATCTGCGCACACGGACAGGCTCAGCCACCGCGCCTCCAGCGGTCGGATCGGACGTCACCGAACATCCAACCGCCCCAACTGCCAACCCGGCGAACCTATGCGGTCACAGCACTAGCTCCGCCTGGACCGACCGCGACCTGGTCGCCGTTCAGGACATCGGCGGCGACGGCGTGGCCGACATCATCTACCGCACCGGGACCGGCGGGCGGCTGCTCCTCCGTACCGGGATCAAGGATGCGGCCACCGGAGGCGTCGATCTCGCCTCCCTGGCATCAGCGGCGGCCTCCTCCGGAGGCGCGGACGTCGAGTACGTCTCCTCGGGCTGGAGCACCACGACCGTCCGGCTGGTCTTCGGGACGCCGGATGTCAACGGCGACGGGATACCGGACATCTGGGCAGTCAGGACCGACGGAAACGTCCTCTTCCACCCCGGCGGCCGGACCGCCCTGACCAGCGCCGGCACCCAGATCGTCAGCAACAGCGACGGGAAGGGGTGGAAGTACAAGATGGCGATCGGATGACTTCCGCCTCGCGCCGGACAGATGCCCTTCTCCCCGGAAGCCACAGGGTGCCGGGGCATCCGTCCGGCGCGAGGCGGCGCTCCGGTCGTGATCGGGAAAAGCCGGGCCGTGCCCGCATCGGCACCATCGCCGACGCCCAGGCCGTACGCGACCCCGCCTTCGACGAGAGACCGTCGGCTGCTCCCGGGCCGCGCGCCCCGGCGGCCGGACCCACCCGCCGCACGATACGGGGGACGGGGGTCATCTCCCGCTCCACACGGCGACCTCCCCTCCGGGCATGCAGATCGCCCGCCGCCCGCCGGGTCCGACGGTCTCCCACGCCTCGTAGTCGGGGTCCGGACGGACGGTCAGCCGTGTGCCGCTCGCGAACCCGACCACGAGGTCCCCCGCGTCGCCCGCCCCGGCCTCGGTGATCACGTCGCGGGCCAGGCCGACGAGGTGGGCGGCCATGGTGCCCGGGGATTCCGGATCGAAAGCAACAGGTTCCCCGACCGGAGGATGGAGGACCGCCTCGGTCTCGATGATCATTTCCCAGTTCCCGCTGGTCAGGATCCTGACGGCGTAGTCGAAGCAGACGCGGACGACCGTCTGGCCCTGAAGGTCCAGGTTCATGCCGGACACCCTGCCGGAACCAGGGCCCGGAAGCCACCGGGCGCCGGGGCGCCGTGCTCGTCGGAGCGATCGGCCGAGGACGGGCGCACCTGCTCGGCGGGCCGGAGGCGCCAAGCCCTTTGCTGGGCCGGGCCCGTCCCGTCTATCGTCCGGTCCGGCGTCATCGGGGGCGGCGGACAGGACGGCGCCCGGGGCACGGGGAGCGATCGTCGTGGGTGTGCTCGTCAGCGTCAGGGGCTGGCTGGAGTGCGACGGCCGGCAGCTCGCCCGGATCAAGGAGATCATCGGCTCCGAGGACCAGGATCGGACGTACAGCGGCGGCTGGGGCTTCCCGGCGCGGCAGTGCAACTTCGCCAACTGGGTCTTCTTCGGCGCCCAGATGCGCGCGGGGTCCCTCGACCGGTTCCGGGGACAGCTGGGTCGCGTGGCGCGGATTCCGGCCTCGGACGAGGACGGCGACCTGGTCACCGGGCTCTTCCTCGTCAGCCACGACGTCGAGGGCATGGGCGAGTGGCAGGTCCGCGACGGGGCTGTGGTGACCGGTCCCGCGAGCGGGCGGTACCGGTATCTCGACGCGTAGGGCCACGATCGGCCGGTTGCGAAGAGGCGGGCGGTCGGGCCGCGCCGGTCCTCCGCTCGACGGCGGCGGGGCGGTTTGCGGGCCGGTGGCCGGGGCCGTCGACGGCGGTCACCCCGCGGGCGCGGAGGGGACTGCCGGGGACGGCGGTGGCGGGGACTTCGCCGCCGACGGCCCGGCCCCGCCCGCCGGGCGGTCCCCGGCCCTGCCGACCAGGCGGCCAGGCGGCCGGTGGGCGCGGTGACGGTGCCCGGGACGGAGTGAAGCCCCCGACGGGCGGGTTGCCGACCAGGAGCGGCCCGTCCGCCCGGGGTTCCTCGTGCCTGTCCACCCACCGGGGACCGACCTGTCCGGCGCGGTCCTGCGCCGCCTCTCCCGTCCGCCGTGGGCCATGCGCCGGCCGCCGGGGGGCGGGGCACGGCACCTCGGACGAGCCCCGGCGGGTCGGGTCAGTGCAGGCGGCGGAAGGTGTCGCGGAGGCGGCGGGCGTCGCGGAGGCGTTGCTCGTAGGTGGCGCCCGCGAAGAGGAGCAGGAGCCCGGCGGCGGCGAGGGGCGCCCAGCGGGGCAGCAGGCCGAGGGCCTGGGCGACGGTGGGGGCCAGTTCGTGGAGGGCGTCGGCGGCCAGGACCGCTCCGCCGGCCAGCAGCGGGGCGCGCAGGCGGTGGCGGGCGCCGAGGAGGGTCACGGCGAGGGCGGCGATCCCGAGGAGGAGCGGGCGGAGCCAGTGGGCGTCGGTCCACGCGGCGGCCAGGCTCGGGAGCAGGGTGACGGTCAGTCCGGGGCCGTAGGCGGACCAGGAGCCGGTCTCCGGGGCGCGGCGCCGCCGCAGGTACCCGAGGACCAGGGCGGCGGCGGAGACGGGGAGGGTGTACGCCTCGGGGTCGTCCACGCCCGCCAGGGCCAGCCGCACCCAGGAGGAGGCGGTCAGCAGGGCGGTGGCGGCGAGGAGCGCGGGGCGGCGGCGGTCGGCGCGCAGGGCGGTGCCCAGGGCGGCGGCGCCGCAGACGGCGAGGGCGGCGCTGAGGGCGTCCGGGTGGAGCACGGTCGCGGGCAGCGCTGCGGCTGCAACGGCGTACCCGGCCCGTTCGACGGCGGCGGCGCGGGCGGCGCGGGCGCCGGACGGGGCGGCGGAGGTGCGGGGGGCGGCGGGGGCGTGCGGGGCGGCGGGGTCGTCCGCCGGGCCCGGGCTGCGCAGGGCGGCGGCTGCGGGGACCGTGGCGACGGCCACCCCGAGCGCGGCGAAGGCCGCCACGTGCGGCGGCAGGCCGACGGCCGTACCGGCCCGCGCCGCCTCCCCGCCGAGGACGGCCACGGCGGCCGCGGCGGCACCGGCCGCGGTGCGGCCGACCGGAAGCGCGGCCAGGACGGCGGCCAGGACCGCGGTGGCGCCCCACACGGTGAGGGCCGCGGCCTGGTCGGGCAGCGACCAGGCCAGGGCGAGGGCCGCGGGGGCGGTCAGGGCGCAGAGCTGCGCGGCGCGGTCGGCGCCGGGGCGGCGCACCAGGTGGACGGCGGCGACGAGGGCCGGGAGCCAGGCGGCCGCCAGGACGGCGGCGTAGGGCAGTCCGGCGGCGACCGGGGCGAGGGCGACGGCCGGGACGGCCGCCAGGACGGCGGCGCAGCGGAGCACGCGGCGGGCGTCGGCGGGAGCGGGGGCCGCAGGGGCCGGGGCGCGGTCGGGACGGTCGGCGGGGTCGGGACGGTCGGCGGGGTCGGCCGAGGTGCTGTCGGCCTGGGCAGGAGCGGCCGGGGCGGGGGCGGCCGGGGCGGGGGCGG
Organism: Streptomyces sp. NPDC001380; assembly: GCF_042895785.1. Taxonomy (NCBI): domain Bacteria; kingdom Bacillati; phylum Actinomycetota; class Actinomycetes; order Kitasatosporales; family Streptomycetaceae; genus Streptomyces; species Streptomyces sp. NPDC001380. The sequence goes on along the minus strand of NZ_JBIAWP010000002.1, from coordinate 374,111 downwards.
GGCCGCCGGAGCGGCCGAGGAAGGCTGCGGCGGCGGCCAGGACCGCGGCGGTCAGGGCGGCCGTGACCGGGACCGCCGGAGCGGTGCGCCAGCCGTCCGGGAAGGGGCGGGTGTCCCCGTCTCCGTGGTGCAGGACGTGCCGCAGGGGCTCGGCGAGCGCCTCCAGCAGGGCGGGGAGCACCTGGAGGACGGCCAGGGCCAGGACCAGGGCGCCGGCGGCGGTGAGGCCGGTCCACAGGGGGAGGGACTGCGCGGACGCTCCGGTGGGAGTGGCGGGGGCGGCGGGAGCGGCGGCCGGGGTCCCGGCACCGGCGGCGGGGGTGGTGGACGGGTCCGGGGCCGGGGGGCTGGGGACGTCCGGGGCTCCGGGGCCTGCGGCGGGAGGTGGGGTCGGGGACGCACCGTCCGGCGCCGCGCCCTCCCGGGCCGGACCGTCCCCGCCGGGGTCGGCGGCCCGGAGGCGGGTGCGGCGGGCGAGGGCGGCGGTGGCGAGGAGCGCGGCGGGCAGGGCGTACGCGAGGACGGACCAGGTGTCCGGGAGGGCGAGGCGCGGTGCGGCGGCGGCCGCGGCGGTGAGGGCCAGGCCCGCGAGGACGGCCGCGCCGAGGCGGGCCCCGGACGGGAGGCCGGGCCGGCAGGAGGCGGCGGCCCCGAGCAGGACGAGCAGCGCGAGCGGGACGCAGGCGCGCAGGGCCGGTCCGTACGCGGGGGCGGTGAGGGCGGCGGCCGCGGCGAGACCGCCGCCGAGGACCGCCTGGACGGACCCGGCGGCGAGGGCGAGGCCCGCGAGGACGGCGGCGGGGCGGGCTCCGGTGCGCCGGGCGAGCGGGGCCGGGAGGGCGGTCGCGGCGCCGAGGTCGAGGAGGGCGGTGCCCGCCAGGGCCGCGGCCCACCCGGCGGGTCCGGCGCCGGCCGCGGACGCCGCGAGCGGGGCGGTGGTCTGGAGGAGCAGCAGGGCGGCGGAGGGCAGGACGGCGGACCGGGTCCGGTGGGCGTACGCGGCCGCCCCGAGGGCGGTGAGGGCGGTGGCCGCGGCCCAGTGGGCGGCGGCGTCGGTCCGGTGGAGTCCGGCGAGGCCGGCGGCGCGGGCGGCGTACCAGTCGAGCAGGACCAGGGCGAGGCCGACGGCGGAGGCCGTCTCGGCGGTGGCGGTGAGGCGGCGCCGGCGCAGCGGGAAGGGCGCGGCCAGGGCGGCGGCGGTGAGCGCGGCGAGGACGGCGGCACGGCCGCCGATGCCGAGGCTGCCCCAGTTGACGACGGTGAAGGCGAGTCCGGCGAGGGTGACCAGGAGGCCGCCGAGGACCAGGAGCACGGTCTGGACGGACGGCGCCGGGGCGTCCCGGCGGGGCCCGGGTGGCACCGGCGGCGGGCCCCAAACCGGGAGGGCCGCGGGCTCCGGCGCCGGACCGGCCGTCGCGCGGCGGGCCCGGAGGCCGGAGACCAGGGCGGTACGCCGGTGGAGCAGGGCCGCCCGCCGTGCGTCGAGGTCGGCGAGGGCGGTGTCGACGTGCCGCAGTTCGGCGGCGTCGGGCCCGGTGAGCGGCAGGCCGCAGCGGGGGCAGGCGGGGGCGGCGGCCGGGTGGAGGGGCGAGCCGCAGTCGGGGCAGCGGAGCGGGCGGGCGTCCATGGCATGGGAGTGTGGGGCGGCGGGCGCGCCGGCGCATGAGTACGGGTACTCAGACGGCGGCGGGGTGCGCGGAGCCGGCGTCCGCGGCGGGTGGGGACGGCACCGGTGACGGCTCGTCGGACGGGTGGCGGCGGGGTGCCGCGGCGCGGCAGGCCGGGGGCGGGCAGCCGGGGGCGGACGGTCGCCGGGCGGTCCGGCCGGGGACGGGGCGCGCGTGGCGGACGGGGCGGTGCCGCGGCGCGGCAGGCCGGGGACGGGCAGGCGGACGGGGGGACTGGGGGAACTCGGGGGGACCGCAGGACGGGCGGACGGAGGCGCTGGTGGCGTTCCGTCAGAGGGCGAGCGCGAGCAGGACCGTCGCGGCCCGGTCGGCGAGGACGTCGGCGGCGCGGCGGAGCCGGTACGCCTGGTCCAGGGGCAGGGAGACGGCGAGGCAGGCGGCGGTGGAGCCGGCGGTGAGGGGGACGGCGGCGCAGACCGTGCCCAGGGCGTACTCCTGGAGGTCGAGCACCGGCATGGTGGCGGGCTGCCGGTCGAGGCGCTGGAGCAGCTGCCCGGGGTCGGTGGTGGTGCGGGAGGTGAGCCGGACCGGGGGGTGGCGGTCGAGGTGGTCGCGGCGGGCCCGGTCGTCGAGCTGGGCGAGCAGGCACTTGCCGAGGGCGGTGGCGTGCGCGGCGGCGCGGGGGTCGACCCAGGCGGGGCCGCCCGGGGCCCACGGCGCGGTGGCGGACGCCTCGACGACGGCCTCCCCGTCGCGGTAGGCGCCGAGGTGGACGGCGGCGCCCAGCTCGTCGCGGAGGCCGCGCAGCGCGGTGTCGAGCCGGTCCCGGAGGGTGTCGCGGCGGGTGCGGCCGGCCAGCCGGACCAGGGCGCCGCCGAGGACGTACGCGTCGCCGTCGAGGCGCTGCAGGTAGCCGTGGTCCTCCAGTTCGGCGGCGGTGCGGTCGACGACGGCGACGGGCAGGCCCAGTTCGCGGGCGAGCGCGTCGGCGGTGACGCCGTCGCGGTGGCGGTCGACCGCCTCCAGCAGGCGCAGGGCCCGGTGGAGGGAGCCGCGCCGGACGGGCCGGACGTCGTGAAGGGTCACCCGATGTCCCCCTGCTGGGTGGCGGCACGTGGCGTCCCCGGCGGGCGGCACGGCGGCCGGACCGGGTGCGAACACGACAAGAATATCGGTGGGGCGGACGGCCGGGCGGCCTTCTCCCGGAAGATCGCGCCGCAGAACCGCAGCTCAAAATTGGCATATGCCAGAAGCACCACCGGTCGCACTCCGGGCGGGAGCCTCCCCGGGGCTTGGCACCCCGGCCGCCGTCAACCGCCCAGGAGCGCCCGGAGCGCCTCCCGGCGGCGGTCGGCGTCCGCGCCGCCGCCGGTCGGCGGCAGGGCGGCCGCAGCCGCGCGGGCCCCGGCGGCGTCGCGCAGCGGGCGGGCCGCGGTGAGCGCGGCGGCCTCGGCGGAAGTGAGCCCGGCGTCGGCCAGGGCCCGCTCCGCCTCGGGGGCGGGCAGCGTGTCGTACCAGCGCAGAGCCATGGCCGCGCGCCCCTCAGGGGTCAGACGCCCCGTCAGGCGCAGCCGCGCCATCCCGCCGTCGGGGTACACCGCCAGCCGGACGCGGGTGGCGGGCGGGGCGCCGTCCAGCCGGAAGCGGTGGCGGGTGTCGGGCTGGAGGCGGGTGCGGGGCAGCAGCTCGGTCCAGCCGTCCTCGGGGCCGCCGGGGCCGGCGGGGCCGGCGGGGGCGGTGTCGTCGCGGCCCAGGAGGGCGGCCCAGCCCGGGGCGTTGAAGACGAAGTGGGTGGTGTCGATCTCGACCGCCAGCACCTCGCCGCGCCCGGCCAGGGACAGCTCCACCCAGTCGTGCCCGTCGTCGCGCCGCCGCCGGGTCTCCCAGCCGTCGCCCATGACGGCGGCCCGGCCGGGGGCGTTGAGGTGGTGCGGTGAGGAGTAGTGGCGGTCGGAGGCGGCCAGGGCCACTCCCCCGTGCTCCTGGGCGGCGAGGTCGAAGGTGAGGCCGTCCAGGTCGCGGGGGTCGGGGACGGCCTCGCCGTGGACGCGCAGCCGGGCCACGCCGCCGTCGGGCGCGATCACGAGGCGGACGTGGGTGAAGCGGCGGCCGACCGCCACCGGGAACGCGTGCGCGGTGTCCCCCTCGAGGGGGCTGTCCGGCACCAGGACGGTCCACTCCACGTCGTCGGCCAGCAGGTCCTCCGGTGCGGGGTGGCCGGGCACGGAGGCGGCCTCGACCCGGGCGGAGACGGGGTGGTTGCCGTTGAAGTGGGCGGTGTCCACGACGACGCCCCGGACCACGCCGGGCGCGCCGAGCCGCACCAGGGCCCAGTCGTGGTCCCCGGCGGCGGGGTGCGGGCGGTCGGGGCCTGCGCCGCGGCGGCGGCGGGTCTCCCAGCCGTCCATGACCTGGCCCTTGTTGCCGAAGGTGCGCGGGCGGAAGACGGGGGGCGCGGGCGCCAGCAGGTTCTCCTTCTCGGCGAAGGACTCGTCGGAGGCGGCGATCACACCCGCGCCCAGGGCGCGGGAGGCGAGGTCGAGCAGGTCGGTGAAGGGGGTCTCCGCGGGGCTCAACGGGCACGTCCTTCCGGGTCGGGGCCGGCGGCCCGGGGGGTCCCGGGGGTCCCGGGGGTCCCGGGGCGGTCGAGGAGGCGGCCGAGGGGTTCGCCGTCCGGCTCCACCGGCCGGCCGCGCAGCCAGGTGGCGCGGACGGCCCCGGTGAGGGTCCGCCCGGCGTACGGGGTGACGGGGTTGCGGTGGTGCAGGGCGGCCGGGTCGACGCGGAGGGCGGCGTCCGGGTCGAAGGCGACCAGGTCCGCGTCACGGCCGGGCGCGATGGCGCCCTTGGCGTCCAGGCCGGCCAGCGCGGCGGGTCCGGCCGACATCCAGCGGACCACGTCGGCGAGGGTGTGCCCGCGGCGGCGGGCCTCGGTCCAGACGGCGGGCAGGCCCAGCTGCAGGGAGGCGACGCCGCCCCAGGCGGCGGCGAAGTCGCCGGAGCCGCGCTGCTTGAGGTCGGCGGTGCAGGGCGAGTGGTCGGAGACCACGGCGGCGAACTCCCCCGCCGCCAGCGCCGCCCACAGCCGGTCGCGGTTGGCCTCGTCGCGGATCGGCGGGCAGCACTTGAAGGCGGTGTCCCCGTCGGGGACCTCCTCCGCCGCCAGGCACAGGTAGTGCGGGCAGGTCTCGGCGGTGACCCGGACCCCGTCGGCGCGGGCGGCGGCGAGCAGCGGCAGCACGGCGGCGGAGGAGACGTGCAGGACGTGCACCCGGGCGCCGGTGCGGCGGGCCGCGTCCAGCAGGCGGGCGACGGCGGCGGTCTCGGCGCCGTCGGGGCGGGAGGCGAGGAAGTCCCGGTACCGGCGGCCGGGGCGCTGCGGGGCCGCGTCGAGGACGGCGGGGTCCTCGGCGTGGACGAGGGCGAGCGCGCCGAGGCGGGCCAGCTCCGCGAGGGCCTCCTCCAGGTCGGCCGGCTCCAGGTGGGGGAACTCCTCGACGCCGGACGGGGAGAGGAAGCCCTTGAAGCCGAAGACCCCGGCCCGGTGCAGCGGCTCCAGCTCGGCGGTGTTGCCGGGGACCGCACCGCCCCAGAAGCCGGTGTCCACCCGGACCCGGCCCTCGGCGGCGCCGCGCTTGGCGGCCAGTCCGGCGGGGGTGGTGGTCGGGGGGACGGAGTTGAGCGGCATGTCGACGAGGGTGGTCACGCCGCCCGCGGCGGCCGCGCGGGTCGCCGAGTCGAAGCCTTCCCACTCCGTGCGGCCGGGCTCGTTGACGTGCACGTGGGTGTCGACCAGGCCGGGCAGCAGGGCGGTGGCGCCCAGGTCGACGACCGGCCCGGCGGGGGCGTCGAGGGTGCCGTGCGGGGCGACGCGCTCGATCCGGCCGTCGCGGACCAGGACGTCGGCGGGGCGCTCGCCCTCGGGCAGCACGGCCCGGCGGGAGCGGAGCAGCAGGGTGCCGGACGGGCGGGGCGCGGTCCCGGTGCGGCGCGCGGCCCGGGCACGGTGGTCCGCGCGCAGGTCGCGGGGGTGCAGCGGGTCCGGGTCGGGGCGGGGGGCCGGATCGGGGCCGGGGGCCGGGCCCGTCGGCGCGGGGCGCGGCGCGTCGGGGGGCGGTGGAGCGGGCAACGGCACCTCCGGACTGTGCGGGGCCGGTGTTCGCGGCGCTCGGAGCGTAGGCCGGGCTTCAACAGAACGTCAACGACGCGCAGCCCGGGCGGTCCGCGTGCCAGGCCCGGCGCGGGCGCCCCGGCCCGGCCCGCCCGCGCCGGGCCGGGCCGGGCACTCCGGGCGCCGGGTCCGGCGGCGGTCCGACGGTCGGGGGCCGGGGGGCCGCGGTCGGGCGGCCGGGGGCCGGACGGCCCGTCCCTCGATAGGGTGAGCGGGTGCGACTGATGGTGGAGTTCACGACCGAACCGTTCGCCCTGGACGCCTTCCCCGAGCACGCCAGGGCGGCCCGCCGGGCGGTGGACGAGGCGGGGCTGGCCGTCGAGGTCGGGCCGTTCGGGACCAGCGCCGAGGGCGGCGCGGAGGAGGCCCTGGCCGCCGTCTCCCGGGTCCTGCGCGACTCCCTCGCCGCCGGCGCCACCCGGATCTCGCTGCAGGTCAGCGTGGTCGACGGCGGTGAGCGGTGAGCGCCGGTCCGGCCCACCCCCTGGCGACGGCGATACGCCCGCTGCTGGACGCGGTGGGGGCCGTGCCGGTGGCGGTGGACGAGGCGCGCCCCGAGGACCTGGTCCTGGAGTGGGACGGCGCCCCGGCCCTCGCGGTGCGGCTGCCGCACCTGGGCAGCGCCCTGGACCGGCTGCTGGCCGAGATGGAGCAGCGGTTCGGCGGCCCGCTCCCCGGGCTGGCCCGCGCCGACAAGCAGCGGGTGGTGGCCCTGCTGGAGGAGCGGGGGGCCTTCACGGTGCGGCACGGCGTGGAGACGGTGGCGGCGGCGCTGGGCGTCAGCCGGTTCACGGTCTACAACTACCTCAACCGGGAGCGGTCCTGATCCGCCCCGGCGGCCAGGCGAACGGCCCCGAGCGGCACGGAACAGCCCGGAAGGGTCCGGAAGGGTCCGGAACGGCCCGCAACACTCCGGCAACCGCCGCGACCACGGAACGTCACACCCCCGCTTCAACAGTCTGTTGACGGGGGCGGGCGGCGGATCTAGCTTTCTCGGGAGGCACCAGTCCCCGGGAGGCCGCCCGTGCCCGACAGCCCAGCCGCGCCCCACGGCACAGCCGCGCCGGGCACCCCGCCCGGCCCGGCCCGCGCCCCCGCACCGGGCGGCGCACCGGTCCTCGACCGGCTGAACGCCGCCCCCCGCGCCGAGCTGGAGGCGCTGCTCCGCGGCGTCTGCACCGCCCGCGCCTGGGTCTCGGCCGTCGCCGCGTCCCGCCCCTGGGCGGACGGCGCCGCGCTGCTGGCCGCGGGGGCGGCGGCGACCGCCGCCCTGACCCCGGACGGCCTGGCCGAGGCGGTGGCCGGGCACGCCCGGATCGGCGCGCCCGAGGAGGGCGGCGCGGACTCCCGCCGCGAGCAGGCGGGCGTGGCGGACGCCGACCCGGCGCTGCTGGCGGAGCTGCGGACGGCCGTCGCCGCGTACGAGGAGCGGTTCGGCCACGCCTTCCTCATCCGGGCGACCGGCCGCACGGCCGCCGAGATGCTGGCCGCCGCGCGCGACCGGTACGCGAACGCCCCCGCCGCCGAGTGGGAGCACGTCCGCCGCGAGCTGGGCGGCATCAACGTGCTGCGCCTGGAGCGCCTGCTGGCGGGAGGGGCCCCGTGACCGGCGTCTCCACCCACGTCCTGGACACCGCCCGCGGCCGCCCCGCGGCCGGCGTGGGGGTCGAGCTGGCCGTGCGCGACGGGGGCGCCGCAGGGTCCGGGCCGGGCGGCGGCGGCTGGCGGGTGCTGGCGGTCTCCGCCACCGACGCCGACGGCCGCTGCCGCGACCTGCCGGACGTGCCGGACGCGGGGGGCCCGGCGGGCGGCGCGGTGGTGCTGCGGCTGCGCTTCGCCACCGGCGCGTACCTCCCCGCGCCCGCCTTCCTCCCGGAGGTGTCAGTGGTCTTCGCCGTCGAGCCCGGCCAGGACCACTACCACGTGCCGCTGCTGCTCAGCCCGTACGGATACTCCGTCTACCGAGGGAGCTGACGACCCATGGCCCACGTGCTCGGCCAGAACCAGTACGGCAAGGCGGAGACCCGCGTGGTCCGCGTGGTCCGCGACGGCCCCCGCCACACGGTCCGGGACCTGAACGTCTCCGTCGCCCTCTCCGGCGACCTCGACGACGTGCACCTCACGGGGAGCAACGCCCACTGCCTGCCGACCGACACGGTCAAGAACACCTGCTACGCCTTCGCCGCGCAGTACGGCGTCGGCTCGCCGGAGGCGTACGGCATCCGGCTCGCCCGGCACTTCGTGGGGACGGCGGCGCCGATCCACCGGGCCCGGGTGCGGATCGAGGAGTACGCCTGGGACCGCATCCCGGCGGGCCCGGCGGAGCCCGGCACGGCGGAGCCCGGCACGGGGGGCGGCGGCACGGGGGACGGCCGCATGGCGGACGGGGGCCCGGCGGACGGCGGCCCGGAGCCGGGCCACTCCTTCGTGCGGCGCGGCGGGGAGGTCCGGACCGCCGAGGTCCGGTGGGACGGGGAGCACCTCGCGGTGGTGTCGGGGCTGCGCGGTCTGACGGTCATGAACACCACCGGCTCGGAGTTCCGCGGCTACCTGCGGGACCGGTACACCACGCTGGAGGAGGCGTCCGACCGCATCCTCGCCACCGAGGTCACCGCCCGCTGGCGGCACACCCCCGCCGCCCCGGACGACGCGGCGGCCCGCACCGACTGGGACGCGGGCTGGGCCCGGGTGCGGAGCCGGCTGCTGGAGGCGTTCGCCGGGACGTACAGCCACTCGCTGCAGGAGACCCTGCACGCCATGGGCGCCCGGGTGCTGGACCAGGAGCCCGGCGTGGACGAGGTCCGGCTGCAGCTGCCGAACAGGCACCACTTCCCCGTCGACCTGACGCCTTTCGGCCTGGAGAACGGGAACGAGGTCTTCCACGCGGCGGACCGGCCGTACGGTCTCATCGAGGGGACCGTGCACCGCGAGGGCGCCGTGCCCGCCATCCCCGCCGACTGAGCCCGGCCCCGCCGACCGGGCCGGCAGGCCCCGCACACCCAGGAGGTCCCGTGACCGGCCAGACCCCGCCGCGCCGCACCGTCATCGAGCACTGCGCCGTCGCCACCGTGGACGCGGAGTCCACCGAGCACGCCTCCGGGCACGTGGTGGTCGCCGACGGCGTCATCGAGGCGGTGGGGCCGGGACCGGCCCCGGCGGGCCTGGAGGGGGTGGAGCGCCGGGTGGACGGCACCGGGCACCTGCTGACGCCGGGCCTGGTCAACACCCACCACCACTTCTACCAGTGGATCACCCGGGGCCTGGCCCAGGACTCCATCCTCTTCGACTGGCTGGTGGAGCTGTACCCGGTCTGGTCGCGGATCGACGACCGCCTCGTGCACGCTGCGGCGCAGGGGTCGGTGGCGGCCCTGCTGAAGTCGGGCTGCACCACGGCCGTGGACCACCACTACGTCTTCCCGCGCGGCGGCGGCGACATCCTGGGCGCGGAGATCGAGGCCGTGGCGGAGCTGGGGCTGCGGTTCACCGCGACCCGGGGGTCGATGTCGCGCGGCCGCAGCGAGGGCGGGCTGCCGCCGGACTCGGCGGTGGAGCGCACCGAGGACATCCTCGTCGCCAGCGAGGAGGCGGTGGACCGCTGGCACGACCCGTCGTTCGGCTCGATGCTGCACGTGGCGATCGCGCCGTGCTCGCCGTTCTCGGTGACCACCGGGCTGATGCGGGAGGCCGCGGAGCTGGCGCGGCGCAAGGGCGTGCGGCTGCACACCCACGGGTCGGAGACGGCCGAGGAGGAGCAGTTCTGCAAGGAGCTGTTCGGGATGGGGCCGACGGACTACTTCGAGAGCGTCGGCTGGCTCGGCGAGGACGTGTGGATGGCGCACTGCGTCCACATGGCCGACTCCGACATCGCCAAGTTCGCCGCCACCGGGACCGGCGTGGCGCACTGCCCGTCGTCCAACGCCCGCCTGGCCGCCGGGATCGCCCGGGTGCCGGACATGCTGGCCGCCGGGGTGCCGGTGGGGCTCGGCGTGGACGGGACCGCCTCCAACGAGTCCGGGGAGCTGGGCACCGAGCTGCGCAACGCGCTGCTGGTCAACCGCCTGCGCGGCCGCCCCGACGCGCTGACGGCGCGCCAGGCGCTGCGGCTGGGCACCATGGGCGGGGCCCGGGTGCTGGGCCGGGACGCGGAGATCGGGTCCGTGGAGCCGGGGAAGCTCGCCGACCTGGCGCTGTGGCGGATCGACGGGGTGATGCACTCCTCGATCGCCGACCCGGTGGCCGCCCTCGTCATGGGCGCGCTGCCGCCGCTGAGCCTGCTGCTGGTCGGCGGGCGGCCGGTGGTGGAGGACGGGCACCTGGTGCGGGCCGACGAGGAGGCCGTGGCGAAGGCGTGCGCGGCGGCGGCCCGCGAGCTGGCCTCGCGGGCCTGACGGGGCCGGGGCGGCCCGGCGGGAGCCCCCGGGCCGGCCCTCCGGGGCGGCCGGGACCCGGGACCGGAAGGGCCCGCCCCCGCTCCGCCGCCCCCGCCGGTCCTGCGGAGGCGTGCGGCGTGCGGGCCCGTTATCCGGCCCGGACCCGGCCGGCGGGCGCCGCCGGCCCCGGGCCGGTCCTGCCGGTCCCCCGCGGCGGGCGCCCGCGGCGCTCCTGCGCCCGCGGACCCGCCGTCAGGCCCGGCAGAGCACCTCGCCGTGCAGCACGGCGAACCAGCCGTCGTCCGCCGCGCCCCACGCCCGCCAGCCGTCGGCGATGCGGCGCAGCTCCGCCTCGTCGGCGCGGCCCTGGGCCACGGCCTGCCGGGCGAACGCGGAGGAGGTGGTGCGCTCCGCCCACAGCCCGCCCCACCAGGCCCGCTCCTCCGGGGTCGCATAGCACCAGGCGGACGCGGAGGCGGCGACCTCGGCGAAGCCGGCCTCCCGGGCCCAGGAGAGGAGCCGGCGCCCGGCGTCCGGTTCGCCGCCGTTGGCGGCGGCGGTGGCGCGGTACAGGTCCAGCCAGGCGCCGAGGGCGTCGGACGCCGGGTACCAGGCCATCGCGGCGTAGTCGGAGTCCCGGGCGGCCACGGTCCCGCCGGGGCGGCAGACGCGGCGCATCTCGCGCAGCGCCCGGACCGGGTCGGCGACGTGCTGGAGCACCTGGTGGGCGTGGACGACGTCGAAGGAGCCGTCGGGGAAGGGCAGGGCGTGGACGTCGCCGGCGGCGAGGCGGAGGCGGTCGCCGTCCAGGCCGCGGCCGGCGGCGGTGCGGCGGGCCTGCTCCAGCACCTCCGCCGAGGCGTCCAGGCCGGTGACGTGCCCGCCGGGGCCGACCCGCTCGGCGAGGTCGGCGGTGACGGTGCCGGGACCGCAGCCGACGTCCAGCACGGCGGCGCCGGGGGCGAGGTGCGGCAGCAGGTACCCGGCGGAGTTCTCGGCGGTGCGCCAGGTGTGGGAGCGCAGCACGCTGGCGTGGAATCCGTGGGTGTAGACGGCGCGTGACGTCATGGGTCCACCTTCGTCGGGGCGGGCGCGGCCGCTCCGACGATAGGGCCGCATCCCATGCAGTGAGAATTGCATATCAGCATGCGGACGGCATCCGGGGGCGCGGGGCTGCGGGCCCGCAGCCGCGCGCCGCACCGCCCTTGGGCGGACGGCCCGGGACGGGTAGGCTCGCGGCGACATACCGACTGGTCGGTAACACGTGCGTCCGGCCGGTGCCACGCATGGAGGGAGTCGCGGTGCGCGCGATACAGATCACCGAGTTCGGCGGGCCCGAGGTGCTGCGGGCGGTCGACCTGCCGGACCCGCAGGCGGGCCCCGGACAGGTGCTGCTGGAGGTGTCGGCGGCGGGCGTCAACTACGCCGACACCCACGCCGTCGAGGACTCCTACCTCTCCCGGACCATCCTCCCGCTGGTGCCCGGCGCCGAGGTCGTCGGCCGCACCGCCGACGGGCGGCGGCTGGTCGCGCTCACCGACCACGGCGGCTACGCCCAGAGGGCGGCGGTGCAGGAGGCCCTGGCCCACGAGGTGCCGGACGGCGTCACCGACGGCCAGGCCCTCGCCCTGGTCGTGCAGGGCCTCACCGCCTGGCACCTGCTGCGCACCTCCGCCCGGCTCGCCCCGGGCGAGTCCGTGGTCGTCCACGCCGCGGCGGGCGGCACCGGCTCCCTCGCCGTGCAGCTGGCCAGGCACTTCGGCGCGGGCCGCGTCATCGCGACCGCCTCCTCCGAGGAGAAGCGGAAGCTGGCCCTGGAGCTGGGCGCCGACGCCGCCGTGGACCCCTCCCCCGAGGGCCTGAAGGAGCGCCTGGTCGAGGCCAACGGCGGCCACCGGGTCGACGTGGTGCTGGAGATGACCGGCGGTCCGGTCTTCGACGCCTCGCTGGAGGCACTGGCGCCGTTCGGGCGGCTGGTGGCGTACGGGATGGCGTCCCGGACCCCGCCGACCCCGGTGCAGGCCGCGCAGCTCATGGCCCGCTCCCGGGCCGTGGTCGGCTTCTGGCTGATGCACTGCCTCGGGCGGCCCGGGATGTACGCCGAGCCGATGGCGGAGCTGATGCGGATGACCGCGGACGGGCTGCTGGAGCCCCGGGTCGGCGGCGTGTACGGGCTCACCGAGGCGGCCCGCGCCCACGAGGACCTGCGGGCCCGCCGCACCGTCGGCAAGCTGCTGCTCGACCCGTCGCGCTGAGCCGCCGGGCGGGGGCGCGGCGCGCCCCCGCCCGGACCCGCCGCCCCCGCCCGGCTGCGGGCCGGCGGCTCAGTCCAGCAGGGCGTACCCGGGCAGGGTGAGGAACTCGGCGAAGTCCTCGGCCAGGGCGACCTGCTCGAAGAGCGCCCGGGCCTCCTCCCAGCGACCGGCGGCGTACGCCTCCTCCCCCAGCTCCGCCCGCAGGCCGGCCAGCTCCTCGGCGGCCAGGCGGCGCACCAGCTCCGCCTCGACCTTCTCGCCGGTGTCGAGCACCACGCCGTTGCGGATCCACTGCCAGACCTGGGAGCGGGAGATCTCGGCGGTCGCGGCGTCCTCCATGAGGTTGAAGATCGCCACCGCGCCCTGGCCCCGCAGCCACGCCTCGGTGTAGCGCAGGCCGACCGCGACCGCGTTGCGCAGGCCGGCGGCGGTGCGGCCGCCGCCGGTCGCGGCCACGTCCAGCAGGTCCGCGGCGGTGACCCCGCCCTCCGGGATCCGCTGCTTCTGGTGCGGCGCCCCGCCCAGCACGGCGTCGAAGGCGTCGCGGCAGACCGGCACCAGGTCGGGGTGGGCGACCCACGAGCCGTCGAAGCCGCCCGCGGCCTCCCGGTCCTTGTCGGCCCGGACCTTGGCGAGGGCGGCCTCGTTGACGGCCGGGTCGCGGCGCGAGGGGATGAACGCGGCCATGCCGCCGATGGCGTGGGCGCCGCGGCGGTGGCAGGTGCGCACCAGCAGGCGGGTGTAGGCGCGCATGAAGGGGGCGTCCATGGTGACGGCGTTGCGGTCGGGCAGCACGAACCGCTCGCCGGCGTCGCGGAAGTTCTTGATGACGGAGAACAGGTAGTCCCAGCGGCCCGCGTTGAGCCCGGCGGCGTGCTCGCGCAGCTCGTACAGGATCTCGTCCATCTCGAAGGCCGCGGTGACCGTCTCGATGAGGACGGTGGCGCGCACGGTGCCGCGCGGGATGCCGAGGGCGTCCTGGGCGTGGACGAAGACGTCGTTCCACAGCCGGGCCTCCAGGTGGCCCTCCGTCTTCGGCAGGTAGAAGTAGGGGCCGGAGTTGGGGTCCGCCGGGCCGCGGGCGGTGAGGCGGGCGGCGTTGTGGAAGAAGTACAGGCCGAAGTCGGCCAGGGCGCCCGCCACGGGCTCCCCGTCCACGAGGAGGTGCCGCTCGTCGAGGTGCCAGCCGCGGGGGCGGACCACGACGGTGGCCAGCTCGGCGTCGGGCCGCAGCGCGTACGCCTTGCCCCCGGGCGCGGTGAAGTCGATGCGGCGCTCGAAGGCGTCGATGAGGTTGAGCTGTCCGGAGACGAGGTTGGACCAGGTGGGGGCGGTGGCGTCCTCGAAGTCGGCGAGCCAGACGCGGGCACCGGAGTTGAGGGCGTTGACGGTCATCCGGCGGTCGGTGGGGCCGGTGATCTCGACCCGGCGGTCCTGGAGGGCGGGCGGGGCGCCGGCGACCCGCCACTCCCCCGCCCGCACGTCGGCGGTCCCGGGCAGGAAGTCCAGCCGCCCGGTGCGGGCGATCTCCGCGCGGCGCTCGCGGCGCAGGGCGAGCAGCTCCCGCCGCCGGGGGTCGAAGGCGCGGTGGAGCCCGGCGACGAACGCGAGCGCGTCGGGGGTGAGCACCTCCGCGGAGCGCTCGACCGGGGGGCCGGAGACGGTGACGACCGGGGCTGCTGCCATGTCGGGAGGCTCCTCGGATGCGGTGCTGCGCGGACGGCTCCTGCTGCACCGGTGAGGCTAGTTCGCCCCGGCCCCGACTTCAACACTCTGTTGAGCGGGCGTCACCCGCGGGCGCGGGGGCGGCCGCCCCCGCACCGGCCCCGGCGGCCGCACCGCCGGCCTCCCCGGCCGGTCGCCCCCGTCGGCGCCCCCGTCGGCGCCCCGGTCAATCATCCCGGTCAGTCGCCCCGGTCAGTCGCCCCGGAGGTGCTCGGCGAGCCAGGGCAGTGCCACCGGGATCTCCAGCTTCCAGGTGTGGAAGTTGTGGCCGCCGCTGGGCAGGGTGATCGAGGAGACCCGCAGCGGGGGCCGGGCGGCCGCGATGAACGCCCGGGTGGCCCGGTAGTCCGCCTCGCCCTGGCGGCTGGTGGTGACGAGCACGGGCACGTCGGGCGCGGGCAGGTGCCTGAGCCGCCACATCAGGTCGTGCCCCTGGTGCAGCCGGGCGCTGCCGTGGAAGAGGTCGCCGGTGGTCGGGTCGTGGGCGGCGCGATAGTAGCCGGAGAGCGAGACCGCCGCCCCGTAGGCGTCCGGGTGGCGCAGGGTGAGGGAGAGGGCGCAGTAGCCGCCGGTGGAGTCCCCGATGACGCCCCAGGACCGCGGCCCGGACGCCACCCGGTAGGCGGCGGCGACGGCCCTCGGGACGTCCCGCGTGAAGTAGGTCTCGGCCTGCGGGCCGCCCGGCACGTCCACGCACTCGGTGTCGCGCGGCGGCGCGACGGTCGGCCGCAGCATCACCAGGACCGTCGGCCGCATCCGGCCCGCCTGCACCTCGCGGAGCTCGGTGCCCGGGTAGTCCAGCCGGGTGACGAGGTTGCGGGCGTCCCCCGGGTAGCCGGTGAGCACCACGGCGGCCGGCAGCCGGCGGTGCGCCTCCTGGGGCCGGAAGTACTGCGGCGGCAGGTAGACGTAGCCGTCGCTGGAGATGCCGGAGGCGCCGCCGGAGATCCGGACGTGCTCGAGCAGGCCCGACTGCCGGGGGCCGCCGGGGCCCCCCGCGGGGAGCGTGCCGAGGTGGTCGACACCGGTGGCGGTGCCGGACGGGTCCTGGGGACGCCCGCCCGCCGCCGCCCGGAAGTGGTCCTGGACCGCGACCGGCTGCCCGCCGCCGGTGCCCAGCAGGTCGTCCCAGGAGGCGTAGAAGCCGAAGTAGTCGTTGCCCGCCACACCCAGCGCCGCGAGGGCGGCCAGCTGGGTGGCGACCAGGGTGCCGAGCCGGCCGAGCACGGCGGTCCAGTGCCGCCTCGCCAGGCGCGGCCACACCCAGACCGTCGCCGCCACGCAGCCCGCGGCCACGACCGCGAGGAGCACCAGCAGTCCCTGGCCCGTCAGTCCCATGCTCGGTCCACTCCGTCGTCCATGCGGGTCCCCCCGGCGCTCGGACCGGCGGCGGTGCGCCGCCGGTGCTCCGGACCAGCTTCACCCGGCCCGGGGGAGGGTCCGTCGCCGCGGAGGCGGACAGCACCCCCGCCGATCGGCGGGGCTCCGCGGTTCCTCCCGACAGGAGACGGACGGGGCCGCGGCCCGGTTCCGCCGGACGGCCGCGACGGGGCCGCGGCCCGGTCGCTCCGGACGGCCGCGATATCGTCGCCGGGGGCGGCCGGACGCCGTCCGCCGCCTATCCGGGAGCCGCAGCACCATGAGCGACAGCGCACCGCCCCCGGCCTTCGCCGGCCGGACCTTCCTCTTCCGCGTCGACAACGGGGCGGAGTTCCGCAACACCTACTCCGCCGACGGCGGGCGCCTCCGCTGGGAGGGGCTGGGCGAGTCGGCGGGCCAGTGGGACGACGTGGCGCTGCACGTCGCGGAGGTCGGGCCGCAGCTGTACTTCGTGAACTGGACCGAGCGCAGCGGCCTCACCGTCAGCCACGTGATGGACCTCTCCGCCCTCACCGTGCGCGTCTTCTGGACGTACGAGGGCGCGGGCGGCCGGGTGGGCGAGCTGCACACGGGCACCCTGGAGCCCGTCGGCTGAGCGGCGCCGCGGTGCGGCGCACGGCTGCGCCCCGCCCCCGTCGGACGACGACGGGGGCGGGGCGCAGCCGCTGGGGGGCGGGCCGTCCGGGGCCGGACGGGCCGGGGGCCGGTCAGTACCAGTGGTGGGTCTGCCAGAAGGCCCAGGCGGCGTTCGGGCTGCCGTAGCGCTCGTTCATGTAGGCGAGACCCCAGCGGATCTGGGTGGCCGGGTTGGTCCGCCAGTCGGAGGCGACGGAGGCCATCTTCGAGCCGGGCAGGGCCTGGACCAGGCCGTAGGCGCCGGAGGAGGCGTTGGTGGCCCGGAAGTTCCAGTCGCTCTCGTGCGTGACGATGGCGTCGAAGGCGGCCCACTGGTCGGCGGGGACCATGGTGCGGGCGAGGGCGCGCACGCCGCTCGGGCTGGTGTCGGTGACCGGCGCGAGGACGGAGCGCTCCGCGGAGCGGGAGGCGGCCTGGGCGGCCTCGTGGGCCGCGACGCGCGCCTGGGTGTTCAGGTGGGCGATGTGCAGGCGGTGCAGGCGGGCCTGCTCGGCGCGGGCGGCGGTGTTGGCGGCCTCGCGGGCGGCGGTGTTGGCGTGCGCGATGTGCAGCACGTGCAGGTGGTGCAGGTGGGCCTGGTGCGCCACATGGGCCTGGTGCGCCGAGGCGGGGGCCGGGGTGGCCGCCGAGGCGCTCGCCGGCGCGGCCAGGGCCGCGGCGGAGGCCAGGCCCGCGGCGGTGGCGGCGAGGGCGGTACTCCGGCGCAGGCCGGTCACGGAGGGAAGACGCATGTGGGAAGACCTCAATCGGTTGGCTCGGGCCCGGTGCGCACGACCGCACGGCGGCTCGGGGCCGCGGGTGCGGGGGTGGCGCCGGGACCGTGGGCACCCGGTTTCGGGTTGGTGCCGGGACGGGAACGCCCCGCCTTCCGACCCCCGGGAGTCCGGGCGGTTCGGCGGGCAGGGCGCCTAGCGACGGCCACAGTCTTAGCCCCGGCCGCCGGACCGGCCAAGATGCGTTGCTACGGCCGCGGATCGTAGACGGGGCGTCCGCGGCCGGATCGGAGGGCGGCGCGGGTTACCCGCCCTCCCGGATGCTCAAACGTCAGCACCGGAAATCCCCCGGCCTCCACATTTCCCCCTCTGACCTGCCACGACGCGGGACGGCGGGCCCCGTCGGCGCGGTGGCGCCCGATCCCTCCCGGACGGCGGCCCGACCGGGTCCGGCGAGCGCGTGCGGCGGCCCGCCGCACCAACTACCGCGCTTCGTTGACGCCTGCGGGCCTGTGAGCGGCATCACCTCCGGCGGCCTCCGGGCGGCACCGGGGCCTGGCGCGGGGTGCCGAAGGGGACGACAACGGGATACGGCCGCGCATTCCCGGCGGACGGCCCCAACCGGACACCGGAAGCGGTTACCGTGGTGCGACCCCGCACCGCACGACACGCAGAAGGACGTCGATGACCACCCCGCTGCCCAAGGCCGAGCTGCACCTCCACATCGAGGGCACCCTCGAACCCGAGCTGGCCCTGGCCCTCGCCGCCCGCAACGGGGTGGAGCTGCCCTACCGCTCCGCCGACGAGCTGCGCGCCGCGTACTCCTTCCGCGACCTGCAGTCCTTCCTCGACCTCTACTACGCGCTCACGGCGGTGCTCCGCACCGAGCAGGACTTCACCGACCTCGCCGACGCGTACCTGGCCCGTGCGGCCCGCCAGGGCGTGCGGCACGCGGAGATCTTCTTCGACCCGCAGGCGCACACCGCGCGCGGCGTCGACATCCACACCGTGGTGGCCGGCCTCGGCCGGGCGCTGGACGCCGCCGGGGAGCGCCACGGGATCAGCACCCGGCTCATCCTCTCCTTCCTGCGCGACCTGTCGGTGCAGTCCGCCCTGGAGACCCTGGAGAGCGCCCGGCCGTACTTCGGCACCCTGATCACCGCCGTGGGCCTGGACTCGGCCGAGGCCGGCAACCCGCCCGCGAAGTTCCAGGAGGTCTTCGCGCTCGCCCGCGAGGCGGGGCTGCGGTGCGTGGCGCACGCGGGCGAGGAGGGGCCGCCGGAGTACGTCTGGGAGGCCCTGGACCTGCTGGGCGTGGAGCGGATCGACCACGGCATCCGCAGCCTGGAGGACGGGAAGCTGGTGGAGCGGCTGCGCCGGGAGCAGGTGCCGCTGACCGTCTGCCCGCTCTCGAACGTGCGGCTGCGGTGCGTGGACCGGCTCGAGGACCACCCGCTGCCGCGGATGCTCGACGCGGGCCTGCTGGTGACGGTCAACTCCGACGACCCCTCCTACTTCGGCGGGTACGTCGAGGACAACTTCCGGGCCGTGACCGCGGCGCTCGGCCTCGGCGAGGAGCAGCGGCGCATGCTCGCGGCCAACTCCTTCCGGGCGGCGTTCCTCGACGAGCCGGCGCGGGCCGCGTACCTCGCCGAGGTCGAGGCGCACCGCTTCGGCTGAGACCGGCCGGGCCCCGGCCGCGGGACGGCCCGCGGACGGGCGCGGGGGCGGAGGCCGGGCTCCGGGGGCGGCGGGCGGGCTCCGGGGGCGGCGGGCGGCCGCCCGGGTTACGGTGCGAACGGGGGTGTCCCTGCTGCCGCTGGCCTGGAGGCGGACATGACCTGTGCGTACACCCGAGACGTGGGCCTGCTCGTCCTGCGGGGCGCCGTCGGCGGCTCCCTCGTCGCCCACGGCGTGCAGAAGCTCTTCGGCTGGCTGGACGGGCCCGGCCTCGACGGCATGGCCGGGGCCATGGACCACATGGGCTTCCGCCCGGGCCGTGCGAACGCCGTCGCCGCGGGCGTCGGCGAGGCAGGGGGCGGCACGCTGATGCTCCTGGGCCTGGCGACCCCCGCAGCGGGAGCGGCGGGCCTGGGCACCATGGCGGCGGCGGCGGCCGTGCACGCCCCGCACGGGTTCTTCGCCGGCAACGGCGGCCTGGAGCACCCGCTGGTCCTGGGCGTGGCGTCGGGCGCGCTGGCCCTGACCGGGCCGGGCCGCTACTCGCTGGACCGGCTGCTCGGCGACCGGCTCTGCGGGCCCGCCGCGGGCGTGGCGGCGGTGGCCGCCGCGGCGGCCGCGTCCTGCGCGGTGCTCGTCCGGCGCCGCCGGGCGCTGCACGCCGAGGCCGCGGCCGTCGAGGCGCGGGCGGCCGACCTCGACCTCCTGCCCTGAGCCGCGGGACCGCCGCGGGGGCCCGCAGGGCCTCCGCAGGGCCCCACGGGGCCTGCGCAGGTGCGGCGGCGGGCCGGTCCGGGGCGGCCCGTCCCGGGCGGCGGGGCGGCGGGTCCGGGGCCGCCCGTCCGGCCGGGCGGACCCGTTCGGCCGCGTTCGGTCCCGTTCGACCCCGCGGGTAACGTGAGCCGGGCAGATCCGCACCCTGCGAGCAGAGAGACCCGCCGATGACCGTCCCTCCCCCGTACCGCGCAGCCGACGACCGCTACGACTCCATGCGGTACCGCCGCAGCGGCCGCAGCGGCGTCCTGCTGCCCGCCGTCTCGCTCGGCCTGTGGCACAACTTCGGCGACACCGCCCCGCTGGAGACCCAGCGGGCCGTGCTGCGCCGCGCCTTCGACCTGGGCGTCACCCACTTCGACCTGGCCAACAACTACGGCCCGCCCTACGGCTCCGCCGAGGAGAACTTCGGCCGCCACTTCGCCGCGGACTTCCGCCCGTACCGCGACGAGATGTTCGTCGCCACCAAGGCGGGCTTCGACATGTGGCCCGGCCCGTACGGCGAGTGGGGCTCGCGCAAGTACCTGCTGTCCAGCCTCGACCAGTCGCTGGCCCGCACGGGCCTGGACCACGTCGACGTCTTCTACTCGCACCGCCCCGACCCGGACACCCCGCTCGAGGAGACGATGGGGGCGCTGGCGACCGCGGTGCGGCAGGGCAAGGCGCTCTACGCGGGCCTGTCCAACTACAGCCCGGAGCGGATGGCGGAGGGCGCGGCGATCCTGCGGGGGATGGGCGTGCCGCTGCTGGTCAACCAGCACCCGTACTCGATGCTGAACCGCGACGTCGAGGGCGGGCTGCTGGAGCGCTCGGAGGAGGCGGGCGCGGGCGTGGTCGCGTTCTCGCCGCTGGCGCAGGGCCTGCTGACGGACCGCTACCTGGACGGCGTGCCGGCCGGGTCGCGGATGTCGGTGGGCCACTTCCTGAAGTCCGACGCCCTGACCGGCGGCCGGCTGGCCATGCTGCGGGCGCTGAACGAGGTGGCCGCGAAGCGCGGGCAGACCCTGGCGCAGCTGGCGCTGACCTGGCTGCTGCGCGACCGCCGGGTCACCTCGGTGCTGGTCGGCGCGAGCAGCGTGGAACAGCTGGAGCAGAACCTCTCAGCCCTGGACGGGGCCGCCCTCTCGGACGAGGAGCTGGCGGAGATCGACCGGATCGGCGCCGAGGGCGGCGTCGAGGTCCCGGGCCGCTGACACGGGCGCCCGGCCCGGGGCGTCCCGGGCCGGGTCTCCCGGCGTGCGGCGTTCGGCGCGGGTCAGGCCGCCTTGATCGCGGAGATGTCGAGGACCAGCTTCGCCTTGTCGCTGATCAGCACGCCGCCGCCCTCGAGGGCCGCGTTGTAGGTCAGGCCCCACTCGCTGCGGTTGACGGTGGTGCCGCCCTCGAAGCCGACGCGGAGGTTGCCGTAGGGGTCGGTGGCGGACCCGTTGAAGACCAGGTCGAGGGTGACCGGGCGGGTGGTGGCCTTGATGGTGAGGTCACCGGTCATCCGGTAGGTCTCGTCGTCGACGCGCTGGGCGGAGGTGCTGCGGAAGGTGATCTCCGGGTAGGCCTCGGCCTCGAAGAAGTCGCCGGTCCGCAGGTGCTCGTCGCGCTGCTGCTGGTTCGTGTCGATGCTGGCCACCTTGATGGTGAGCTCGGCGGTGGAGCGGGACGGGTCGGAGCCGTCGAGGTGGAGCTTGCCCTCGTACTCGCCGAACTCGCCGCGCACGGTGGTGACCATGGCGTGGCGGACGGTGAAGCCGATGCTGCTGTGGGTCGGGTCGATGGTGTAGTCGCCGGTCAGGGCGGAGAGGTCGCTCGCGGCGGGAGCGGCGGGAGCGGTGGCGGCGGGCGCCTCACTCTTGGTACGGCTGAACAGGCCCATGACGTCCTCCAAAGGTTTAGCTTTCAACTAAACCCACTGTAGACCCCCCTGGTTCTCTTTTCAACTACCTGCACAGGCCTTCCGCCCGGCGGACTGCGGCGCGGCACGCGGCACGGCGCGCGTGACGCAGGTCACACTCCACGATGCCACACGGCGGCGCCCCGCTCCCGTCGCACGGGTGCGGGGCGCCGCGGCCCGGCCGCGGGGGCCGGAACGGGGGAGGCGGCGGCCGGTCAGCCCTCCGGGTCCGTCGACCGGCCCAGGTAGGTCAGGGGGCCGGGGTCGGGCACGTCGAGGACGCGGAAGCCGAGGCGGTCGTAGAAGGCGCGGGCCCCGGTGTTCTCGGTGAGCATGCCGAGGTGGACCCGGTCCGCACCCGCCCGGCGGGCCGCACCCAGGAAGGCGAGCAGCAGGGCGCGGCCGTGGCCGGCGCGCTGGTGGGACGGCAGCAGGTCGATGGGGAGGTGGGCCGGGTGGTCCCGCAGCTCCGGGACGACCAGGCGCTCGGGCCGGTGCAGCAGGGCCGCCATCTCCTCGTCCGGGCCCCGCGGGGGGCCGGACGGCGCGGGGTGGCGGTCGGCGACGCGCGGCAGCCAGGAGCGGCGGAACGCCTCGACGAAGGCCGGGGTGTCGGAGGTGCCGAGGACGTAGCCGACCGCGCGGCCGCCGCCGTCGTCGAGGACGAAGGCGAGCCCGGGCTCCAGGTGCAGGTAGGGGCCGGCGAAGTTGTCCCCCAGGAGGTCGGGGTCGCGGTACAGGCCGGTGGCGTCGCCGCCGGCCGCGGCGGTGCGCAGGCAGACCTCGTACACGGCGTCCCGGTCGCCGGGCCGGTAGGCGCGGATGAACGGGGGGCGGCCGGGCGGGCTCTGCTGCATGCCGCTTCCTCGTCTCGGCGGGTGGCGCCGGCTCTCCCGGGGCGCCGGGGCGGCGCCCTCTGGGAGCGCCCCCTGGGAGCGCTCCCACATGGAACCGGAGCGCCCGGCCCCGGACAAGGGGTCCGGCGGCAGGACGCACCCGGCCGCCCCGGGACCCCCGCCCGGCGGGGGGGCGCGGGAGCCGGGGGGCCGGCGCGGGGACCGGGCGGCCACTCAGGCGGGCGGCGCGGCGGGCCCGGGCGCGTCTCCCGGACGCACCCGGGCCCGCGGCGGCCGTACCGGGCGGTCAGTGCCCCCGGTCGATCCACTCCTGGAGGTGGGGGGCCTCCGCGCCGACCGTGGTGGAGTCGCCGTGGCCGGTGCGGACCACCGTCTCCGGCGGCAGGGTCAGCAGCCGTTCCCGGATCGAGCCGATGATCGTCGGGAAGTCCGAGAAGGACCGGCCGGTGGCGCCCGGGCCGCCCTGGAAGAGCGTGTCGCCGGTGAGGACCGTGCCCAGCGACGGCGCGTACAGGCAGACCGCGCCCGGGGCGTGGCCGGGGGTGTGCAGCACCGTCAGCTCCGTGCCCGCCACGGTGAGGACCTGGCCGTCCGCCAGCTCCCCGTCCGGCGCCCGGTCCGGGTGGGTGAGCCTCCACAGCGGGAGGTCGTCGGGGTGCAGCAGGACCGGCGCCCCGGTCCGGGCGGCGAGCGCCGGGGCCGCGTCCACGTGGTCGTCGTGGGCGTGGGTGCAGGCGATCGCCACCACCCGCCGGTCCCCGACGGCGGCCGCGATCGCGTCGGCGTCGTGGGCGGCGTCCACGACCAGCACCTCGCTGTCGTCGCCGACGAGCC
Source organism: Streptomyces sp. NPDC001380 (assembly GCF_042895785.1). Lineage (NCBI taxonomy): Bacteria > Bacillati > Actinomycetota > Actinomycetes > Kitasatosporales > Streptomycetaceae > Streptomyces > Streptomyces sp. NPDC001380. Next base: position 351,203 of record NZ_JBIAWP010000002.1, on the reverse strand, counting down.
AGACGTTGTTGTCCACCTCCCAGGTGCCGCCGTCCAGGGAGAAGGTGCCGGAGGTGACCAGGCGGTCCACGCGGGCGGCCATCAGAACAGCACCACCGAGCGCAGCACCTCGCCGCGGTGCATCTTCTCGAAGGCCTCCTCGACGCCGTCCAGCGCGATGGTCTCGCTGACGAACGCGTCCAGGTCGAGCCGGCCCTGGAGGTAGAGGTCGACGAGCATCGGGAAGTCCCGCGAGGGCAGGCAGTCGCCGTACCAGGACGACGTGAGGGCGCCGCCGCGGCCGAAGACGTCCAGCAGCGGCAGCTCCAGCTGCATCTCCGGCGTCGGCACGCCCACGAGGACGACCGTGCCCGCCAGGTCGCGGGCGTAGAAGGCCTGCCGGTAGGTCTCGGGCCGGCCCACCGCCTCGATGACGACGTCGGCGCCGTTGCCGCCCGTCAGCTCGCGGATCGCCTCGACGACGTCGCCGCCGTCCGCCGCCACCGTGCGGGAGTTGACGGTGTGGGTGGCACCGAGCCGCCGGGCCGTCTCCAGCTTGCTGTCGTCCACGTCGACCGCGATGATCCGGGACGCGCCCGCGAGGCGGGACCCCATCAGCGCGGCGCCGCCGACGCCGCCGCAGCCGATGACGGCGACCGAGTCGCCGCGGGTGACGGCGCCGGTGTTGATCGCGGCGCCCAGGCCCGCCATCACGCCGCAGCCCAGCAGGCCCGCGGCGGCCGGGGAGGCGGCGGGGTCGACCTTGGTGCACTGGCCGGCGTGGACGAGGGTCTTCTCGGCGAAGGCGCCGATGCCGAGCGCGGGCGACAGCTCGGTGCCGTCCGCGAGCGTCATCCGCTGCTTCGCGTTGTGGGTGTCGAAGCAGTACCAGGGCCGGCCGCGTCGGCAGGCGCGGCACTGGCCGCACACCGCACGCCAGTTGAGGACGACGAAGTCGCCGGGGGCCACCTCGGTCACCCCCTCCCCCACCGACTCGACCACGCCGGCCGCCTCGTGGCCCAGCAGGAAGGGGAACTCGTCGTTGATGCCGCCCTCGCGGTAGTGGAGGTCGGTGTGGCACACGCCGCACGCCTGGACCTTCACCACCGCCTCGCCCGGCCCGGGGTCCGGCACGGTGATCGTCTCGACGGAGACCGGCTCGCCCTTGCCCCGGGCCACCACGCCTCGGACCTGCTGCGCCATGGGCACCTCTCTCACGGTGGGGATCTCTTGCCCCTCCAACCTAGCGACCCGGGGCCGGTCCGGGGCGTCAGCGGGCCCCGAGGGCGAACATCGCGAAGAGCAGCGCGGCGAAGAGGTGCACCACGCCGACGTAGATGAACGCCCGCAGGTAGGCGCGGCGGCGGGCGGGCCGGTCGGGGTCCCCGGCCGCGCCGGGGGTGGGGCGGGTCTCGGCGGTCATGTCGGGATCTTCCTTCCTTCCCGCCACCCCGGGACGCGGGGCACTGCGGGGGTTCGTACGCCGGGAGGGCGGCCGGGCCTCCGGGGTCCGGCGGGTCGGGGGCATCAGTGGACGGCGGGTCCGGTGCAGAGGTCGCCCAGCGGACTCTGCAGCAGGGTGTGGACGAAGAGCAGCTCCGCACCGCTCGAAGAGTCGGCGGCCAGCCGGTGCGGGGTGAGCGAGTCGAAGTGGGCGGCGTCGCCCGGGTCGAGCAGGTGCTCGGCGGCGCCGAGGGTGAGGCGCAGCCGCCCCGCCGTGACGTACAGCCACTCCTCACCCGGATGGACGCGCACCACCGCGTCCTGGAGGGCCGGGGGCACGTGCACCCGCAGGGCCTGCATGGCGCGGCCCGGGGAGCCGACCCGCACGTAGCCCCAGCCGCCGGTCCGGACGGGGACGGGGCGGCCGCCGCGGACCACGGGGTCCTGCTGCGGCGGCTCCTCGCCCAGCAGTTCGGCGACGGTGGTCGCGTACGCTCGGGAGAGGCCCAGCATGACGGGCAGCGACGGCTGGCGGCGGCCGGTCTCCAGGCGGGAGAGGTGGGCGGGCGAGAGGCCGACCCGGGCGGCGGCGGCCTCCAGGGTCAGCCCGCTGCGGCGGCGCTCCTCACGCAGCCGGGGACCGAGGCCGGGCACGTCCGCGCCGGAAGGGGCGTCGGCGGCGGGTCCGGAGCCGGGGTGCGGGCCTGGGTGCGGACCGGGCACGGGGTCCGGATCCGGGTCGGGCGCGTCGGTCCTGCTCATGGCTCCAGTGGACACCTTCCGTGCCCGATGGGCAAAATTCTTGCCTCCGGGGCAAGGGGCGTTCGAACGCAACCACGGGTGGCGGACGGCCGTCCTGGACGGTAAGACAGGTTCTGTCCCCACCACCACCCGAAGGGGGACGCACGATGCCTCTTCCGATCCGCACGGCGGCCCTGGCCGCCGCAGGCACCCTCCTCGCGGCGGCAGGCGCCGTCGCCACCCCCGCCTCCGCGGCGGCACCCCGCACGACCGCCGCCGCCCCGGCGGTGTCCCAGGTGGTCGACGCCCGCGTCGCCGGGCACCGCACCTACGACCGCATCGTCATCGACGTCAAGGGCAGGCTGCCGGGCGCGACCGTCCGGCGGGTCTCCGAGCTGCGCTACGACGGCTCCGGGGAGAAGGTCCCGCTGCCGGGGAGGACCTTCCTGCAGATCGTGCTGCACCCGGCGGTGGCGCACAACAGCGCCGGCGACCCGGTCTACCGGGGCCCGCGGCTGGTCAGGCTGCACCTGACCCGCGTCAAGGGCTTCGCCTTCACCGGCGACTTCGAGGGGTACGTCTCCTTCGGCGTCGCCCTGGACAGGAAGACGGCCTTCACCGTGCACCGGCTGGCGTCCCCCGGCCGGCTCGTGGTGGACATCCGCCACTGACGGCCGCCGGACGGCCGCCCCCGCGGCGGAGGCACGGTGTCCGGCCACCGTCCTCCGCCGCGGGGTGTCCTCACCGCGGCCCGAGGTCCTCCCCCGCCCCGGTCCGCCGCAGCCCCAGCTCGCGGGCCGCCCGTTCCCGCAGCTCCACCTTGCGCACCTTGCCGCTGACCGTCATCGGGAACTCCCGGACGACCCGGACGTACCGGGGGACCTTGCAGTGCGCGAGACGGCCGCGGCAGAAGTCGGCGACGTCCTCGGCGGTCAGGGACGCGTCCGGGTCGCGCAGCACCACGACGGCGCAGACCTCCTCGCCGTACCGCTCGTCGGGCACGCCCACCACCTGCACGTCCGCGACCGCCGGGTGGGTGTGCAGGAACTCCTCCACCTCGCGCGGGTAGACGTTCTCCCCGCCCCTGATGACCATGTCCTTGATCCGGCCGACGATCGCCACGCAGCCGTCCTCGCGCATCACCGCCAGGTCGCCGGTGTGCATCCAGCGGTCGGCGTCGACGACCTCGGCGGTGCGCTCCGGGTCGTCCCAGTAGCCGAGCATCACCGAGTAGCCGCGGGTGCACAGCTCCCCGGGCTCCCCGCGCGGCACGGTCGCACCGGTCGCCGGGTCGGCCACCCTGACGTCCAGGTGCGGCAGCACCCGGCCGACGGTGGCGGTGCGGCGCTCCAGGTCGTCGTCCCGGCGGGTCTGCAGGGAGACCGGGGAGGTCTCCGTCATGCCGTAGCAGATCGCGACCTCGCCCATGTCCATGTCGGCGACGACCCGCCTCATCACCTCCACCGGGCAGGGCGAGCCCGCCATGACGCCGGTGCGCAGCGAGGTGAGGTCGTACGCGGCGAAGTCGGGCAGGTTCAGCTCGGCGATGAACATCGTCGGCACGCCGTAGAGCGAGGTGCAGCGCTCGGACGCGACCGCGCGCAGCGTGGCGGCCGGGTCGAAGGCGGGCGCGGGGACCACGACGCAGGCGCCGTGGCTGGTGGCCGCGAGGTTGCCCATGACCATGCCGAAGCAGTGGTGGAACGGCACGGGCACGCAGATCCGGTCCTGCTCGGTGTACCCGAGCAGCTCCCCCACCCAGAAGCCGTTGTTGAGGATGTTGCGGTGCGAGAGGGTGGCGCCCTTGGGGAAGCCGGTCGTGCCCGAGGTGTACTGGATGTTGACCGGGTCGTCGCAGTCCAGCCCGGCCTCCCGGGCGGCGAGGGCCGTCGGGTCCACGCCCGCGCCGTCGTCGAGCAGGCCCTGCCAGGAGGCGTCGTCGACCATGACGGCGCCGCGCAGGGCGGGGCGGCGCGGCCGGACCTCCTCGACCATCCCGCGGTAGGCGTCGTCGACCATGACGGCGCCGCGCAGGGCGGGGCGGCGCGGCCGGACCTCCTCGACCATCCCGCGGTAGGCGCTGCCGCGGTGGGCGGTCTGGGTGAAGAGCAGGCTCACGCCGGACTGGTTGAGGACGTACTCCAGCTCGTGCACCCGGTAGGCGGGGTTGACGGTCACCATGACGGCGCCGACGCGGGCGGTGGCGTACTGGACCAGCACCCACTCGGGGCGGTTGACGGCCCAGATGCCGACCCGGTCCCCCGCGGCGACGCCCCGGGCCAGCAGTCCGAGGGCGACCTGCTCCACGGCCCGGCCGAAGGCGGCGTACGTCCAGCGGCGGCCGCTCGCCACGTCGACCAGCGCCTCGCGGCCGGGGTGGGCGGCGACCGCGCGGGCGAGGTTCGCGCCGATGGTCTCGTCGAGGAGCGGGACGTCGGTGGGGCCGGCGGCGAGGGAGGGCCGGGGGGCCGTCACCGGAAGTCCTCCTCGCGGTACTCGGCGGCGGCGCCCAGGCCCTGCTCCTCGCGGCCGCGCAGGTCGGTCCGGCGGATCTTGCCGGAGACGGTCCTGGGCAGCTCGGAGAACTCCAGCCGGCGCACCCGCTTGTAGGGGGCGAGCACCTCCCGGGAGTGGGCGAAGAGCGCCTTCGCGGTCTCCGGCCCGGGCTCCCAGCCGGCCGCGAGGACGACGTACGCCTTGGGCACGGCGAGCCGCACCGCGTCGGGGGCCGGGACGACGGCGGCCTCGGCCACCGCCGGGTGCTCCAGCAGGGCGCTCTCCAGCTCGAACGGGGAGATGCGGTAGTCGGACGCCTTGAAGACGTCGTCGGCCCGGCCGACGTAGGTGAGGTGGCCGTCCGCGTCGCGGGAGCCGATGTCGCCGGTGCGGTAGTAGCCGCCCGCCATGACCTCGGCGGTGCGCTCCGGGTCGCCGTGGTAGCCGGCCATCAGGCCGACCGGGCGCTCGGCGGTGAGGTCGAGGCAGATCTCGCCCTCGTCGCCGGGCTCCCCGGTGACCGGGTCGAGCAGGACGACGGCGAAGCCGGGCACCGGGCGGCCCATGGAGCCCGGCTTGAGCGGCTGGCCGGGGGTGTTGGCGATCTGCACGGTGGTCTCGGTCTGGCCGAAGCCGTCCCGGACGGTGACGCCCCAGGCGCGGCGCACCGCCTCGATCACCTCGGGGTTGAGCGGCTCGCCCGCCGCGGCGGCGCTGCGCGGCGGGGTCGCCAGGCGGCCGAGGTCGGCCTGGACGAGCATCCGCCACACCGTGGGCGGGGCGCAGAAGCTGGTGACGCCGCACCGCCCCATCTCGTCGAGCAGCCGGTCGGCGTCGAAGCGCGTGTAGTTGTGCACGAAGACGGTCGCCTCGGCGTTCCACGGCGCGAAGACGTTGCTCCAGGCGTGCTTGGCCCAGCCCGGCGAGGAGATGTTGAGGTGCACGTCGCCGGGCCGCAGCCCGAGCCAGTACATGGTCGACAGATGGCCCACCGGGTACGAGGTGTGGGTGTGCTCGACCAGCTTCGGGCGGGCGGTGGTGCCGGAGGTGAAGTAGAGCAGCAGGGTCTCGTCGGCCCCGGTGGGGGCGGTGGGGGTGAAGCCGGCGGGGGCGGTGTACGCCTCCGCGTACCGCAGCCAGCCGTCGGCGGGCGCGCCGACGGCGACGCCGGTCCAGTCGCCGGGGACGTCCGCGAACCTCGCCGCGTCCTCCGTGCGGGCGACCACGAAGCGGCAGCCGCCGCGCCCGACGCGGTCGCGCAGGTCGGCCGGGCCGAGCAGGGGGGTGGCGGGGACGACGACGGCGCGCAGCTTCATCGCGGCGAGCAGGGTCTCCCACAGCTCGACCTGGTTGCCGAGCATGAGCAGGATCCGGTCGCCGGGGCCCACGCCGCGGTCGGCGAGCCAGTGGGCGACCCGGTCGGAGCGGGCGGACATCTCCGCGAAGGAGTACCGCGCCTCGGAGCCGTCCTCCTCGACGATCCACAGCGCGGTGCGGTCGTTGCCGCGCGCCACCACGTCGAACCAGTCCAGCGCCCAGTTGAAGGCCTGGGGGCGGGGCCAGCGGAACTCCCGGTGGGCGGCGGCCCAGTCCTCCCGGTGCGCGAGGAGGAGGTCCCGCGCCTCGCGGAAGGCGTCCGCACCGTTCGTCGCCGTCATGTTCCCTCCAGATCATCGCCCGGTTACCGTGCATCGTGGAGCGTGCGACAGGGGTCCCGCCACCCCCGGACGGGGGTGGCGGCCGGAGAGGGCACCGATGGAGGACGCGGCGGAGCTGCGCACCGCGCTGCTGGGGCTGAGGCGGGCCGGCGGGCTGCCGGTGGCCTTCGCCGCCGTGGCGGCCGGCGGGGGGCGGCTGCGGATCGTGGAGCTCTCCGGCCACACGACGGAGGCGCTGCGCGGGCTGTCGGTGGCGTCCGGCACCGGGCTGGGCGGCAAGGCGGCGGCGCTGACGCGGCCGCAGGCGGTCTCCGACTACCGCACCGCACGCACCATCAGCCACGAGTACGACGGCGCGGTGGCCGCCGAGGGCCTGTGCTCGGTGCTGGCCGTCCCGGTCGTGGTGCGGCGCAGCGTCCGGGCGGTGCTGTACGGGGCGCTGCGGGAGCCGCTGGCCCTGGGCGACCGGAGCCTGGACGCGGCGGTGGGCGCGGCGCGGGAGCTGGAGCAGGCGCTGGCGGTGGGGGACGCGCGGCGCCGGGCCGAGCGGGAGGCCGCGGGGGCGGCGCGCGGGTCCGGGCCGGGGGCGGGCGGGGACGCGGCGGCGCGGCGGGGCGCGGCCGCGTGGGAGGGGGTCAGGGCCGCCCACGGGGAGCTGCGGCTGCTGGCGCAGGAGGTGGCCGACCCGCGGCTGCGGGAGCGGCTGCACGCGGTGTGCGCGCGGCTGGCGGGTGCGTCCGGGGGGCCCGGCGGGTCCCGCGGGCCCGGGGGGCCCGGGGGGCCGCTGCGGGACGGCGCGGGGACCGCGCCCCCGCCGCGGGTGCCGGCCGCGGGGAAGGCGGCACCGCGGCCGCCGCTGTCGCCGCGCGAGCTGGACGTGCTGGCCCAGGTCGCGGCGGGCGCCACCAACGCGGACGCGGCGCGGGCGCTCGGGGTGCGGCCCGAGACCGTGAAGAGCTACCTGCGGTCGGTCATGCGGAAGCTGGACGCCCACACCCGGCTGGGGGCCGTGGTCGCCGCCCGCCGCACGGGGCTGCTGCCCTGAGCCGCCCGGGCGGTGCGGGGTCCGGGCGGTGCTGGTCCGGGCGGTGCCGCGCGGGTCCGGCGGCCGGACCGGTCAGCGGGCTGCGGCGTCCCCCGCGCCCTCCCCGAGCAGCGCCGGGTTGACACGGCGGACGACCGCCTCGACGTCGGCGCGGGGCACCGCGTGCCACAGGATCTCCCGGGCCCGCCCGTACTTGGCGGCCAGCTGCTCGCGCCGTTCGCGGGACAGCCGGCCGGCGCGCTCGGCCAGCGCGTTGTGGGCGTTGTCGGCGATCTTCACCAGAGCGGCGGCGTAGTCGCCCGCGACCCGGCGGACCATCTCCTCGTAGGGGACGGCCGGGTCGTGGGTGAGCCGCTCCACGAGGGCGACGACCGCGGACGGGACGCCCGCGGCCAGCAGGTCGTCCGCCGTGAGGTCGGTGTCCTCCAGGGTGTCGTGCAGCAGTCCGGCCATGGCCAGTCCGGTGCCGAAGGGCGCCACGCCGTGGGCCACCGCGCGGACGTGGGCGACGTAGGGTTCGCCGATCTTGTCGGTCTGGCCGCGGTGGGCGCGCTCGGCGAGGGCGTCGGCGTCGGCGAGGGTGAAGGACACGGGGTGCTCCTGGCGGGCGCGGCGGAGGGCGGGACTGCGGCGTTCCGGGGCTGCGGACGCCCCGGGACGCGGGCGTTCCAGGACTCCAGTGTTCCGCAACGCCGCCGCTGCGCCTTCCCGGGCGCCGCGGACCGTAGGCTCGTGGGCGTGGTCCACGTCCTGAGCAGCCGCGTGCTGCTGCGCCCCGCCGACCCGGAGCGCACCCGCGCCTTCTACCGCGACGACCTGGGGCTGGAGGTGTACCGGGAGTTCGGGACCGGCCCGGAGCGGGGCACGGTCTTCTTCCTCGGCGGCGGGTTCCTGGAGGTCTCCGGACGCCTGGAGCCCGGCGCGCCGCCCGCCTCCCCGGCGGCGCGGCTGTGGCTGCAGGTCGGCGACGTGGCGGCGGCGCACCGGGAGCTGGCCGCGCGCGGGGTGCCGGTGGTGCGGGAGCCGCTGCGCGAGCCCTGGGGGCTGGTGGAGATGTGGATCCGGGACCCGGACGGGACCGACGTCTGCGTGGTGGAGGTGCCGGCGGACCACCCGCTGCGCCACCGCCCGTGAACCCCCGGCCGTGAAGCCCCGCGCGTGAACTCCCGGCCGTGGAACCGGCCGTGAGGCCCCGGCCGGCGGGTGCGCCGGCCCGCCCGGGCACGGCACTCCCTTGACCGTTTGGGCATGAACAGTTCAAGACACCTTTACCTCCGAGGTCTGGCAGCCCGCTTGTCTACGCGCGGATACTCCTTCGCGGGCGTGCCCCCGCGCCCCATCCACTCCCCTCGGAGGAACCGAAGATGACGGGCCCTCGCACCACCCCCCGCCGCCGGACGCTCGGCGCGGCCACCGTCCTGGCCGCCGCCCTGGCGGGCACCGTGCTGCCCGCGACAGCCACCCCCGCGGCCGCCGCGACGACCACCAGGCACCGGGTGCTGTTCGACAACAGCAAGGCGGAGACGGCCGGGAACGCCGACTGGATCATCAGCACCAGCCAGCCCGACCCGCTGGCGCAGAACCCCTCCCCCGGCAGCGAGACCTCCTGGACCGGCGCGCTCTCCTCCTGGGGCGTGGCGCTCCAGAAGACCGGCGCCTACAGCCTGAAGACCCTCCCGTCGGGCTCCACCATCACCTACGGCAACACCTCCAACGCCCTGGACCTGTCGAACTTCGACACCTTCGTCCTGCCGGAGCCCAACATCCGGCTGAGCAGCGCCGAGAAGACCGCCGTGATGAAGTTCGTCCAGAACGGCGGCGGGCTCTTCCTCATCTCGGACCACAACCAGAGCGACCGCAACAACGACGGGTACGACTCCCCCGCCGTCATCAACGACCTGATGACGAGCAACGGCGTCGACAACACCGACCCCTTCGGCTTCTCCGTCGACCTGCTCAACATCACCACCGACAACCCGCGCGCCGTCACCGGTACCGCCGACCCGGTGCTCAACGGCTCCTTCGGGACCGTCACCGGCAGCATCCTGCGCAACGGCACCACCTTCACCCTCAAGCCGGCCGACAACCCCGCCGTCAAGGGCCTGCTCTGGCGCACCGGGTACAGCTCCTCCGGCACCACCGGGGCGTTCTTCGCCACCAGCACCTTCGGCAGCGGCCGGGTGGCGGTGTGGGGCGACAGCTCGCCGGTCGACGACGGCACCGGCCAGTCCGGCAACACCCTCTACGACGGGTGGAACGACCCGGCCGGCACCGACGCCGCGCTCGCCCTCAACGCCACCGAGTGGCTCTCCGGCGCCTCCGGCACGGGCACGGGCGGGGGCGGCACCGGCGGCTGCACGGCGGCCCAGCTGATCGGCAACCCCGGCTTCGAGACCGGCACCGCCGCGCCCTGGACGGCGAGCAGCACCGCGATCGTCAGCAGCAGCAGCAGCAGCGAGCCCGCCCGCACCGGCAGCTGGGACGCCTGGCTGGACGGGTACGGCAGCGCCACCACCGACACCCTCGCGCAGACCGTGTCGGTGCCCGCGGGCTGCACCTCGGCCTCCTTCTCCTTCGGCCTGCACGTCGACACGGCGGAGACCGGCTCCACGGCCTACGACACCCTCAAGGTGCAGGTGGTCAACGGCTCCGGCACGGTGCTCTCCACCCTGGCGACCTACTCCAACGCGAACGCCGCCTCCGGCTACACGGTGAGGAGCTTCGACCTGTCCGCGTACGCCGGGCAAACCGTCACCCTGAGGTTCACCGGCACCGAGGACTCCAGCCTGCAGACGTCGTTCGTGGTGGACGACGCCGCGCTGAACGTCGGCTGAGGTCCGGCGCCGGGCCCCTTCCCGCCCCCGGGCCCCTTCCCGCCCCCGGGTCCCTCCCGGCCGCGCGCCTCCGTCCGGCCCCGCGGCCGGACGGGCGGCGGCCCCGGCTCACGGGGTCGGGAAGGAGCGCGCGTCCAGGCCGGTGGTGCGGGCGTTGCCCCCGGCCACCGGCTGCAGGGTGAGCCGCCAGGTGGTCCAGCGGATCTGCGTGGCCGTCGTGACGGTGGCGAACCGCATCGTGTCGTCGAACCTGCTGAAGCCGCAGTCCCGCGTGAAGCGCCTGGCGGAGCCGTCCCAGTCCCGGCCGCTGGTGAAGTAGACGGCGTACGTGCCGTCCCGCACGCCGCGCACCTTGAAGGTCGAGCCCCTGCGGACGTAGACCGAGTGGACGGTGCGCCCGCCCCTGGCCAGCGAGACCACGGCGTCGCGGCCGCCGCCGTTCTCGATCGTGAGCGAGCCGCGGCCGGTGCGGCTGCCGCTGCGGACGTAGGAGCCCGTCGCCCGGCGCCGGTCCCGGACCGGTCCGGTGCGCGGCGGGCGGTAGGAGGTGCGGTAGCCGGCGTCGGCGAGCCGGCGCAGCGGTCCCGGCAGGGCGCGCAGCCCCGCGGAGGCACCGAGGCCGGCCAGGGCGGCGGAGGCGGTGCAGTAGCGGCCGGCGCCCATGCCGGAGCGGACCGCGTCGATGTCGCCGGCGAGCCGGTCGAGGGCCGCCGCCAGGTCGCGGTGCGGCTGCGCCGCGTCCGCGGGCGGCACGGCGGCGTCCAGTCCCCGGGCGGCGTCGGAGGCGGCCCGGCGGGCGTCGTCGAGCCGGCCGTCCAGGGCCCCGGTGCTGCGGGCGGCGGCCGCCCGCTCCAGGGCCCTCCCCACCGGGTCGACCAGCCCGGCCAGGGTGCGGCCGTACGGGACGGGCTCCGGGCTCGGTGCCGGGTCCGGCGCGGACGCGGCCGGGGCGGACGCCGCGGCCGCGGGCGCGGAGGACCCCTCCGGGGCGCGGCTCCCGCCGGACTCGCACCCCGCCGCCAGAAGCAGCACCGCGGCCGCCGCGGCGACCGTCCGCACACCCGTCGAAGATCCCACCGCATGTCCCCCTCATGCCGTGTGCGGCGGGGCGTCGCGCACCCCGCCGGGCGCCCCCGGACGCCTCCGCCCCAGCATCCCGACCGGGTGCCGCGGGGGTCAACGGGGCGTGCACGGAGCGGTGGGGGGCGCGCACGGGGAGGACGGGGGCTCGGGGAGCTCGGCGGCCCGGCCGCGGGAGTGCGACCGGGCCGTGACGGGCCGGGACCGGGGCCGGGGGTGCGCCCGGGCCCGGACGGGCGTCAGGCCTCCTCGGGGGCTCCCCCGCGCAGTCCGGCGGACCACTTCTCCTCGATCCGGCCGAACCGCCAGACGGCCAGCGCCACCAGCCAGGTCAGGACGAACAGGCCGACGATCGCGTAGCCCACCTGGTTGAGGTCGAGGCCGCCGATCCAGCCGAGCGGGCCGCCGGTGGCCCCGGTCTTCTCCGCGACCAGGCCGGTCAGCTCGATACCGCCGACGACGAAGGCGACGGCGACCGACAGCCCGGTGACGGTGAGGTTGTAGTAGACCTTGCGGACCGGCTGGGAGAAGGCCCACTCGTAGGCGAAGTTCATGAACGAGCCGTCGATCGTGTCGAGCAGGCTCATCCCCGCGGCGAAGAGCACCGGCAGGGTCAGCAGGGCGTACCAGGGCAGCTGGAAGGCGGCCGCGCCGCCGGCCAGCACCAGCAGCGACACCTCGGTGGCGGTGTCGAAGCCCAGGCCGAAGAGCAGGCCCACCGGGTACATGTGCCACGGCTTGGAGACGGTGCGGGTGACCCGGCCCAGGATGCGGTTCATCAGGCCCCGCCTCTCCAGGTGGGCCTCCAGCTCGGCCTCGTCGTAGTCGCCGGAGCGCATGCGGCGGAAGACCTTGAGGATGCCCCCCAGCACGCCCAGGTTGACCAGGGCGAGCAGCATCAGGAAGACGCCGGAGACGGTGGTGCCGATCAGGCCGGTGGTGCGCTGGAGGGCGGAGCCGTCGTCCTCGACCTGGCCGGCCAGGGTGCGCACGCCGAGGGCGAGCAGCGCGCAGAGGCCGAAGACGACGGAGGAGTGCCCGAGCGAGAACCAGAAGCCGACCGAGAGCGGGCGCTGCCCGTCGGACATCAGCTTGCGGGTGGTGTTGTCGATGGCGGCGATGTGGTCGGCGTCGAAGGCGTGCCGCATGCCGAGGGTGTAGGCGGTGAGGCCCATGCCGGCGCCGAAGACGGCCCCGCCGACCCGGTGGTGCTGGGGCTCCACGATCGCGAGCAGGGTGAACCAGCCGACCACGTGGAGCAGGAGCACGAAGCCGCCCATGCCGGCCAGGCGCGTCCACTCGTCCCGGGTGAGGCGGCCGCGCGGCCCGGCGGCGCGGGGTGCGGCGGCTGCGGGGGGTGCGCTGCTGGTCGTCATGGGGGGTCCGTACCTCTTTCCGTACCGGGCGGGGGCGCGGGGCCGTGCGCGACCCGCCCATCGTTCCGCCCCGGGGACATTAATTGCAACCTGTTCGCATCAGCAAACCGGATGCTTCCCGGCGCCGTCCGGTGCCCGTCGGCCCGGGCGGGGCGGGCCCCGCCTCCCTGTCGGCGCGGAACACAGCCGGTTCACAGCCGCGTCTCATGAACGCCTCAGATTCGGCCGGGAGCGTGGGGCCGCGAGGCGCAGTGCCGGCGCCCGCACCCCACCACGACGAGGACCGACCGATGACGACGCACCTGCCCGACCCCGCACCGCCCCAGCCGGGCCCCGTCCCGCTGGTCGCGCCCCCGGCCCCGCTGCCCGACGCCCCGGAGGACGGGGGGACGGCGCAGGCCGGGGGGACGGCCCGGGACCGGACGGCGGGGCCGCCCGCGCCGGGCACGCCGGGCGCGGCCGGCCCGGCGGACGGGCCGCGGGGCCTGCGCGGCCTGCCCGCCCGGCTGTGGCGCGGCCGCCCGGAGGACCCGGCCTGGGCCCGTCCGGCGCTGCTGGCCCTGCTCGCGGCCACCGCCGCCCTCTACGTGGAAAACCTCAGCGCCTCCGGGTGGGCCAACGCCTTCTACTCGGCGGCCGTCCAGGCCGGCAGCGTCAGCTGGAAGGCCTTCTTCTTCGGCTCCTCGGACGCCTCCAACTTCATCACCGTCGACAAGCCGCCCCTGGCCCTGTGGCCGATGGCGCTGTCCGCGCGCCTCCTCGGGCTGAGCTCCTTCAGCGTGCTGCTCCCCCAGGCCCTGATGGGCGTGGCGGCCGTCGGCACCGTGTACGCCTCGGTGCGGCGCACCTCCTCGCCGCGGGCGGGCCTGCTGGCGGGCGCCGTGCTGGCGCTCACCCCGGTCGCGGCGCTGATGTTCCGCTTCAACAACCCCGACGCGCTGCTGGTGCTGCTGCTCGCCCTGGCCGCGTACGCGGTGCAGCGGGCGCAGGAGGCGGCGTCCACCCGCTGGCTGGTGCTCGCCGGGGTGCTGCTGGGCCTCGCCTTCCTCACCAAGACGCTCCAGGCGTTCCTGGTGCTGCCCGCGTTCGCCCTGGTGTACCTGGCGACCGCGCCGACCGGGTGGTGGCGCCGGGTGCGGCAGCTGCTGCTGGCGGGCGCGGCCATGACGGCGGCGGGCGGCTGGTGGGTCGCGGTCGTCGAGCTGCTCCCGGCCTCGTCGCGGCCGTACGTGGGCGGTTCCCAGGACGACAGCTTCCTGTCGCTCACCTTCGGCTACAACGGCTTCGGGCGGCTGACGGGGAACGAGACCGGCAGCGTCGGCGGCGGGTTCCGCGGCGGGGACCTGCCCGGCGCGCCCGGCGGCCGCGGCGGGATGTGGGGCAGCACCGGCGTCACCCGCCTGTTCGACGGCGACATCGGCGGCCAGATCGCCTGGCTGGTGCCCGCGGCCCTGCTGCTGCTCGCCCTCGGCCTGTGGGCGGGCCGCCGGGCCCCGCGCACCGACACGGCCCGCGCCGGACTGCTGGTGTGGGGCGGCTGGCTGCTCTGCACCGGCCTGACCTTCAGCTACATGGGCGGGATCTTCCACCAGTACTACACGGTGGCGCTGGCCCCGGCGGTCGCCGCCCTGGTGGGCATGGGCGCGGACGCCGCGTGGCGGGAGCGGGACCGGACCGTGCCCGCCCTGGCGCTGGCGGCGGCGTCGGCGGTGACGGGCTGGTGGGCGTACGTGCTGCTGGGCCGCAGCGCGGACTTCGTGCCCTGGCTGCGGTACGCGGTCCTGGCCGTCGGTCTGGCCGGGGCGGCGGCGCTGCTGGGGCCGGTGGTGGCGCGGGCGGTCCGGCCGGGAGCGGCGCGGGCGGCGGCGCGGGCGGCGACCGCGGGCGCGGTGGCCGCGGTGGCGGCCGGGGTCGCCGGACCGGCCGCGTACAGCCTGGACACCGTCTCCACGGGGCACAGCGGCTCGATCGTCACGGCGGGTCCGGCCGTCTCCGGCGGCATGGGCGGTCCCGGCGGGCGGCGCGGGCGCGGGGGCTTCCCGGGGTTCCCCGGCGGTGCGGCGCCGCAGGGCGCCGGCGGCTTCGGCGGGCTGCGGGGCGGCGCGGGTGCCGGGCAGGGCGGCACGGGCGGCCCCGGGCCGGGCGGGCTCCCCGCCCTCCCCGGGGCCGAGCAGAACGGCCGGGGCGGGCTGCCCGCGCTCCCCGGCGGCGGGCAGGCCGGACAGGGCGGCACCGGGCAGGGCGGCACCGGACAGGGCGTGACCGGGCAGGGCCGGAACGGCCTTCCCTCCTTCCCGGGCATGCCGGGCCTCCCCGGCGGCGCGGGCCCCGGCGGCGTGCGGGGCGGCGGCGTGCGGGGCGGCATGGGCGGGCTGCTGGAGGGGGCGCGGGTCGGTACGGCGGTCACCGCCCTGCTCAGGCAGGACGCCTCCCGCTACACCTGGGCCGCGGCCGCCGTCGGCTCCCAGAACGCCGCGGGCTACCAGCTGGCGTCCCGGCAGCCCGTGATGGCGGTCGGCGGCTTCAACGGCAGCGACCCGGCGCCGGGCCTGGCGCAGTTCCAGGAGTTCGTGCGGCAGGGCCGGATCCACTGGTTCGTCGCCGGGGGCGTGGGCGGCGGGGGCGGCATGGGCGGCAGCAGCGACTCGTCCCGGATCGCGAGCTGGGTGGAGGCGTCCTTCACCGCCAGGACCGTGGACGGCACCACCCTCTACGACCTCACGCAGCCCAAGGGCTGACGGCCGCGGCACACGCCCGGGGGCCCGCCGCACCGGCGGGCCCCCGGGCGTGCCCGGTGCCGGGCGCCGTACGGCCGGGTCAGGGGCCCGTCCACGCCCGGGCACGGCGTGCCGCGGACCCGGGACGGCGGGGGCCTCCGGCCGCCCCGGCGGCGCAGGGCTCCGTGCGGGGCGCAGGCGGTCCCCCGCACCCCCGGGCCCGGGCCGGTACCGGCGCGGACCGCCCCGGGCCGGCGGGTTCAGGCCGCAGGGGACAGGGCGCGGACCGCGTGCAGCTGGCCCGCGACGTCGGCGAGGGAGGCGCAGCGGGAGCCGAGCAGTACGGGGTCGGGCAGCGCGGGCCCGTCGGGGCGGCGGCGGCGCGCGTCGGCGTCGTCGGCGAGGCGGGCCAGGGCGTCGGCGAGGCTGCGGGCCTCGGCCGCGGGGAGGGGCCGCCCGCCGTGCTCCACCCGGACCGCGCAGGCCGTGGTGGCGTCCACCAGCCGCTCCACGGCGGTGACCGCCGGGGCCCAGTCCGCGGCGGCGACGCCGGCGGGCGGCAGCTCGGCGGCGGCCTGGGAGACGGCGGTGCGGGCCTCGGCGAGCGCCCGGTACGCCGCGCGCCGCAGCCGCAGCCGCTCCTCGCGCGGCCCGTCGGGCGCGTCCACGACCCGCTCGAGGTAGGCCTGGGCGGCGCGCAGGGCGGCGGCCCAGTGCACGGCGACCGCGGTGCGCCGGCCGCCGAGGCGGGGCAGGTGGCCGGCGGCGAGGGCGATGCCGCAGCCGAGCACGGTGTCGACCAGGCGGCTGACGGGGGCGCCCTGGCTGCCGGAGAGCACGGCGAACGCGAGGACGATCGGGGTGAGGGCGGCCGTCTGGAAGGCGAAGTTCCGCCAGGCGACGGGGAGCAGCGCGCCGCAGAGCGCGGCGGCGGCGACCGGTCCGGCGGCGCCGGGCAGCGCGGCGGCCGCGGCGGCGAAGAGGCCGACCCCGGCGGCGGTGCCCAGCAGCCGGTTGACCGACCGGGAGAAGAGGGGGCCGAGATCGGGCTTGACGAGGAAGACCGCGGTGACCGGCAGCCAGTACCACTGGTCGGGCCGCAGGAGCTGGGCGACGGCGGTGCAGGCGCCGGTGCACAGGGCCACCCGCAGGCCGTACTCGCGGCCGAGCGGGCCGAGGGCGCGGCGCACGGCGGGGTGGTCGCGCAGCGGCGGCCGCGGCGGGGCGTCGGCGGTCCGGCCCGGGGTTCCGAAGACCTCGGCGGCGTGCAGCAGGGCCTCGTGCAGGGCGCGCCGCCCGGGGGTGTCGGGGGCCGGGGCGGCCAGCGGGCCGCAGGGGGCGCCGGTGCGGACGGCGCGGGCCAGGCGCAGCGGGGCGTCGGCGGCGTACGCGGGCAGCGGCCGGGCCTCCCAGAGCAGGGTGACGGCGGCCTCGCAGGCGTCGGCGGCGACGGCGAGCTGCGCCCGCAGGCGGCGTTCGGCGGGTGAGGGACGGCCCCGGCGGTGGAGGTCGAGGGCGGCGTGGGCGCGGTCGAGGGCGGCGGTGAGGGTGCGCCGGGCGTCCTCGACCCGGTCGGTGCCGGCGGCGCGCAGGACGCCGCCGAGCGCGTCGAAGGCCGCGGCGACGGCCTCGCGCTCCTCGGCCGCGCGGGCGCGGGCACGGCCGGGCCCGCGGTGCGGCGGGGCGAGCGCGGCGGCGAGGAGCAGCACCCAGCCCGCGCCGCCGGCGAGCATGGCGGCGCCCGTCCAGGGCGGCCCGTGGTGGGGCAGTCCGGCGGCGATCAGGAGGGTGGCCAGCGCCTGGAGCGCCGCCATGGAGGCGACCGGGCCGACGGTGCTGACCGCGCCGGAGAGGTAGGCGGCGACGGCGACGAGGGCGGTGGTCCCCAGGACGGCGGGCACCCCGCCGCCGGGGGCCGCGGCGACGGCGACGAGGGAGCCGAGCAGGAAGGCCACGGCGACGGCGAGGCCCGGGACGCCGATGCGGACGAGCCGGGTGCGGCGGGTGCCGGCGCGGTCGTTGACGGTGGCGAACATGGCGCCGAGGGCGGCGAGCACGCCCTCCGGCACCCGGTGGGCGGCGACGCCTGCGGCGAGCAGCGGCCCGGTGGACAGGGCGCCGCGCAGCAGCGCGCCGCGCGCCCCCGGTCCGGAGGCGATCTGCAGCGGGTGGCGGAGCCATTCGGGGGCGGGGCGGCGGGGGGCAGCGGTGCGGGGGTCCACGGTGCGGGGTGCGGGGGTGCGGGGGGCTGGGCGGCGGGGGGCAGCGGCCACGGGGCGTCCTTGTCGGCCTGCTCGGCGGGCGTGCGGGACGGCGTCGGCCAGCAGCGGGATCGGGTCCCAGTCTACCGGCCTGCTGTTACCGTCCCGTGACATGGGGGTGTCAGGGTCAACGCGGCCGACCGGCCGGCCATTCCCCGGCGGCTCCGGGAGGCGCGCCCCGCCGCCCGTGCCCCCGCCGGGGGCGTCACCCGGCGGCGTCCTCGCGCAGCAGGCGGCCGACGGCGCCGAGCCCGTCGGCGAGGACGGCGAGCTGCTCGCGGGTGAGGCGGTCGACGAGGAGGCGGCGCACCAGGGCGACGTGGCCCGGGGCGGCCGCCCGCAGGGTGCGGCGGCCGTCCTCGGTGAGGACGGCGTGGACGCCGCGGACGTCGGTGGGACAGGAGCGGCGGCGGACGAGTCCGGCCTTCTCCAGCCGGGTGACCTGGTAGGTGAGGCTGCTCTTGGAGGTGAGCACGGCGTCGGCGAGCTCGGTCATGCGCAGTTCGCCGCCGGGCGCCCGCTCCAGGCGGACGAGGATCTCGTACTGGGGGTGGGAGAGCCCCGCCTCGGCCTTGAGCTGCTGCTCGATGCGGCGGTCGAGCAGCGCGCCGACGGAGAGGAACGCCTCCCAGGCCCGCATCTCGTCGGCGTCCAGCCACCGCGTCTCGTCCATGGGGCCATCGTACGCGGTTGTTCACATTCGAACTTCCTTGTAGGGTCGCAGAGTGGTTCAGATTTGAACCACCCTGCCCCGGGGCAGCCAGGGAGGAGCCCGCCATGACCACCGCCGCCGCACCCGACCGGATGCCGGTCCTCTACCTCTCGCACGGCGCCCCGCCGCTCGCCGACGACCCCGTCTGGCCCGGCCAGCTGGCCGCCTGGTCGGCGGACCTGCCCCGGCCGACGGCGGTCCTGGTCGTCTCCGCCCACTGGGAGGAGGCGCCGCTCGCCCTCGGCGCCACCCGCACCCTGCCGCTGGTGTACGACTTCTGGGGCTTCCCCGAGCACTACTACCGGGTGGAGTACGCGGCACCGGGCGCGCCGGAGCTCGCCGAGAGCGTCCGCAAGCTGCTGCGCGCCCCCGGCACACCGGTGCAGGACGTCCCCGACCGGGGGCTGGACCACGGCGCGTACGTGCCGCTGGTCGAGATGTTCCCCGGCGCCGACGTCCCGGTCCTCCAGGTCTCGCTGCCGACCCTGGACCCGCGGCGGCTCATGGAGATCGGGCGGCGGCTCGCCCCGCTGCGCGACCAGGGGGTCCTCATCGTCGGCAGCGGCTTCTTCACCCACAACCTGCGGGCGCTCAGCCGGGACGGGCGCGTCACGGGCGTCATGGCCGAGTTCGACGACTGGGGGCGGCGCGCCCTGGAGGCGGGCGACGTCGACGCCCTGCTCGACTTCGAGCACCGCGCCCCGGCCGGGCGGCTGGCGCACCCGCGCACCGAGCACTTCGCGCCGCTCTTCGTCGCCCTGGGCGCCGGGGCCGACGAACTCGCCTCGCAGCGCACGGTGATCGACGGCTTCTGGATGGGCCTCGCCAAGCGGTCGATCCAGATCGGCTGAGCCGGCCCGGTCGGGCGGGTGGGCCCCGTCGGGCGGGCGGGCCGGGGCCGGCGGGCCGCTGCGGCTCCGGGGCCGGCGGGAGCCCGCCCGCGTCCGGAGCCGCACCCGCACCGGCGCCCGCACCGGCGCCCGGAGCCGCGAGAGCCACGGGTGCGGGCGCGGATGCGACCCGCGGCGGACGGGGCGCGGGCGCCGCTCAGCCGCCCTCCGCCGCCCACCGCGCCCACTGCTCGGGCGTGTCCGCGTCGTCCGGCAGGGCCACGTCCCCGCACTCGACCAGCTCCAGCTCCGCCGCCCGCGCCGCCAGCAGCGCCCGCGCGCCCGCGTCGCCCCGGGCCGCGTCCGCCGCCTCCGCGAAGTACCGGGAGCCGATCAGCACCGGATGGCCGCGCACGCCCCCGTACACCGCCGCCGCCAGGGGGGCGCCCGCACGGTGGGCGGCCAGCAGGCGCGCCACGGCCCGCGCCGTCACCCCCGGGGTGTCCACGAGCGCCACCAGGGCCGCCGGACAGTCCGGCGGCAGCGACGCGAGGCCGGCCCGCAGGGAGGAGCCCATCCCCGCCGCCCAGCCGGGGTTGGCCACCACCGTGCAGCCGGCCAGGTCCGCGGCGGCCGCCACCCGCTCCCGGCCGGCGCCCAGCACCACGTGCACCGGGTCGCAGCCGCCCTCGCGGACCACCGCGGCCGCGTGCTCCACCAGCGGCCGCCCCCGGTACTGCAGCAGCGCCTTGGGCCGGCCGCCGAGCCTCCGCCCGGCACCGGCCGCCAGCACGATCGCCGCCACGCGCGGCCCCTGGTCTCCCACGGCCCCAGCCTGCCGCACGACGGGCCGCACCCGGTACCGGACCGCGCGGCGGGACCGCGGGGCCCGGCGGGGCCGCGGGGCCCGGACTGCGCCCCGGACCGCCCGGGTAGGGGGCACTTGACGGCCCATGACCCGCCTGGTCCCCTGGGCACCCCGTCCATCCGTCCGCCCGTCCCACCAGCCGGAGAGCCCCGTGCGCAAGAGCCGCCCCGTCATATCCGCGACCACCGTGCTCCTGCTCGCCCTCACCGGCTGCTCCTCGGCCACCCTGGGCGGCGGCACCCCGCCGGCCCCCCTCCCGGACCGGTCCGGCGACGGCGCGGCCGCCTCCGGCCCCGGTACCGACCCGCTGGACAACCCCGACGGCACCCGCCCCGGCCTCGGGCCCGTGCCCCCGCAGGACCGCGCCCGGGCGCGGGAGCTCATCGCCCGGGTCCGCACGGCGGGCAAGGGGCCGAGGACGGGGTACTCGCGGGAGCGGTTCGGCTACGCCTGGACCGACGCCGTCGACGACGTGCCGCTGGCCCGCAACGGCTGCGACACCCGCAACGACCTGCTGGCCCGCGACGGCCGCGACCTGCGGCACCGGTCCGGCTCGAAGTGCGTCGTCACCGCGATGACGCTGTACGACCCGTACACCGGGAAGACCCTGAAGTGGACCAAGCAGCACGCCTCCGAGGTCCAGATCGACCACGTCATGCCCCTGTCGTACGACTGGCAGATGGGCGCGGCGCACTGGGACGCGGCCGAGCGCGAGCGGATCGCCAACGACCCGCTCAACCTGCTGCCGGCCGACGGCTCGCAGAACTCGCAGAAGCGGGACTACGGCCCGGCGTCCTGGCTGCCGCCGAACAAGGCGGTGCGCTGCGCCTACGTGGTGCGGTTCGCCCAGGTGTCGCTGAAGTACGCCCTGCCGGTGACCGCCCCCGACAAGCGGGTGATGCTCGCCCAGTGCGGCGGCTGACGCGGCCGCCGGGCCGGCGCCCCGCAGGACGGGGCGGGGCCGGGCGACCCTGAGAGACCCCTGAGGATCGGCGCAAGTGCTGCCGCGGGGGAGGCGGATCGGGGACCATGGGGACGAGCCCCAGCCCCGAGCCGATCGGACGGTGCGCACGATGTCCGGAATGCCGCCCCCCGACGAGCCCGCGGCACGCGGGGCCGAGGCCCCGCGGTGCGGCGGCGGGCCGGTCCGCTGCCCGGCGTGCCGGCGCGAGCACCTGTACCGGCCGCCGGCACTTCCCTGCCCGTGCGGCGCCTCGCTGAGGATGCCGCTGCTGCGCGGCGGGGCGCCGGTCCAGGTGCGCTTCCGGTCCTGGGAGGACTCCTGGCTGTCCCTGCGGTGCCCCCGGTGCGGGCGGTCCGAGCAGTGGCCGCAGCCGGAGTTCACCTGCCACTGCGGCGCCACCGTGCGGCTGCCGGTGGACCGCACGCTCCGGGAGGAGGCCGTGCACCCCGGCGTGCACCCCGGCGCACAGCCGCACACCGCGCCCCCGATCGCCCCGACGGCACCCGCCGCCCCGGCCGGACCGCGGGGAGGCCCGCCGGAGACGGCGGGAGCCGCCCGCCCGGGCACGGCGCCCCCGCGCCCGGGCATGCCCTTCCGGCCGCACCCGGTGCGGACCCGGCAGGACGCGGTGACGGCGGCGGCGCGCTTCCTGGAGTGGCTCGGGTTCGGCGGTCTGGAGGCGTCCGCCGCACCGGAGGGGGACGGCGTCCGCCTGCTGGGCCCCGGGCTGGTGGCGCAGGTGGAGGCGTGGAGCGGGCCGGCGGACCTGCGGGCGGTGGAGTGCCTGTGGCTGGCGACCCTCCATGCGGAGGAGTCGGCGACGGTCCTGTTCACCCTCCCGGGTTGTCCGCGTGAGGCCGTGGTGCGGGCCGAACAGCTGCTGGTGGCCCTCTTCCTCCTCGACCCGTCCGGGGTGCCGGAGCCCCTCAACGGCGCGGCACGGACGCTGGTGCGCACCGGATCCACCTCCTGAGCGGGGGGCACGCACCCGCCGGCCGGTCCGATCCGGTGTCAGGAAACAGGCGGTGCACGTGATCTGGCGCACAAGCGCGTCCGCATGCTGAAATTCCGCAACGGCGGTCCCGGTGCCGGACACCGCGCACGAGGAGGTGGCGTTGCCGGAGCACGAAGCAGCACCGGTCGGCCCGTGGCGCTCGCGCGCACCCGCACCCGCACCCGCCGCCGCGGACGACGCGGTGTGGCGGCTGCGGTCGCGCGCCTGCTGGGCGGAGGCGGCGGAACTGCTGGCGCCGCTGGCCGGCCGGGACCCCTGGGCGGCGCTGCGGCGGGCCGAGCTCCTGATCGAGCAGTGCCTCTACACGGCCGACGGCTGGGAGGAGGCGGAGGCGGCCCTGCGGCAGGCCGAGGCCGCCGCCCGCAGTCCCGAGCAGCGGGCGGCGGCGGCGTGCGAACGGGGCTTCCTGGCCTACGTGGCGACCCTGCTGGGGGTGCGGGACCGGGCCGACGAGGCGAAGGCCGCCCTCGGGCGCACCTCGGCGATGCTCTCCCCGGACGCGCCGGGCCGGCCGCTGCTGGACTTCCGGCGCGGGCTGGTCGCCGAGAACCTGCAGCACGACCTGGCGGCGGCCCGCACCGCCTACCTGCGGGCCCAGGCGGGCGCGGAGGAGCGGGGCGACGACCTGCTCCGCTCCCACACCTGCCGCCACCTGGCCGGACTGGCGCTGGCCGAGGGGGACCGGGCGGCGGCCCGGGAGGGTTTCACCGCCTCCCTGCGGCTGCGGGAGCAGCTGGGCTTCACCGTGGGGGTGGCGCCGGCGCTGGCGTCGCTGGCCGACGCGTCCGAGCCGGTCGAGGCGGCGCGGCTGCGGGCGGAGGCCGCGCGCCTGGTGGGGGCGCTGGGCGGGGTGCCGGTGTGGCTGGCGGGCCGGCTGGCGGAACCGGCGCCACCGGCGGGCCGGCCGTCCCCCGCAGGGCGCCCGACGCTCGCGGGACGGCTCCCCGGGCCGGGGCTGCCGGGCGCGGGCCGGAGCGGCACGGGACAGAGCGGCACGGGACAGAGCGGCACAGGGCGGAACGGCATCCGGCGGACCGGCGCAGGGCGCGACGGCGGCGGGCGGGGCGCGGGGGCAACCGGCGGCGAGGTCGGCTAAGGTAAGCCTTACCTGCTCAGCCGTTGCCCCTCCGACCGACAGGTCCCCCGCGCATGCACGCCGCCGGCAGCACCCTCCCCGCCCCGTCCGCCGCACCGCCCGCCTCCGCCGGCCCCTCCCCCGCCCGGCGCGGCCCGGACCCGCAGCCCTGCGCCGACGCCTACGCCCGCCTGGCCCGGGTCTTCCCCGGCCTGCGCGCGGAGGTCGCCGCGCCGCGCTCGGGCGGCGGCTGGACCACCGGGGCCGACCTGGCGGGCGACCCGGGCGTGCTGCGCCGCACGGTCGAGGCCGAGACGCGGTGCGGACCGGAGCGGTACGGCGGGCCGCTGCGCCCCGACGTCGCGGCGGGCTTCGCCCTGCACCGCTACGCCTGGCCCGCCTGCCTGCTCTTCAGCCTCCCCTGGTTCCTGGAGCGCAGGGTCCCCCGGCTGTCCCCCGCCGCGGTGTCGGTCCACCGGGCGGCGGGCCGGGCGACGGCGGCCGTGGACTCCTTCGCCTGCCTGCCCGGCGACCCGGCGGCCGGCCTGCCCGGTGCCCGGACGGTCGCCGGCGCGGCGGAGCTGCGGGCCGAGCTGCTGGCGGCGGTCGCGGCGCACCTGGAACCGGTGCTGGCCGCCTTCCGCCCGCTGCTGCGCCGCGGACCGCGCACCCTGTGGGCGACGGCCACCGACGAGCTCGTCGAGGGGCTCTGGTACGCGGGAAGCCTGCTCGGGGAGGAGGAGCGGGCCGCGGCGGAGCTGTCCGCGCTGCTGCCGGGCGGCACCGCGCCGTTCGCCGGGGGCGCGGACTTCCGGCTGCTGGACCAGGGGCCCGGACGGGCCCCGATGCGGACCAGGACGCGGGTGAGCTGCTGCCTCCACTACACGGTCCGCCCGGAGGCGGCCTGCTTCGGCTGCCCGCGCGGCCGCGGAGGCGGGGAAACGGGCTGCGGGTCCTAAATCACTCGCATTGGTGTATTGAACGCCGAATCAGCCGTACGGCCCCGTACCGTCCGCCAGGATGGTCCGCCATGAGACTCTCCGACATCCCTCCGGGCTGGGCCGCGGGCGGCGTGGCGGCCCTGGTGGCCGCCGGCGTGCTGCTCGCCCTCCTGCGCGGCCGCGGCGAACACCGCCGGTCCGACACCGACTCCTGGGAGCGCAGCGAGGAGCGCCGGCGGCGCAAGGAGATGGTGTACGGGATCGCCTCGTACGCCCTGCTGTTCTGCTGTGCGGCGGTGGCCGCGGCGCTCTCCTTCCACGGGCTGGTCGGCTTCGGCGTGCAGAACCTCAACCTGTCCGGCGGCTGGGAGTACCTGGTGCCGTTCGGGCTGGACGGCGCCGCGATGTTCTGCTCGGTGCTGGCGGTCCGCGAGGCCAGCCACGGCGACGCGGCGTTCGGCTCCCGGCTGCTGGTGTGGCTCTTCGCCTTCGCCTCGGCCTGGTTCAACTGGGTCCACGCCCCGCGCGGCGGCGGCCACGACGGCGCCCCCCAGTTCTTCTCCGGCATGTCCGTCTCGGCCGCGATCCTCTTCGACCGGGCGCTGAAGCAGACCCGCAAGGCCGCCCTGCGCGAGCAGGGCCTGGTACCGCGCCCGCTGCCCCAGATCCGCACGGTCCGCTGGCTGCGGGCCCCCCGCGAGACCTACGCCGCCTGGTCGCTGATGCTGCTGGAGGGCGTGCGCAGCCTGGACGAGGCCGTCGAGGAGGTCCGCGACGAGCGGCGGGAGCGGGCGGCCGCCCGGGAGCGGCAGCGGCTCGCCGAACGGCGCGAGCGCGCCGAGATCCGGGCGCTCAGCCGGGCGCACGGCGGCTGGGTGCGGCCGCGCGGCCCGCGCGGCGCCGTTCCGGTGCTGCAGGCGGCGGGCGAGCAGGGCGGGTACGACCAGCGCGGCGCGGAGCCTGCCATAGCCGCCTCCGGGAGCACGGGAGCGGCGGCGGCCGGCGACGGCGGCACGGGCGCCGGGCGGAGCACGGAGGCGGGGGCAGGGGCGGGCTCCGGGCGGCCCGGGACGGCGGCGGCCCCGGACGGCGACCGAGTGTACGACCTCAGCGCGGAGGACGACACGCTGACCCTGCCGCGGCTCGACTCGCTGGAGGAGAAGCTCCGCAGCCTGGAGCAGCAGCTCGGCTGAGCGGCCCCTGCAGTCCGGCGTGCCGGGCCTGCGCCGGTCCCCCCGCCGCAGGCCCGGCAGGGGGCGGGCCGGGGCGGGGGCCCGAGGAGTGCCGTCGGCCCGGGTGACGGGCGTGTCCGGTGCCCGCGGCCTCAGTCGGCCGTGGTGCCGAGCTCGAACCACATCCGCTTGCCGCTGCCGCGCGGCTCGACCCCCCAGGAGTCGGCCAGCGCCTCCACGAGCATCAGCCCCCGGCCCGACGACGCCTGTTCGCCGGGGGTGCGGCGGGTGGGCCACCGGTCGGAGTCGTCCTCGACCTCCAGCCGGAAGCGGACCGGGCCGTCCCCGTCCCGGTACAGCCGGGCGGTGACCATGGCGTCCCGGTCGGTGTGCACCAGGGCGTTGGTGACCAGCTCGGAGGCGAGCAGCTCCGCGGTGTCGGCCAGGTCCCCGACCCCCCAGCGGGTCACCGCGGCGCGGATCTCGCCCCGCAGCTCGGCGATCCGCGCCAGGTCCGCCTGGCCGATGCGGCGGCGCAGCCGCTGCTGCGGCAGACCGCCCTCCGGCCCGTCCCAGCGCATCAGCAGCAGCGCGATGTCGTCCTCGCGCTCCGCCGAGTCGACGGCGTCGGCGGCGATCCGGTCGGCGAGCGCCTCCAGCGGGTCGGTGCCGTCGGCGACGTCCGGCAGCGGGCCGCCGAGCACCCGGCGCAGCCGCTCCATGCCCTCGTCCAGGTCGACGGTGCGCGCCTCGACCAGGCCGTCGGTGGTGAGCACCACGACCTCGCCGGGGTCCAGGGTGAAGCGGGTGACCTGGTACTCCTCCTCCGGCGAGATGCCCAGCGGCAGCCCGCCGGCCACCGGCTGCACCGCGGTCGAGCCGTCGGTGCGGCGCACCACCGGGTCCAGGTGGCCCGCACGCACCGCGTAGACGACGCCGTGCTCGACGTTGACCTCGGCGTAGGTGCAGGTCGCGAAGTGGCCGGTGTCCAGGTCGGCGAGGAAGCGGGAGGCGCGGGCCATCACCGCCGCGGGCGGGTGCCCCTCGGCCGCGTAGGCCCGCAGGGCGATGCGCAGCTGGCCCATGACGCCGGCGGCGTGGACGTCGTGGCCCTGCACGTCCCCTATCACCAGCCCCACGTGGCCGCCGGGCAGCGGCACCACGTCGTACCAGTCGCCGCCGATCTGCAGGCCGGTGCCGGCCGGCAGGTAGCGGACGGCGGTGGTGGTGCCGGGCACGGGCGGCACCCGGCGCGGCAGCATCACCCGCTGCAGGCCGGAGGCGAGCTCGTGCTCGGCGTCGTGCAGGCGGGCACGCGCCAGGGACTGGCCGACGAGGCCGCCCAGGGTGGACAGCAGGGTGCGGTCGTCCCCGCCGAGGTCCCGGTCGTCGTCGAAGCTGACCAGGCAGACCCCGATCGGCCGGCTGCCCGCGATGAGCGGCAGGAACGCCCAGGAGCGGCGGCCCAGCACGCTGACGCGGGGCCAGGCCTCGGGGTACCGCCGCCGGTACTCCTCGGGGCTGGCCAGGAAGACCGGGGTGCGGGTGCGGACGGCGTCCGAGGCCGGGTGCCGGGGGTCCAGCGGGGTGCGGTCGTAGGGCTGGAGGGACTCCGGGCGGTAGCCGGTGGCGCCGAGGATCTGCAGGCGGCCGTTCTCCAGGGAGGCGAGGACGAGGCCGTCCGGCGGCCGTCCGGGCAGCGGGAGCTCGGTGAAGACGCGGGCGACGTCGCGGACGGTGACCGCCTCGGAGAGGGCGCGGGCCGCCTCCTTGATGAAGCGGGTGCGCTCCTCGCGCACCACCGCCATCCGGTCGGCCCTGGTCCGCTTGTGGAGTTCGGCGGTGGCGTCCCAGACGAAGCCGACCATGCGGGAGGCACGGCCCTGGGCGTCGGCGAGCACCCGGCCGCGGAAGCGCACCGCGTGCATCTCGCCGCCGGGGAAGACGGTGCGGTAGTAGGCGCCGCACTGGCCCAGCTCGGCGACGGCGCGCTCGACGCGGCGCCGCACCACGGGGGCGTCCTCGGGGTGGAGCAGGGCGAGGAACGCCTCGGAGCTGCGGTCGAAGCGGTCCGGGTCCAGTCCGAGGATGCGGCAGGCGCGGAGGTCGCCCTCCAGGACGTCGCTGCGGATGTCCCAGTCGAAGGAGCCGATGCCGTTGGCGGCCATCGCCGGCTCCAGCCACTCCGGCGCGGAGTCGGCGGCCGGTGTGGGGACGCCGCGCGCCGCGGCGGCGAGGTGGGCGCCGCGCAGGGCCCGCTCGCGCTCCCCCCGTTCACGCTCGCGCGCGCTCTGCTCCGGCGGACGGAACGGCGGGCGGCGGGTGGGCCCCTGAGGCTTGGGCTCGGTCGCCATGCTTCTCCTGCCGCTCCCGGTCACCGCGGCCCGGGCGGGACCGCACACATTCTCCCCATCCTCCCGGATGTTCGCCCGCGCGGCAATGCCGGTCGTCTGCGAACCGGCGACGGGCGCGGCGGGCGCGCTCCGGAGCACCATCCGAGGCTAACCCAGGGCGGGGGGCGGCCGTCGGGCCCCGGGCGCCGGACCCGAGCCGGACGCCGGACCCGGGCGCCGGACCCGAGCCGGACGCCGGACCCGGGCGCCGGACCCGAGCCGGACGCGGTGCCGGGCTCGGGCCGGGCCGGGCTCAGGGCCGGACGAGTTCGAACCAGGTGGCCTTGCCGTCCCCGCGCGGCTGGACGCCCCAGTCGTCGGCGAGGGCCTGGACGAGCAGGAGGCCGCGTCCGGAGGCGGCGTGCTCGCCCGGGGTCCGGGCACGAGGGCGCTGCGCGGCGCCGTCGCGGACCTCGACCCGCAGGCGGGTGCCGTGCGGCGGGGTGCGGCCGGGAGTGCCGCCCGCCGGGGTGACCAGGGTGGCGGCGAGCACCGCGCCGTGGTCGGTGTGGACGAGGGCGTTGGTGACCAGTTCGGAGACGAGCAGCTCCGCGGTGTCGGCCAGGTCGCCGACACCCCAGCGGTGGAGCGCGGCCCGCAGCTGGCGGCGGACCCTGCCGACGGCGACCAGGTCGGCGGGGTCGACGGCGCGGCGCAGGCGGCGGCGGAGCACGTGGCCGGGAGGGGCGTCCCAGCGGGCGAGGAGGAGGCCCGGGCCGTCGGGGCCGCCGTGCCGGCGGCGGAGGAGGGCGGCGGCGCCGTCGGCGAGGGCGTCGAGGTCGTCGGCGGGGGCCGCGGCCAGGTGCGCGCACAGGGCGCGGGCGTCGCCGCCGGGACCGCTCTCCTCCTGCTGCCCGTCCCCCTCCGGGTGCGGGTCCGGATCCCGTCGGCGGTCCGGAGGGGACGGGTGGGGCGGGCCGGGCGGGCGGGGCGGGCGGGGCGGGTAGGACGGGCGGCGTGGGCGGGACTCCGTGGCGGCGTCGGTGCGGAGCAGCAGGACGGCACCGGGCTCCAGGTCGAGACGGGTGACGGGGTGGCCGTCCTCGGGGTCGACGCCGAGCGGGGGGCCGCCCTCGACGTCGGGCCGGTCGCAGTCGCCGTGCGGGCCCCGGACGAGCGGTCCGCGGTGGCCGGCCCGGACGACCTCGGCGGTTCCGGCGAGGGTGTCCAGGTCGACGTAGGTGCAGCCGGCGGAGATGCCGCTGCCGAGGCCGGCGAGGAAGCGGGAGGCGCGGGAGACGACGGCGGCGGGGTCGTGCCCCTCGGCGGCGTAGGCGCGCAGGGCGGCGCGGAGCTGGCCCGTCACGGCGGCCGCGTGCGCACCGCGGCCCCGGACGCGGCCGACGACGAGGCCGAGGTGGGCGCCCGGCAGCGGGATGGCGTCGTACCAGTCGCCGCCGGTCCCGGCGCGGCCGGAGGCGGCGGCAGGGCGCGCGGCGACGGTGACGCCGGGGACGGGGGCGGACGGCACGGAGCGGGGCGCCGCGGCGTGCCGCAGCCACACGGCGAGGTCCTCCTCGGCGGTGACGTCGCGCACGGTGCCGACGATGCGGGCGGCCCCGCCGCCGGGGTCGGACAGTGCACGGCCGTGGGCGGCGAGCCTGCGGTCCGGCCCGTCGGGGCGGCCGACGCGGAACCGTGCACGGCAGGGGCCGCAGGCGGCCGCGGCCGCCCGTACGGCGGCGTCGAGCAGGGGCAGGTCGCCGGGGTCGAGGCGGCGGCGCAGCAGGTCCGCCCGGCCTTCGAGGACGCCGGCGGGGAGGCCGAGGAGGAGGCGGGTCGGCTCGTCCCAGACGAGGCGGCCGCTGCGGAGGTCCCAGTCGAAGGTGCCGGTGCCGGGGTCCCCGTCGAAGATGCCGGGGCCGGAGCCGGTGCTGGTGCCGAGGGCGGTGGCGGGGGCGGGGACGGTGCCGGTGCCGGGGGCGGGGGCGAGGGCGGGGCGTGCCGGCTCCCGTCGCGCCGACGGGGGCGGGGGCGCTTCGGCGGGGCGGTCCGGCGTCACCGAGTGGTCCGGCACGGAGGGGCCGCCCGGTACGGAGGGGCCGGGGCCGGGCCGGGAGCCGGCCTCGGCCCCGGATGCGGACCGGGGGCGGGAGCCGGTGTCGGGCGGCCGGGGCTCGGAGACCGGGAGCCCCGGGGGGCCGAGGGCCGGCCGCTCCGGGGCCGGCGGGTCCGCGGGGGTCGGGGGCACGGGGGCAGGGGGCACGGGGTCGCCGCCGGCGAGGGCGTCGCCCGCGGGGGCGCTGCGCTGCCGCGGGAGACGCGGGTGACCGTCCATCACTTCTGCTCCGCCCTTCGCAGACGATCCGGCCCTCACCTCCCCCCGTCCCGTCGCGACGGGTTTCCGGAGGCGTGGATTCCGGACACGGGGGCCGCCCACCGCATCCGCATGCGTCATGCCCGCGCAAAGCAGGGCGCACTCCGGCCCGTCTCCCCGCCCCCGTCTCCCCGCGCCCATCCGCCGCCCCCTCCCGCACGCGGAGTCCTCGGGACACCTCCGCACGGATGCCCGGCGGCGGCAGTGCGGCGCCGGGCCGGGCGGTGCGCCGCACCCCTGCGCCACTCCTCGCGGCAGTCCCCCGTGACAGGCCCCCCGCGCCAGGACCCCACGGCAGGCCCACGCGGC
The DNA here is from genome assembly GCF_042895785.1 of Streptomyces sp. NPDC001380. NCBI lineage: Bacteria > Bacillati > Actinomycetota > Actinomycetes > Kitasatosporales > Streptomycetaceae > Streptomyces > Streptomyces sp. NPDC001380. The sequence goes on along the minus strand of NZ_JBIAWP010000002.1, from coordinate 320,977 downwards.
AGGACCCCGCCCCGGGCACGGCGGCGGCCCCGGACGGCCGCGGCCCAGGCATGGCCGGGCACGGGGGCGGGCACACCGTGGGGGTGCGGCGGCCCCGCCGCGCGGACCGACGGGCGGGTGAGCGGCGTGCACGACGACCGGCTGCTGGTGGAGGGCCGCCTGGACCGGGCGATGGACCAGTGGATCCGCCCGGCGCAGTACGGCGCCCGGTCCTCGCTGCGGGTCTCCGCGCGGCACCTGCCGGGCGAGCCGGTGCCGGTGCGGGAGGTGCTGGGGGCGGGGTTCGAGCCGTTCCCGGTCGGCGGGGCGTGGGGGCCGCCGTGGTCGACGACCTGGTTCCGCTTCGAGGGCGAGGTGCCGCGGGAGTGGGCGGGACGGCGCGTGGAGGCGGTCTTCGACCTCGGCTACGGGGAGGGCTGGCCGGGCTTCCAGGCCGAGGCGCTGGTGCACGACGCGTCGGGCGTGCCGCTCAAGGGGCTGCACCCGCGCAATCGGTGGATCCCGGTGGGGAACCCGGTCGCGGGCGGCGAGCGGGTGGAGCTGCTCGCCGAGGCCGCGGCCAACCCCGCGGTGCTGCAAGGCTTCCGACCGACGCAGCTCGGCGACCTGCTCACCGCGGGCGACGAGCCGCTGTACCGGCTGGCGCAGGCGGAGCTGGCGGTGCTGGAGGAGGAGGTCTGGCACCTGGTGCTGGACGTGGAGGTGCTGGCGGAGCTGATGCACGAGCTCGCCTTCACCGACCCGCGGCGGCACGGGGTCCTGCGCGCCCTGGAGCGGATGCTGGACGCGCTGGACCTGCACGACGTGCCCGGTACCGCGGCGGCGGGCCGGGCCGAGCTGGCGGAGGAGCTCGCCCGCCCGGCGCACGCCAGCGCGCACCGGCTCTCGGCGGTCGGGCACGCCCACATCGACTCGGCCTGGCTGTGGCCGCTGCGCGAGACGGTGCGCAAGGCGTCGCGGACCTTCGCCAACGTCACGGCGCTCGCCGAGGACTACCCGGAGCTGGTCTTCGCCTGCTCGCAGGCCCAGCAGTACGCCTGGGTGAAGGAGCACCAGCCGCACGTCTGGGAGCGCATCAGGCGGGCGGTGGCGGCGGGCACCTGGGCGCCCGTGGGGTCGATGTGGGTGGAGTCGGACACCAACATGCCCGGCGGGGAGGCGCTGGCCCGGCAGCTGGTGCACGGAAAGCGCTTCTTCGCCGAGGAGCTGGGGGTGGAGACCCGCGAGGTGTGGCTGCCCGACTCCTTCGGCTACACCGCGGCGTTCCCGCAGCTGGCGCGGCTGGCCGGGGTCCGCTGGTTCCTCACCCAGAAGCTGAGCTGGAACCAGACCAACCCGATGCCGCACCACTCCTTCTGGTGGGAGGGCATCGACGGCAGCCGGGTGTTCACGCACTTCCCGCCCGTCGACACCTACAACGCGACCTTCGCGGGCGCCGAACTGGCCCGCGCGGTGCGGAACTTCGCCGAGCACGGGCGGGCCGGACGCTCGCTGGTCCCCTTCGGGTACGGCGACGGCGGGGGCGGTCCGACCCGGGAGATGCTGGAGAAGGCCCGCCGGCTGCGGGACCTGGAGGGGTCGCCGCGGGTGGCGGTGGAGTCCCCGGTGGCGTTCTTCGAGGCGGCGGAGGCCGAGTACGGGGAGCAGGCGCCGGTGTGGACGGGCGAGATGTACCTGGAGCTGCACCGCGCCACGTACACCACCCAGGCGAAGACCAAGCAGGGCAACCGCCGGGCCGAGGCGCTCCTGCGGGAGGCGGAGCTGTGGGCGGCCACGGCGGCGCTGCGCGCGCCCGGCTACGCCTACCCGTACGAGGAGCTGGACCGGCTGTGGAGGACGGTGCTGCTGCACCAGTTCCACGACATCCTGCCGGGCAGTTCCATCGCGTGGGTGCACCGGGAGGCGCGGGAGACCTATGCGGCGGTGCACGCGGAGCTGGACGCGCTGACCGCCGCGGCTGCGGAGGCCCTGGCAGGCGCCGCGGCGGACGCGGGCGCGGCAGGGGCGACCGGGGCGACCGGGGCGACCGGCGAGGGGGACGCGGCCGGCGAGGGCGGCGAGGGCGACGAGGGCGACGGCGGACCTCCGGCGGCGCCGGGCGCCGTCCGCGGCACGGCGGTGCTCAACGCGGCGTCCTTCGACCGGGCGGAGGTGCTGGTCGGTGCGGACGGGGGGCCGCGGTGGGCCGAGGCGCCCGCGCTCGGCGCCGGCGCGCTGCGCGACGGCCTGCCGGACGGGGTCGCGCCGGCCGTGCTGCTGCGGGCCGGCGACGGCGGCTTCGTCCTGGAGAACGGCCTGCTGAGGGTGGTGGTGGACGCCGACGGGCTGCTGTCCTCGGTCCGCGACCTGACCGCGGACCGGGAGGTCCTGCCCCCGGGCGGACGCGGCAACCTCCTGCAGCTGCACCCCGACCACCCCAACCAGTGGGACGCCTGGGACATCGACCGCCACTACCGGCGGCGGTGCACCGACCTGGTGGCGGCCGAGTCGGTCGCCGGGGAGGCGGCGGGGCCGCTGCTGGCGTCGGTGCGGGTGATGCGGCGGTTCGGCTCCTCCTCGGCGGTCCAGGTGCTGCGGCTGGCGGCCGGGGCGCCGCGGCTGGAGGTGGCCACGGAGGTGGACTGGCGGGAGTCGGAGAAGGTGCTGAAGGCGGCGTTCCCGCTGGACGTGCACGCCGACCGGTCCACGGCGGAGATCCAGTTCGGGCACGTGCACCGGCCGACCCACACGAACACCGGCTGGGAGGCGGCGCGGTTCGAGGTCTGCGCCCACCGCTGGATCCACGTCGGGGAGCCGGGGTACGGGATCGCGCTGCTCAACGACTCCACCTACGGCCACGACGTGACCCGGAGCGCGGGGGAGCACGGCACCACGACCACCGTCCGGTTGACGCTGCTGCGCGCCCCGCGCTGCCCCGACCCGGAGACCGACCGGGACGTCCACCGCTTCCGGTACGCGCTGCAGCCCGGCGCCGGGATCGGCGACGCGGTGGCGGGCGGCCACGCGCTCAACCTGCCGCTGCGGACGGTACCGGGCCCCGCCCCGGCCGGGCCGCCGCTGGTCGCGGTCGAGGGTCCGGCGGTCACGGTGGAGTCGGTGAAGCTCGCCGACGACCGCTCGGGCGACGTGGTGGTCCGGCTCTACGAGTCGCGCGGCGGACGGGCCCGCGGCACCCTGCGGACGGGCTTCCCGGTCGCCGCGGCGACCGTCACCGACCTGCTGGAGCGTCCGCTCCCGGACGGCGCGGCGGACGCGCCGACCCCGGCGGGCGGCCCGCCGGACGCCCTGCGGCTGTCGCTGCGCCCCTTCCAGATCCTGACGGTCCGTCTGACACCGGCGGGCCGCCCGGCCCCGGCGCCGGTCCCGCCGTCGGTCCCGCCGTCGCCGTCGCCGGGCGAGGGGCCGGGGGGGGGGAGGCCGGGGGGCGCACCGGCGTGACGGGCCGCTCCCGGAGCGGCTCCCGCGGACCGGCCCCGCAGGCCGGGACCGGCCCGCGGGTCCGGTCGGGAGCCGTCGGCGCGCACCGCCCCGGTGCGCGGCGGGGCACGCCCCGGCCCTGCCCGGCCACCCCCGGAGCCCACCGGGCGCGCGCGGGCGGCCGGGTCGGGCGAGGCTGGACGGGACGAGGTGGACAGGGCGGCGGCGCTGGGGTTGAATGCCGCCCAGTCGTTTGAACGCCGTTCTAAACCCTGTCGAGCGAGGGCACGTGCGACTCACACCCACCGAGCGGGACCGGCTGCTGATCTTCACAGCGGCCGAACTGGCCCGCGCCCGCCGCGCCCGCGGCGTGCGCCTCAACGTCCCCGAGGCCACCGCGCTCATCGCGGACACCGTCTGCGAGGCCGCCCGCGACGGGGCCCGGCTGGCGGAGGCGATCGAGGCGGGACGCACGGTGCTGGGCGCCGACGACGTGCTGCCCGGCGTGCCCGACGTGGTCACGGTGGTGCAGGTCGAGGCGGTCTTCGACGACGGCACCCGGCTCGCCGTGGTCACCGACCCGTTCCAGGGCGCCGGTTCGCTCGGCGACGACGCCCCCGGGGCGGCCCTCCCGGGCAGCGGGGCCGGGTACGAGCCCGCGCCCGCGCCGCTGCGCCTGCCGGTGCGCAACACCTCGGACGTGCCGATCTCCGTCACCTCCCACTTCCACTTCTTCGAGACCAACCCGCGTCTGGCCTTCGACCGTGCGGCCGCGTACGGCACCCGGCTGGCCGTGGCGGCGGGCTCCTCGGTGCGCTTCGACCCCGGGGCGACGGTGGAGGTGGCCCTGGTGCCGATCGGCGGCGCCCGGGTCGCCGTCGGCTTCGCCGGCCTGGTGGACGGGCCGCTGGACGCCCCCGGCGCCAAGGAGGCGGCCCTCGCCAAGGCGCGGGCCACGGGGTACCTGACCGCGTTCGACGGGGGCACGGGGACCGGCGGGCCGGGCAGCGGCACGGGCAAGGGTGAGGACGAGGGGAGCAGCCGCGCATGAGGTCCGGCAACGCGGAGATCACCGGGGGCGGCGGCAGCAGCCTCCACGGCGGCATCGACGCCCACGACTACATCGCCGTGCACGGTCCCCGGGCCGGCGACCAGATCCGGCTCGGCGACTCGGGCCTGATCGTCCGGGTGGAGTCCGACTCCCAGGCACCGGGCGACGAGTTCCTGGCGGGCTTCGGGAAGACGGCCCGCGACGGCCTGCACCTCAAGGCCGCCGCCGTCCGCGACACCTGCGACGTGGTGATCAGCAACGTCACCGTGATCGACGCGGTGCTGGGCATCCGCAAGACGTCGATCGGCCTGGTCGGCGGCCGGATCGCCGCCATCGGACGGGCCGGCAACCCGGACACCCTCGACGGGGTGGACGTCGTCGTCGGCACGGGCACCACCATCGTCTCCGGCGAGGGGCTGATCGCCACCGCCGGGGCCGTCGACACGCACGTCCACCTGCTCTCCCCCCGGATCATGGAGGCCTCCCTGGCCTCCGGTGTGACGACGATCATCGGCCAGGAGTTCGGCCCGGTCTGGGGCGTGGGCGTCAACTCCCCCTGGGCGCTCCGCCACGCCTTCAACGCCTTCGACGCGTGGCCGGTCAACATCGGCTTCCTCGCCCGCGGCTCCTCGTCGGGCGACGCGCCCCTGGTGGAGGCGCTCGCGGAGGGCGGCGCCTCCGGCTTCAAGGTGCACGAGGACATGGGTGCGCACACCCGGGCCCTGGACACCGCGCTCCGGGTCGCCGAGGAGCACGACGTCCAGGTGGCGCTGCACACGGACGGCCTCAACGAGTGCCTGTCCGTGGAGGACACCCTCGCCGTCCTCGACGGCCGCACCATCCACGCCTTCCACATCGAGGGCTGCGGCGGCGGCCACGTGCCCAACGTGCTGCGCATGGCGGGCGTGCCCAACGTCATCGGGTCGTCCACCAACCCCACCCTCCCCTTCGGCCGGGACGCGCTCGGCGAGCACTTCGGCATGATCGTCTCCGCCCACGCCCTCAAGGTGGACCTCCCGGGCGACGCCGCCATGGCGCGCGACCGGATCCGCGCGGGCACCATGGGCGCCGAGGACGTCCTGCACGACCTGGGCATGATCGGCATCACCTCCTCGGACGCCCAGGGCATGGGCCGCGCCGGCGAGACCGTGCGCCGCACCTTCGCCATGGCCGGGAAGATGAAGGGCGAACTGGGCCCCCTCGACGGCGCATCCTCCCTCGGTGAGCGCGACGGCGGCGACGACAACGAGCGCGTCCTGCGCTACATCGCCAAGCTGACCATCAACCCCGCCATCGCCCACGGCCTGGCCCACGAGATCGGCTCCCTGGAGGTCGGCAAGCTCGCCGACATCGTGCTCTGGCGCCCCGACCACTTCGGCGCCAAGCCGCAGCTGGTGCTCAAGGCCGGCTTCCCCGCGTACGGCGTGGTCGGCGACCCCAACGCCTCCACCGACACCTGCGAGCCGCTGGTGCTCGGACCGCAGTTCGGCGCCCACGGTGCGACCGCCGCCGACCTCTCGGTGGCGTTCGTCGCCCAGGCCGCGGCCGACGCGGCCGACCCCGGCGCCTCCGGCATGGCGCACCGCCCCGGCGACGGCATGCCGACCCGGCGCCGCCGCGTCGGGGTGCGCCGCACCCGGGGCATCGGCCCGCGCGACATGGTCCGCAACGGCCGGACCGGCGAGGTCCGGGTGGACGCCGCCACCGGCCTGGTGACGCTCGACGGCGCCCCCCTGCGCTCCGAGCCCGCCGACAGCGTGTCGCTCAGCCGCCTCTACTTCCTCTGAGGCCCCGGTCCTCGGAGGCCCCGGTCCTCCGGGGCCTCCGAGGACCGGGCCTCGCCCGAGGCCTCCCCCAGCTCCGCCCCGCGACCTCCCCCGCGAGCCACCCCACCCCGAGGACTCCCATGACCGGCCCCACCCCCTCCCCCGCCGAGCTCGGCTTCTCCATGCCTGCCGAGTGGCAGCCGCACGAGCGCACGTGGATGGCCTTCCCCACCCCGAACGACACCTTCGGCTCCGACCCGTCCGAAGGCGGCGGCCTCGACACCGCCCGCCGCGCGTGGGCCTCCGTCGCCGACACCATCGTCCGCCACGAGCCGGTCAGCCTCATCGTCAATACGGGGGAAACCGAGGCCGCCCGCCGCTACGTCTCCCCCGCGGTGGAGGTCGTCGAGCGTCCGCTGGACGACGCGTGGATGCGCGACATCGGCCCCACCTTCCTGACCGACGGCCGGGGCGGCCTCGCCGCCGCCGACTGGGTCTTCAACGGCTGGGGCGCCCAGTCCTGGGCCTCCTGGGACGACGACGAGCACGTCGCCGAGCACGTCGCCGAGCTGTCCGGCGCCCGCCGCTTCGCCTCCCGCCTGGTCAACGAGGGCGGCGGCATCCACGTCGACGGCGAGGGCACCGTCCTGATCACCGAGACGGTCCAGCTCGACCCCGGCCGCAACCCCGGCTGGACCCGCGAGGAGGTGGAGCGGGAGCTGCACGCCTTCCTCGGCACCCGCAAGGCGGTCTGGCTGCCCCGCGGCCTGACCCGCGACTACGACGAGTTCGGCACCCGCGGCCACGTCGACATCGTCGCCGCCTTCCTCCGCCCCGGCCTGGTCGTCGCGCACAGCCAGCCCGACCCGGCCCACCCCGACCACGAGGTCTGCAAGGAGATCACCGCCCTCCTGCGCGCCTCCACCGACGCCCACGGCCGCCCCCTGGAGGTCGTCGAGCTGGCCGCCCCCACCGTGCTGCACGACGAGGACGGCGAGCCGGTCGATTACTCCTACATCAACCACTACCTGGCCAACGGCTCCGTGGTGCTCTGCGCCTTCGACGACCCGCGCGACGAGGCGGCCGCCGAGGTCTTCGCCAAGGTCTTCCCCGAGCGCACGGTGGAGCTGGTCGACGCCCGCCCGGTCTTCGCCAACGGGGGCGGCATCCACTGCATCACCCAGCAGCAGCCCAGGGCGTGAGCGCCGACCCGCCGCCGGGCCCGGGCGCGTCCGGCCCGGCAGGTCCCCCCGGGCCGGACGCACCGGGCGGGCCGGACGCACCGGACGCGGCCGGCGGACGGCCCCCCGGCCGCAGCAGGGCCCGGCGGGCGGCGCTGCCCCGCGAGCAGGTGCTGGCGGCCGCCATGGCCGCGATCGCCGAGCACGGCCTCGCGGGGCTGACCATGGCCGCCCTCGGCCGGCAGGTGGGGATGAGCGGCGGCCACCTCCTCTACTACTTCGGCAGCAAGGACCGGCTGCTGCTGGAGACGCTGCGCTGGAGCGAGGAGCAGCTGGGCGGGCAGCGCCGCGAGGTGCTGGCCCGCCCCGGGACGTCCGCGCGGGAGCGGCTCGCCGCCTACGCGGACCTGTACCTGCCCGACGGGCCCGGGGACCCGCGCTGGACCCTGTGGATCGAGGTCTGGGGACGGTCCCTCGCCGACGCCGGGATCCGGGGCGCGCAGCCCGACGTCGAGGAGCCCTGGCACCGCGACCTGGTGGCGCTGCTGCGGGAGGGCGCGGCCGCCGGGGAGTTCGGACCGGTGGACGCCGAGGCGGCCGCGGTGCGGATCAGGGCGCTGCTCGACGGCTTCTCCACGCCGATCGCCGTCGGGCTGCCGGGGGTGCGGCGGGAGGAGTCGCTGGCGCACGTGGCCGCGGTGCTCGACCGGCTGCTGGCCGCCGTCTGAGGCGCCCGGGCCGCGGTGCGGGCCCGCGGGGCGGGTCCGGTACCGCGGCCCGGGCGGCGGGCGGGCCGCCGCGCTCCGGGCGGAGGGTCAGCCGGTCCAGAACACGGCGGCGGCGCGGTCGCCCGCGTAGCCCTTGGCCCGCACCTGGAGCTGCCGCAGGAAGTCCACCGTGCCCGGCGGGTGCGGCTGCGACCAGTGGTCCGCGAGGAAGCGGGCCACGGCCGGCTCCTCCCGGACCGGTTCGGCGAGGCCCTCCGTCGCCAGCATCAGCACGTCGCCCGGGGAGGCGGTGACGAGCCGGAACCGGAACGCGGGGTCGGGCGGCGCGGCGCCCTCCCGCCCGTCCGGGTGCGGGTCGTGGAGCAGGCGCGCCCCGTAGGCGTCCACCCAGTGCCCGCGGCGCAGCAGGAAGAGGCCGCCGGGGCCGGTCCCGAAGCAGACCCGGTCGCCGACGGAGGGGTCCAGCGGGACCAGGACGCAGTGCAGCGCCCCCGCGTCCGCCTCCGGGCCCGCAGGCGCGCCCCCCGCCGGGCCCGGCGGCGCGGCGTCCTCACGAGGGCGGCGCGGGTCGGCCGGTGCGGCCGGCTCCGGGTCCGGGTCCGGGTCCGCCGGGCGCAGCTGCTGGGCGGCACGGGCGACCAGTCGCTGCAGGCCGAAGCGCAGGCCGTCGCGCGCGCCGCCGCGGAGGTCCGCGACGAGTTCGGCGCGGCTGCGGCCGAGCGCCGCGGCCAGGTGGCGGCACGCCTGGACGGCCGCCGTCGGCGGGGTGCCCGCGCCGCGGGGGGCGCCGGCCACCAGCGCGACCAGCATGCTGTCCGGCCCCTCGCCGAAGCGCGCCACGAGCAGGGCGTCCCGGCGCGGCTCCCCGCGGTAGCGGGCCGAGTCGCCGCGCACGGCGGCCGCCCGCAGGGTGAGGGAGCCGTAGCGGGCGCCCTCGACGACGGTGTCCGGGACCAGGTCGCCGAGGCCTTCGGGGTCGGCCGGGGGCAGGGCGGACGGCTCGGCGTCGTAGGTGGGGGGCCGGTCGCCCACGTGCGGCAGCGGCGGGCCCGGCCGCCGGGCGGAGGGGCGGTCGCCCGGGGCCGGTCCGGTTCGGGGGGCGGCGGGGACGGCGGGCGGTGCGGGCACGGCGGAGGACGGGCCGGGAGCCGGGGAAGGGGCGGTGGCGGCCGCCTCCGGAGGCACGGGATGCGGCTGCGGGTCCGGCGGCGGGGCTCCCCCGTCGGCGGGGCGCGGAAGCGGGGCCCGCGGGTCCGGCGGCGGGGCGGTCGGTCGCGGCGGGGCGGCCGGTCGCGGCGGGGCGGCCGGTCGCGGCGGCGCCGCGCGGGTGCCGTCGTCGGGCCGGACAGTGCCGCCGGCCTCGGGCGGCACCGCCTCCGGGCCCGGCGGAGGAGGTGCCTCCGGCAGGGGTGCACCGGCGGTGGGCGGCACCGCGGCCTCCGGACCGCCGGCGCCGTGCCCGGACTGCGGCGGCGGACCGCTCCCGGGCTCGGCGGTCCGGACGGGCTCCGCGGTCCGGACGGGCTCCGGGTCTCCGGGCTCAGGGCCCACGGACCCGGGGCTCACGGGCCCGGGGCCCACGGGCTCGGGGCCGACGGACTCAGGACTCACCGACCCGGGCCTCACGGGCTCGGGCCTCACGGGCTCGGGGCCGGCGGACCCGGGGCCCACCGACTCGGGGCCCACGGGGTCCGGGGCTGCGCCCCGCGGGTCCGGCGCCCCTGCGGGGGGACGCTGACCGGGCAGAACGGACGTGCGGGCCGCGGGCGCCCCCTCCGCGATGACGCCCTGAGCAGCAGCGAACCAGTCGTCCAGCGGGTCCGGTGCCGGAGCGACGCCCGCGTCGCCCGCGTCGCCGCGCTCCGCCCGGCCGGGGTCCTCGTCCCCCCGCTCCGCCGGGTCGCCGTCGCCGGGCCCCGCCGCGTCCGCCGGTCCGTCCCGCTCCTCGGCGATGACCCCCCACGCCGTGTCGAACCAGTCGTCCACCGTCCCCGTCCCGGGCGGGGAGCCGGGCATGTCGGGGGCGGTGTCCCGGGGCCCCTGGTAGACGGACTGCCACCACGCGTCCTCGGCACCGTCCCGGGGCGTCGTGCCCTGGCTGCTCATCGTCGCTCCCCTCCACCGGTCCTCGGACCGTCCCGGCGCGGGGCCGTGCCGCCGCCGGGAGCTCTCGACCGGTCGCCGGACTGCGGCGGCCCGCCGGTCATTGTCGCCGAGCCGGACCGCCCGCGCGGGGCGATGTACCGGATTGGGCCGCCGTGTGTCCGGCTGCCGCCACTGGCACCGATCGCACGTGATCGAACATGATGGGCACCGGACGCCCCGGCCGCACGGCCGGAACCGTCCCGGCACCACGCACGGTCTTCGGCACGCGGGTGCCGGGGACCGCGATTCAAGGGGGTCGAGTGCTCGGCTTCGTCGGACTGGACGACCGTGAGGAGAGCGCCTACCGCGCACTGGTCGGTGTCGGCGCGGCAGCCGCGCCGGAGCTGGCCAGACGCCTGGGCGCAGCCGAGGACGAGATAGCCGTGGCGCTGCGCAGACTGGAGCGGCGCGGTCTGGCGGCGCCGTCGCCCGGGCGGCCGGAGCGGTACGTGGCGGCCCCGCCGGCGGTGGCCCTGGGCGCCCTGCTCTCGCAGCGCCGGCACGAGCTGGACCAGGTGGAGCTGGCGGTCTCGGCGCTCGCCCGGGAGTACCGGGTGGGCGCGGCGGACATGGCGGCGCACGACCTGATGGAGGTCGTGACGGGCCGGGAGGGGGTGCGGCACCGCTTCGAGCAGCTGCAGCTCGGGGCCCGCGAGGAGGTGCTGGCCATGGTGACGGCGAGGCCGATGGCGGTCACCGGCCGGGAGAACACCGCCGAGGAGCGCGCGGTCGAGCGGGGCGTGTCGTACCGGGTCGTCGTGGAGCGCGGCATGCTGGACCGCCCCGGGGGCCTGCTGGAGCTGTCGGCGGCCCTGGGCCGCGACGAGCAGGTCCGGCTGGTCGACTCCGTCCCCTCGAAGCTGGTGGTGGCGGACCGCTCGGTGGCGCTGGTCCCGCTGACCGGCGGTTCGGCGTCGGCGGTGCCGTCCGCGCTGGTGGTGCACGCGAGCGGCCTCCTGGAGGCCCTGGTGGGGCTCTTCGAGTCGGTGTGGGATCAGGCGAGGCCGGTGCGGCTGGAGGGCGGCACGGCCGAGGTGTCCGACCCGGAGGGGCCGGACGACACCGACCTGCGGATCCTGTCGCTGCTGCTGGCCGGCCTGACCGACAGCAGTGTGGCCAAGCAGCTGGACCTGGGGCTGCGCACGGTGCAGCGCCGGGTGAAGCGGCTGATGGACCTGGCCGCCGTCTCGACCAGGATGCAGCTGGGGTGGCATGCCTACGAGCGGGGGTGGGTCCACCGGCAGCAGCCCGCGCAGCCGGACGAGGCGCTGCGGGGCCCTGAGGTGGGGGTGCGGGATCCGTCCCACACCCGACCCCTCACCCGTTCGGCTGATTAATATGTGCGCATGACCGTCTCCGTCCCCGTGCCCCGCCCGGCGCGGTCGGCCCCCCGGCCGACCCGGCCGGTGCGGACCCCGTGGACGGCGACGGCGTCGGGGACGGTGCGGGCCCTGCGCGCCCTGCTCCTGGCCGTGCTGGTCGTCCTGGCCGCGCCCGCGGTCTCCTCGTACGCGGCGGCCTCCCACGTCGGCCTGCCCCCGGCGGTGGCCGCGCACCACGGCAGCGCCCCGCACCCCACCGCCGTCCCGCAGCACGGCCCCGCTGCCGCGCGCCCCGGACCGGCCGCCCGCCAGGGGCCGACGGCGGCGCACGCCCCCGCGGCACCGCACCAGGACGGCCCCGCCCTGTGCCCCGTGTACGGGAGCGGAGGCGTCCCCGGCAGCGGCTGCTCCAGCCACCAGCACTGCCTGCAGGACGCGGTCCTGCCCGGCGGTCCGCCGCCGTGCCCGGCGGCGCCGGTCCTCGCGAGGCCGCTCGCGCCGCCCGCGGCGCCGGCCTCGGAGCGGCGCGGGCCGCTTCCCGGCAGCGACCGGGCTCCCGACCTCCATCTGCTCCAGGTCCAGCGGAACTGAGCGGAACCCTCCCGGCCGCGCGCCCTGCCGCGTCCGGGCCGGTGCGGCGTCCCCACGGGACGCCGGGCCACCTGTCGACACCCCTCCGTGCACACAGAGAAGGACACATCCATGGGTTCCGCTTCCAAGCAGTCCGCGGCCGCGCGCAGAGCGCGCATCGAGCAGCTGCGGCAGGAGGAGAAGCGCCGCGAGCGCCGCAACAAGGTCATCGCCTTCACGGCGGCCGGCGTGGTGCTGGCGGGCATGGTGGGCGGCGGCATCTGGATCGTCACCGATGCCAACAGCAAGGACGACGCCAAGAAGGCGCAGGCCGCCGCCTCGGCCTCCGCCCAGGCCGCGGCCAGGCAGGCGGCCGCGAAGACGGACATCCCCGGCGTGCGGACCTGGAAGAACCTCACCTTCAACCACGTCACCAAGAAGGTGGCCTACCCCATGACGCCGCCGGTCGGCGGCGACCACAACCCGCAGTGGCTGGACTGCGAGGGCAAGGTCTACGACAAGCCGGTGCCGAACGAGAACGCGGTGCACTCCCTGGAGCACGGCGCCGTCTGGGTCACCTACAACGGCAAGGCCACGCCGGCCGACATCAAGACCCTGTCCTCCAAGGTCTCCACCACGCCGTACTCCTTCATGAGCCCGTACCCCGACGAGAAGGGCACCGTCACGCTCTCCGCCTGGGGCACGCAGCTGACCGTGGACAGCGCCAAGGACCCGCGGGTGAACCAGTTCTTCCTCAAGTACGTCCAGGGACCGCAGACCCGTGAGCCCGGCGCGTCCTGCAGCGACGTCGGGGTCATGCCGTGACCGGGGCGGAGGAGGACGGCCTGATGGGCGGTGGCGCGGTGGACGGCGGGGACACGGCGGCAGCCGGGCGGCCCCGGCGGGGCATGTGGTGGCCCGCGGTGGTGGCGGGGTTCGCGGCGCTGTGCGTGGGCGCGCTGGCCCTGGTGGTCGGCACGTCCGGCGGGTCCCCCGCCTCGGCGGGGAGCCGGGCCGCGGCCGCGGTCCCGGCGGACGGCTCCCCCGACGCCGGCTTCGCCCGGGACATGTCGGTCCACCACCAGCAGGCGGTGAACATGTCGTTCATCGTCCGGGACCGCACCAAGGACCCCGAGGTGCGGCTGCTGGCCTTCGACATCATCAACACCCAGGCCAACCAGCGCGGCATGATGACCGGCTGGCTCGACCAGTGGGGCCTGTCGCAGACCTCCGCGGCGAAGCCGATGGCGTGGATGCACATGGGCCACGACTACCAGGCCCACGACGGCTCTCTGATGCCCGGGATGGCGACCAACACCGACCTGGACCGGCTGCGCAAGGCGGACGGCAAGGCCGCCGAGGTGCTGTTCCTGCAGCTGATGATCAAGCACCACAGGGGCGGCGTCGACATGGCCCGCGGCTACCTCGGGATGAGCGGCAACCCGGTGGAGAAGCGGCTGGCCGGGACGATGGTGGCCGGGCAGACCTCCGAGATCAAGCTGATGACGGACATGCTCGCCGCACGCGGGGCGAAGCCGCTGGGCTGACGCGCCCGGCGGGCCCGCCCGGGGGGCGGGGGCACGGCGGTCCGCAGGACCGTCCGCCCCCGCCCCCCGGCGCGTCGCGGAGGGGGCGGCCGCACGACGGGCACGGGTGCCGCCCCAGGGGCCGGCGGCGGACGGGTCGGCCGTGCGCAGGCCGGCGGCGGACGGGTCGGCCGTGCGCAGGTCGGCAGCGGTACGCTGTGGGCCATGCCGCAGCCCGAGGAGCAGCACCAGGACCGCCCCGCGCCCTCCGGCCCCGACACCGGCGGCGGCCCCGGCCCCGGTCCCGGTCCCGGCAGCAGGGCGGACACGGACTCCGAGGCCGCGGTGGCGGCACGGCAGGCGCGGCGGCTGACCGACGTGGTCACCCGGCTGCGCCGGGCGCTGCGCAGCAGCATCCGCACCGACTACCCGTGGGAGTCGCTGCCGATGGCCCAGGTGGAGCTGCTGCAGACGCTGGCCGCGGCACCGATGCGGGTGGGCGAGCTCGCCGCGCGGCAGCGGCTGGCGCCGAACACGGTGAGCGGCCTCGTCGGCAGGCTGCTGGAGGCCGGGTTCGTCGACCGGCAGCCCGACCCCGGCGACCGCCGTACCGCGCGGATCGCCCTCACCGAGGCCGGCCACCGGCAGCTCGCGGACTGGCAGCGGGCCCACGAGCGGCGGATGGCCGCCGCGCTGGCGTCGCTCTCCCCCGCCGACCGCGGCCTGGTGATGCAGGCGCTGCCGGGCCTGGAGCACCTCGCCGACGCGCTGGGCGACCCGGTCGAGGAGCCGGCCGGGCGCCGGTCGGCCGCCGGTGCCTGACCGGCGGACCGGCTGACCGGCGGACCGCCCCGGGAGGTACCGGACAGCACCGGGGGGCCGGGCGCCGGCGCCGTACAGACGGCAACAGGTCGTCCCTGACCGGTCCCGCGGGCCGCAGTCCCGCACCGGCCCACAACATCACGGACCCACGGGCTCACGGGCCCACCCGAGCGGCTCTCGCACGCCGGCCGCCGGGACCGCGCCCGTGCGGTGCGGTGCAGGACGGACCAGGACCGGAACCCGTCAGCCCGCCGCCGAGGCCGCCCTCCAGAGGTGGTGGACGGCGTAGGAGCGCCAGGGCGTCCATGCCTCCGCCGCCCGCACCGCCGAGGCGGGGTCGCCCGGGAGGCCGAGGCGGAGCAGGCCGTGCCGCACGCCCGCGTCGCCCGGGAGCAGCACGTCGGGGTCTGCGAAGGCCCGCATGCGGATGTACCCGGCCGTCCAGGGGCCGATGCCGGGCAGGTCCAGGAGGGCGCGGGCGGCCTCCTCCCGCTCGACCCCGGCGTCGACCCGGACCCGGCCGTCGGCCAGGGCGGCGGCCAGGCCCAGGAGGGCGCGGCGGCGGGCCGCGGGCATGGCGAGGTCCTCGGGTGCGGCGCCGGCCAGCGTCTCCGCCGCGGGGAAGAGGACGGACAGTCCCCCGCTGGGGGCGGGCAGCGGCTTTCCGTACCGGGCCGCGAGCCGCCCGGCGAGGGTGCGGGCGGCGGCCACCGACACCTGCTGGCCCAGGACCGCCCGCACCGCGAGCTCGTGCGGGTCGACGTGGCCGGGCGAGCGCAGTCCGGGGCGGCCGCGCACGAGGGGGTCGAGGACCGGGTCGGCGCCGAGCTGCCCGTCGACGGCCTCCGGGTCGGCGTCGAGGTCGAAGAGGGCGCGCAGCCGCTGGACGGCCGTGGTGAGGTCGCGCAGGTCGGAGAGGTGGAGGCGGCAGTCCAGCCAGCCGCGCCCGGCGGGCGCGCCGGGCGCGGGGCCGTCGACCTCGGCGACGGCGTGGCCGTGCGGCAGGGCGAGGGTCCGGCGGTAGGTGCGGGTGCCGCGGGCGGCACCGGGGACGACCTCCTCCACCCCGGGCACGGCGCGGACCGCCAGGAAGTCCATGAGGTGCCCGGCGTCGAGGACGCCCCGGTGGGCGAGGCGCAGGGCGATGCCGCCGCCCTCGGCGGCGCGGGCGCGGCGGGCGGGGCTGACCTCGGCGCGGAGCGCGGTGGGGTTGCGGTCGTGGACGGCCCGGACGGTGTCGTTGAACTGCCGGACGCTGGAGAAGCCGGCGGCGAAGGCGACGTCGGTCACCGGCAGGTCCGTGGTCTGCAGCAGGATGCGGGCGGTGTGGGCACGCTGGGCGCGGGCCAGTGCGACGGGGCCCGCGCCGAGTTCGGCGGTGAGCTGGCGGCCGAGCTGGCGGGTGCTGTAGCCGAGGCGGGCGGCGAGGCCGGTGACGCCCTCACGGTCCACCACGCCGTCGCGGATGAGCCGCATGGCCCGGCCGACGAGGTCGGCGCGGGTGTTCCAGTCCGGGGAGCCCGGCACCGCGTCGGGGCGGCAGCGACGGCAGGCGCGGTAGCCGGCGGCCTGGGCGGCCGCGGCTGAGGGGTAGAAGCGGACGTTGGCGCGCTTGGGCGTCACGGCCGGGCAACTGGGCCGGCAGTAGATGCGGGTGGTGGAGACGGCGGTGAAGAACACGCCGTCGAAGCGGCCGTCGCGGCTGCTCAGGGCCCGGTATCGGGCGTCGTCGTCCTCGGTCACGCTCCCAGTGTGCGCCGTCGTCCGGGGCGCGACCGGCGGGAATCGGACACGGACGCGGACGCGGACGCGGGCAGGAGACGGACGGGGCAGGCCGGGGGCCGCTGGACCGGGGCCGGGGCCGTGGCACCGGGGCCCGACCGTGGCACGGACCCCGGGGGCGGCGCCGTCCGCGGGCGCCGTCCGCCGTCCCGCCCCCTCCCGCCGGGTGCAGCCGGAGGGAAGGGGGCGGGACGGCGGACGGGGCCGCGCGGCGGGCGTCAGCCGAAGCGGACGTCCACGCTGGTGAAGCCCAGCGACTTCAGCAGGCCCTGCAGCATGGACCGGGTGTTCTGCTCGGCGCGCGCGTCGAGGTCGCTCTGCCGGGCGGCGTCCTGGATCTTCCTGGCGGCCAGGACGTTCAGCTCGTGCTCGTTGCCGGGGTTGTCGCCGAAGAAGTCGCCGAACCGGTCGAACAGCCCGCGCTCCTTGGTGAAGACGTACGAGCGCTTGGGGTCGAGCGCCGCCTGGTCGAGCTGGGCGTGGGGCAGCCGGAGGACGGCGCTGCGGCGGTCGGACGAGACGGTGACGCCGTCCTTGCCGACCCGGCCCAGGTCCACGTACGCGCCGACGCTGCCGGCGCCCACGTAGAGGGTGCGGCTGCCGCGGATCGCGCTGGGAAGGAACTTGGCGTCCTTCTCCAGGTCGACGATCACCTGGTAGTTGCCGGTCGCGGCCTGGTAGCGGCTCATGTCCTGGATGGACTTGAGCACCGCCGGGCCGCTGCGGTCCTTGGTCTCGGTGCCGAAGAGGTCGGGCAGGCCGGGCAGCCAGTCGAGCTTGAAGGCGGCCAGGAAGAGCGCCGCGATGACCGCCAGGGTGACCGGCAGGCCGACGTACCACGGCACCCGCCGCCGCTCGCGGCGGTAGGCGCCGCGCTCGGGGCCGTCCGGCGCCGTGCGGCCGCCGCGGTCGTGCTCCTCGACCGCGGTGCGGCCCGGCTCGTCGTCCACCCGGCCGCCACTCCTCTTCGCTTCGTGTGCCTCTCCGTGGGGCGGCATGTCGAAGACACCTCCCGTCGCCCGCACCGGGGGGCCCTTCCCCCCGTGCGCTTATGCCCCGTCCTGCGCCGGTGCATGGCGGGGCCGCGGGATCGTGACGGTCCCGGTACGGCGCCGCAGCGGGCGTGGGCGCTGCGGACGGCCGGTCCGCCCTGCGCCCTCGCCTGCCGCGCCGCACCCTACCGGCAGGGTCCGACAGTGCTGACGGCCCGTCCGCATCCCGGCGGCCCGCCCCCGGCGGGGGCGCGACGCGGAAGGAGGCGGGGGGGGGACACGCACCGCCTTCTCCCTGACGGGACGGTGAACTGAAACAGAATCAGCTTCACGCGAACGGCGGCACCACGGGGTGTGAGGATCCGACCGTATGGGCAGATCGGAGGTACCGCACCGTCCGACGACCGGAGGTCCCCGCCATGGTCGGCGTCGTCATCCTGGGCATCGTCATCGTGGCCCTGGGCATCGCAAGCGTGTTCCTCACGCTCTGGAACGAGGGCGAGAAGCTGCCCGGCCGCCTGCGCCGCCGCCCGCCGCGGGCAGGGTAGGCCCTGCCCGCGCCGTGCTCCCCGACGAGGCCGCGCGGTTCCCCCGGGTCCGGCCCGGGGGAACCGCGCTGCCCGTCCGCGGCCGCGGCGGGCTGCGGGCGGCGTCCCGTCAGCGGCGGCGCGTCACCCCGGCGTCGCGCACCGACTTCTGGACGATCTTCCACTGGCGGCGGCGCTCGGCGGCGAGGCGCGCGTCGCCGCGCGCCTCGATCCAGGCGTTCTCCCGCTGGAGCTTGCGGTAGCTCTCCCAGCGCCGCACCGGCAGGGTGCCGTCCTCCAGGGCCGCCGCGACCGCACAGCCGGGCTCGGTGCGGTGGGCGCAGTCGTCGAAGCGGCACTGCGCCGCCAGCTCCTCGACGTCGGAGAACGCGTGGCCGAGGCCCTCGGCGCCCCCGAGGAGGCCGACGCCGCGCAGACCCGGCGTGTCGATCAGGACGCCGCCGCCCGGCAGCGGCAGCAGCTCGCGGGTGGTCGTGGTGTGCCGGCCCTTGCCGTCGCTGTCGCGGACGTGCCGGACGGCCATCACCTCGGCCCCGGCGAGCGCGTTGGCGAGGGTGGACTTCCCGGCGCCCGACTGGCCCACGAGCGCGGTCGTGCCGCCCAGGCAGGCCGCGAGCACGTCCATGCCCTCCCCCGTCGCGGCCGAGACGGCCAGGACGGTCGCGCCCGGCGCCACCGCCTCGACGTCGTCGCGGATGTGACCGGCGTCGGCGGCCAGATCGGCCTTGGTGAGCACCACCAGGGGCTGGGCGCCGCTCTCCCAGGCGAGGGCGAGGAAGCGCTCGACGCGGCCGAGGTCGGGCTCGGCGGCGAGGGAGACGGCGATCAGCACGGTGTCCACGTTGGCGGCGAGGACCTGCCCCTCGGAGCGGCGGGAGGCGCTGCTGCGGACGACGGCGGTGCTGCGGGGCAGCAGCGCCCGGACGGCCGGGAGCGGGACCGCCTCCGGGTCCACCGCGGCCCAGTCGCCGGTGCAGGGGCACCGGACGGGGTCCGGGTGGCCGACCGGTCCGGTGTCGGCGCGCAGGGTGCGCAGGCCGGGGAGCGGGGAGGCGGCGCCGGAGGGGCCGCCGCCGTCCGGGCCGGGTCCGGCGGTGCCCGCACCGGAGGGACGGGCGGGATCGGCGACGACCACGTCGCAGCGGCCCCGGTCGACCCGGGTGATGCGGCCGGGGACGAGGCCGGCGGCGCGGTGGGGGGCGAAGAGCTCGTCGAGCCCGGGGGTCCAGCCGTAGGCGGCCAGGGGGTCCGTCCCGGGGGCCGGGGTCGCGGGGACCGGCGGGACGGCCGGCCGCGCGGGGGTGGGGCGGGCGGGGGTGTGCGGTGCGGAGGTCTGCTGTGCGGAGGTCTGCGGTGCGGAGGTCTGCTGTGCGGAGGTCTGCTGTGCGCGGGTTGCGTCGGACAACGCAGGAAGCCCTTCGGGGAGAACGGTTCCCGGCCGGGCGCGGTACGGCGGTCCGTACGGTCAGGCGGCGGCCGGAAGGAGGCGGGAACGAGGGCTGCCGGGGGCAGCCGTGACGGCGGTGACGGCCATCGGGCCCACCTCCTCTCCTCGTCTCCGGCCCCTGGACGGGGCGCGCGTGCACAGCGGTCCGCGCGGCCGGAGCGGACCGGCGGCGCGACGGGCATGAGTCTAGGGGCGCCCGGGTCCGGTCCGCACCCGGTTTTCCGGCCGCCCGGCGCGGCACCGGTCGAGCGGGGCTGCAGGCCCCGTCCGGCCCGAGGCGGCCCGAACCGGCCCGAACCGGCCCGAGGAGGCCCGCGCAGGGCCGAGGCGGCCCGAACCGGCCCGCGGCCGCGCGCTGCGGCGCCCGCTCAGCCGCGCGGGGTGCGGTGGACCGGGGGGCGGCCGGGCGGGGGGTCGCTGTCCGGGGGCGGGGGGGCGGAGCGGCGGCGGGTGCCGCGGCCGCCGAGGCGGCCGCGCACGTCGCCCGGGGGCAGCAGGTCCGCCCAGCGCTCCGGGTACTCGGACGGCGCGTGGCCGCCCGGATCGTCGTCGGGTCCGCCGTCGTCCGACCCGTCCCAGTCCTCCCCGTCCCAGCCCTCCCCGTCCCGGCCCTGTCCGACGCCGCCCGGGGGGCCGTACGGGCGGCCGCCCGCCGCACCGCCGGACCGGGGCCCGGGGGACGTGGGCGGGCGCTGGGCGGGGGTGCGCCCGGTGGCGGCCCGGTCGGCGGTGCGGTCGGCGGCCGCACGTTCGGACTCGGCCCGGGCGGCGTCGTGGCGCGCCGTGGCGGCGCGGGCCTCCGCGGTCTGCGGGCTGGGCCAGCGGCGGTCGACGGCGGTGTTCATCGCCGCGCCGATCAGCACGGCCAGCGCGACCACGAAGATCCACAGCAGGACCGCGACGGGGGCGGCCAGCGACCCGTAGACGGTGGGGCCCTCGACCGAGCTGACCAGGTAGACCCGGAGGACCATGCTGCAGACCACGAGGACGACCAGGGCGACCAGGGCGCCGGGGATGTCCTCGCGCCACGGCGTCCGGACGGGGACGGAGACGTGGTACAGGGTGGTGAGGGAGACGATCAGCAGCAGGATCGCGACCGGCCAGTACAGCGCGGTGACCAGCCCGGCGACGCCGGGCAGGGCCGCGACCACCATGCCGGGGCCGGCCACCAGCAGCGGCAGCACCAGGGAGCCGATGACGAGCGCGGCGAGGTAGAGGCCGAGGGAGAGCGCGCGGGTGGCGACGATGCCGCGCTTGCCGTCCAGGCCGTACATCACGGTGATGGTGTCGATGAAGATGTACAGGGCGCGGGAGCCCGACCACAGGGAGAGCAGGAAGCCGATCGAGATCAGGTCGGGGCGGCCGCCGTCGAAGACGCTCTTCAGCAGCGGCCGGACGATCTGGTCGACGGACTCGCCGGACAGCACGGTGCCCGAGGCGTCGATGATGTCCTGCTGCAGGTTGTCGATGGTGCCGGCGCCCACGATGTCGTCGAGGTAGCCGAGGGTGCCCGCCAGGCACAGGAGCAGCGGCGGGATGGAGAGCAGCGTGAAGAAGGCGGCCTCCGCGGCGAGGCCGGTGACCCGGTACTCGACGCAGGTGCTGGTGGTCTCCTTCACCAGCGCCCAGGCCGTGGCCCGCCACGAGCCGCCCACGGGACGCCGCGCCGCGCGCCGGGTGCCCTTCGCCCGGTGCCTGGGGGTCTTCCGCGGGGTTTCGCCTGCTGGTTGCACGTCACCACCGTATCCGGCGGCGGGCCGCACCCTCATGTCCCGGCCGGGCGGCCGCAGCGGGCGCCACCTCCCCCGTCTCACCTGGTGAGGACTTTCTGTCCACATCGCGGACGGGGATGGACCGCCGGGAGATGCTCGTGGGAATCTCTTGCCATGTCCGGTGCCGGAGCAACCCTGGTCGGTCGACTCCACGTCGACCTGCTTCGCGTGTCCAGCGCCATCTGTCCGGTGACCTGACCCCCTGCCGCCCCTCGATCCGGCGCCACTCCCCGCCCGTTCCCGCCGACGCGGACGCGCGGGCGCCCCCGGCCAGGTCACTGCCTCCCGTCCTCGCACATCAGCAGGTCAACGCAGTGCTGCGCCCGGAAGCCGCCCGTGTGCCGACGCACGCCACCCCCTGCCGAAGGACGCACCCCATGGCCAGCACCCCCGCCCCCGACCGGTCGGCGCCCGAGCCGGACGCCGCCCCCGCGCGCCGTCCCGCCGCCCGCAAGGCGACCCGCCACCGCGGCGAGGGGCAGTGGGCGATGGGGCACTTCACGCCGCTCAACGCCAACGAGCAGTCCAAGAAGGACGACGACGGTCTCAACGTGCGGACACGCATCGAGACGGTCTACGCCCACCGCGGCTTCGACTCCATCGACCCGGCCGACCTGCGCGGGCGGATGCGCTGGTGGGGCCTGTACACCCAGCGGCGGCCCGGGATCGACGGCGGGAAGACCGCGATCCTGGAGCCGGAGGAGCTGGACGACGAGTACTTCATGATGCGGGTGCGCATCGACGGCGGCCGGCTCACCACCGAGCAGCTGCGCACCGTCGGGGAGGTCTCGCAGGCCTACGCCCGCGGCACCGCCGACATCACCGACCGGCAGAACATCCAGCTGCACTGGGTCCGGATCGAGGACGTCCCGGCGATCTGGGAGCGGCTGGAGGCGGTGGGCCTGTCCACCACCGAGGCCTGCGGCGACGTACCGCGCGTCGTCATCGGGTCGCCGGTCGCCGGCGTGGCCGCGGACGAGATCATCGACGGCACCCCCGCGATCGAGGAGATCCACCGCCGCTACATCGGCAGCAGGGAGTTCTCCAACCTCCCCCGCAAGTTCAAGAGCGCGGTCTCCGGCTCGCCGCTGCTGGACGTCGTCCACGAGATCAACGACGTGGCCTTCGTCGGCGTCGTCCACCCCGAGCACGGCCCCGGCTTCGACCTGTGGGTCGGCGGCGGCCTCTCCACCAACCCGAAATTCGGCGTGCGGCTCGGCGCCTGGGTTCCGCTGGACGAGGTCCCGGACGTCTGGGCGGGCGTCATCTCGGTCTTCCGCGACTACGGCTACCGGCGGCTGCGCAACCGGGCCCGGCTGAAGTTCCTCATCGCCGACTGGGGTGCCGAAAGGTTCCGCCAGGTCCTGGAGGACGAGTACCTGAAGCGCCCCCTGCTCGACGGCCCCGCCCCCGAGCAGCCCCCGGGGCGGTGGCGCGACCACGTCGGCGTCCACCGGCAGCGCGACGGCCGCTTCTACGTCGGCTTCGCCCCCCGCGTCGGCCGCGTGGACGGCGCCCTGCTCACCAAGGTCGCCGACCTCGCCGAGGCGCACGGCTCCGGCCGGCTGCGGACCACCGTCGAGCAGAAGATGCTGGTCCTGGACGTCCCCGAGGACCAGGTGGACGCGCTGGTCACCGGCCTGGAGGCCCTGGACCTGCGGGTCACGCCGTCCCCGTTCCGGCGCGGCACCATGGCCTGCACCGGCATCGAGTTCTGCAAGCTCGCCATCGTCGAGACCAAGGAGCGCGGCCGCTCCCTGATCGACGAGCTGGAGCGGCGGCTGCCGGACTTCGACGAGCCGCTGAGCATCAACGTCAACGGCTGCCCCAACGCCTGCGCCCGCATCCAGACCGCCGACATCGGCCTCAAGGGCCAGCTGGTCGCCGACGCCGACGGCAACCAGGTGGAGGGCTTCCAGGTGCACCTGGGCGGCGCCCTCGGCCTGGACCCGTCCTTCGGCCGCAAGGTCCGCGGCCTCAAGGTCACCTCGGCCGAGCTGCCGGACTACGTCGAGCGCGTGCTGCGCCGCTTCCGGGAGGAGCGGACCGAGGGCGAGCGGTTCGCCCAGTGGGCGGCGCGGGCCTCCGAGGAGGCCCTGTCGTGAGCGAGCGCGCCGCACCCTTCCACTGCCCGTACTGCGGCGACGAGGACCTGCGCCCGTCGGAGGCCGGCGGGCACGGCGCCTGGGAGTGCGCCGCCTGCGCCCGCGCCTTCCGGCTGCAGTTCCTGGGCCTGGTGGCGCGGTCCGACCGCACCGCGACGGGCCCGGACCGGACCGGACCGCACACCACCGAACCCGGGGGGAGCACGGCATGAGCAGCACCGGAAGCGGCACCGGCACCGGCCGCCGCAGCGCCGAGGAGCTGGAGGCGCTGGCCCTGCGGGCCGGCCGCGACCTGGAGGAGGCCTCCCCGCAGGAGGTGCTGCGCTGGGCCGCCGGCACCTTCGGCCGGCGCCTGTGCGTCACCTCCTCCATGGAGGACGCGGTCGTCGCGCACCTGGCGTCCACGGCCCTGCCGGGCATCGACGTGGTCTTCCTGGACACCGGCTACCACTTCCCCGAGACCATCGGCACCCGGGACGCGGTGGCGGCGGTGATGCCGGTCAACGTGGTCACGCTGACCCCCCGGCGGACCGTGGCCGAGCAGGACGCCGAGCACGGCCCGCGGCTGCACGACCGCGACCCCGACCTGTGCTGCGCGCTGCGCAAGGTGGAACCGCTGGAGCGCGGCCTCGCCGCGTACGACGCGTGGGCGACCGGGCTGCGCCGCGACGAGTCCCCCACCCGGGCGGGCACCCCGGTCGTGGGCTGGGACCCGAAGCGGCGCAAGGTCAAGGTCGCCCCGATCGCCCGCTGGACCCAGGACGACGTGGACGCCTACGTCGCCGAGCACGGCGTGCTGCTGAACCCGCTGCTGTGGGACGGCTACTCGTCCGTCGGCTGCGCCCCCTGCACGCGCCGGACCGCCGACGGCGAGGACGCCCGCGCCGGCCGCTGGGCGGGCACCGGCAAGACCGAGTGCGGCCTGCACACCTGACCCCCCTCCCTGCACCCCTCCCTGCACCCCCCTGCACCACGGACCTGGAGCGGACCACGTGACCACCACAGCCGACGGGACGGCAGCCCCGCAGCACACCGCGGCCGCCGCGCAGCAGCGCGGCGCCACGGTGTGGCTGACCGGGCTGCCCAGCGCGGGCAAGACCACCATCGCGTACGCGCTGGCCGAGCGGCTGCGCGCCGAGGGCCGCCGCGTGGAGGTGCTGGACGGCGACGAGATCCGCACCTTCCTCTCCGCCGGCCTCGGCTTCTCCCGCGAGGACCGGCACACCAACGTCACCCGAATCGGCTTCGTCGCCGAGCTGCTCGCCTCGCACGGGGTGACGGTGCTGGTCCCGGTGATCGCCCCGTACGCGGCCTCGCGGGCGGCGGTGCGCGAGCGCCACGAGGAGGCCGGGACGGAGTTCGTCGAGGTGCACGTGGCGACGCCGGTCGAGGTCTGCTCGGTCCGCGACGTCAAGGGCCTGTACGCGAGGCAGGCCGCCGGGGAGCTCTCCGGCCTCACCGGCGTGGACGACCCGTACGAGGCGCCCGAGGCCCCCGACCTGCGACTGGAGACGCACCACCGGTCGGTGGCCGAGTCGGCCGCCGACCTGCACGCCCTGCTGACGACGAGGGGACTGGCATGACGACGGCGACACACCCGCGGCACACCCGAGGCACCCGCGCCCCTCACGCGCTCTCCCACCTGGACGCCCTGGAGGCGGAGTCGGTCCACGTCTTCCGGGAGGTGGCGGGCGAGTTCGAGCGCCCGGTGCTGCTCTTCTCCGGCGGCAAGGACTCCATCCTGATGCTGCACCTGGCGCTGAAGGCGTTCGCGCCCGCACCGGTGCCCTTCGGACTGCTGCACGTGGACACCGGGCACAACTTCCCCGAGGTGCTGGAGTACCGCGACCGGGTGGCCGCCGAGCACTCCCTGCGGCTGCACGTGGCCTCCGTGCAGGAGTACATCGACTCCGGGCGGCTGCGGGAGCGCCCCGACGGCACCCGCAACCCGCTGCAGACCGTGCCGCTGACCGAGGCGATCCAGCGGGAGCGGTTCGACGCGGTCTTCGGCGGCGGCCGCCGCGACGAGGAGAAGGCCCGCGCCAAGGAGCGGGTGTTCTCCCTCCGCGACGAGTTCTCCCAGTGGGACCCGCGCCGCCAGCGCCCCGAGCTGTGGGAGCTGTACAACGGCCGGCACGCCCCCGGCGAGCACGTCCGGGTCTTCCCGCTCTCCAACTGGACCGAGCTGGACGTGTGGCAGTACATCGAGCGGGAGCGCATCGCGCTGCCGGAGATCTACTTCGCCCACGAGCGCGAGGTGTTCCTGCGGAACGGCATGTGGCTGACCGCGGGCGGGTGGGGCGGCCCCCGGGAGGACGAGCCCGTGGAGCGGCGCCTGGTGCGCTACCGCACCGTCGGCGACATGTCCTGCACCGGAGCCGTCGACTCCGACGCCGTCACGGTCGCGGACGTCATCACCGAGATCGCCGCCTCCCGCCTCACGGAGCGGGGCGCGACACGCGCCGACGACAGGCTCTCCGAGGCCGCCATGGAGGACCGCAAGCGCGAGGGGTACTTCTAGACATGCCGACCGACCTGCACAGCGACAGCCCCGCGGGGAAGAGCCCCGCGCCCGCCGGGAACCCCTTCGGGGAGGCCGCGGCCACCGCGCTGCTGCGCTTCGCCACCGCCGGAAGCGTGGACGACGGCAAGTCCACCCTCGTCGGGCGGCTGCTGCACGACTCCAAGTCGGTGCTGGCCGACCAGCTGGAGGCCGTCGAGCACGCCTCCCGCCGCCGCGGCCAGGACGCCCCGGACCTCGCGCTGCTCACCGACGGCCTGCGCGCCGAGCGGGAGCAGGGCATCACCATCGACGTGGCCTACCGGTACTTCGCCACCCCCCGGCGCCGGTTCATCCTCGCCGACACCCCCGGCCACGTGCAGTACACCCGCAACATGGTCACCGGCGCCTCGACCGCCGAACTCGCCGTGGTGCTCGTCGACGCCCGCAACGGCGTCGTCGAGCAGACCCGCCGGCACGCGGCCGTCGCCGCGCTGCTGCGGGTGCCGCACGTGGTGCTCGCGGTCAACAAGATGGACCTGGTGGAGTACGCGGAGCCCGTCTTCGCCGCCATCGCCGGGGAGTTCACCGCGTACGCGGCCTCCCTCGGCGTGCCCGAGGTCACCGCGATCCCGATCTCGGCGCTGGCCGGCGACAACGTGGTGGAGCCCTCCGCCCGCATGGACTGGTACGGCGGCCCGACCCTGCTGGAGCACCTGGAGACGGTGCCGGTCGGCACCGACCCCGCGGCCGAGCCGGTCCGGTTCCCCGTGCAGTACGTGATCCGCCCGCAGTCGGAGGAGCACCGGGACTACCGGGGCTACGCCGGGCGGCTCGCCTCCGGGGTGCTGCGCACCGGCGACACGGTCACCGTGCTGCCGTCCGGGATCACCACCACCGTCGCCGGCATCGACGCCCTCGGCAAGGAGACCGACGTCGCCTGGGCGCCGCAGTCCGTCACCGTGCGGCTCACCGACGACGTCGACGTCTCCCGCGGCGACCTGATCGCCGCCGGAGCCGTGCCGGAGCCGGTCAGGGACGTCGAGGCGACCGTCTGCCACCTGCACGAGCGTCCGCTGCGGGTCGGCGACCGGGTCCTGCTCAAGCACACCACGCGCACCGTGCGGGCGCTGGTCAAGGACATCCCGTACCGCGTCGACATCGACGGCCTGGAGCGGCGCGCCGCCGCGGAGGGCCTGTCGGTCAACGACATCGGCACGGTGGTGCTGCGCACCGCCGAGCCGCTGGCGCTGGACGCGTACGCGGACAACCGTCACACCGGGTCGTTCCTGCTGATCGACCCGGCCGACGGCACCACCCTCACCGCCGGGATGGCGGGCGGGGCGTTCGGGTCCGCCCTGCGCGACGCGCAGGACGGCGACGAGGGGGAGGACTGGGTCTGATGTCCGGCGAGGCGTTCTCCGGCATGGACAAGGAAGGCGGCCGCATCGGCAGCGGCGCCCTCGGCAGCGGCCGGGGCGGCATGACGCGATGTGCGTGCGGACGGGGGCGCTGAACCGAGGTTCGGCACCGGATCCCCGTCACCCGGGGCGCCGCCACCCGCAGCGGCGGCGCCCCGGTCCGCACCGGCCCCGCGCCGGACGTCACCGCACTTCCGATTCCCAGCAGTGAGGACACCTCCCGTGGCACCTGCCCGCCCGCACTCCGACGCACCCGCCCGCCCCGGCTCCGGCCGGATCGGACGCGCCGCCGCGGCGGCCGCCGCCGGCCTGACCGCCGCCGCCCTGCTCACCGCCTGCGGCTACGGCTCGAAGAGCACCGACGACGGCTCCGGCTCCACCCCGGCCGCCGCCACCGGCGCCGCGGCCGGGAAGAAGCTCTCCGCGGGCACGGTGCGGATCGGCTACTTCGCCAACCTCACCCACGGCACCGCCCTGGTCGGCCTCAAGGAGGGCCTGTTCCAGAAGGAGCTCGGCGGCACGCAGGTCAAGACCCAGGTCTTCAACGCGGGCCCGTCCGAGATCGAGGCGCTGAACGCCGGCTCCGTCGACATCGGCTGGATCGGCCCCTCCCCCGCGGTCAACGGCTACGTCAAGTCGGGCGGCCGGAGCCTGCGGATCATCTCCGGCTCGGCCTCCGGCGGCGTGAAGCTCGTCGTCGACGGCAGGAAGATCAAGAAGCCCGAGGACCTCAGGGGCCGGCGGATCGCCACGCCGCAGCTCGGCAACACCCAGGACGTCGCCCTGCTGAACTACATCGCCGAGAAGGGCTGGAAGGTCGACGCCCAGACCGGCAAGGGCGACGTCTCCGTCGTCCGGCTGGACAACAAGGAGACCCCGGCCGCCTTCAAGTCCGGCTCGATCGACGGCGCCTGGGTGCCCGAGCCGACGGCGTCCAAGCTCGTCTCCGAGGGCGGGAAGGTCCTCGTCGACGAGAAGGACCTGTGGCCGGACAAGAAGTTCGTGATCACCAACGTGATCGTGTCGCAGACCTTCCTCAAGCAGCACCCGGACGTGGTGGAGGCCGTGCTCAGGGGCTCGGTGGCCGCCAACGCCTGGATCAGGGCCAACCCCGGCAAGGCCAAGGCCGACGCCAACGCCGAGCTCGACCGCCTCTCCGGCAAGGCCCTGCCGGCGGACGTCCTCGACGCGGCCTGGTCCTCGATCGACTTCACCGACGACCCGGTGGCGCCGTCCCTGCGGACCAGCGCCGACCACGCGGTGAAGGCGGGCCTGCTGGACGGCGGCGCCGACCTCGGGGGGATCTACGACCTGAAGCCGCTCGACGCGGTGCTCAGGGCCGCCGGCCGGCCCGCGTACGAGGACGCCGGGCTCGGCGTCCGGTAGCCCCACCCGCTCCGGGTTCCGCCCCCGCCTCCCGTCGATGCCCTTCCCGGAAGGGCGGGGGCGGAACCCGGCACCCCGTACCGGCAGCACCCCCGTACCGGCAGCACCCCAGCCCGTCCCCGTACCCCAGGAGGTGACCCGATGGCCCCCACCACACTGACCGCCGCGGAGCAGGACGGCACGGCCGTCACCGCACCGTCCGGCGGCGCGCCCGCGGTCCGGATCGAGCACGTCCACAAGTCCTTCGGCCGCCCCGGCGCCGCGACCCCGGTCCTGGACGACATCAGCCTGACCGTGGCCCCGGGCGAGTTCGTCTGCCTGCTGGGCGCCTCCGGCTGCGGCAAGTCGACCCTGCTCAACCTCGTCGCCGGGCTGGACCGGCCCACCTCCGGCACCATCGAGGTCACCGGCGGCCGCCCGGCCCTGATGTTCCAGGAGCACGCCCTCTTCCCGTGGCTGACGGCCGGGCGCAACGTCGAGCTGGCGCTGCGGCTGCGCGGCGTCCCGCGGGCCGAGCGGCGCGGCGAGGCCGAGCGGCTGCTGGAGCTGGTCCGCCTCAAGGGCGCGTACGGCAAGCGCGTGCACGAGCTCTCCGGCGGCATGCGGCAGCGCGTCGCGATGGCCCGCGCCCTCGCCCAGCAGTCCTCGGTGCTGCTGATGGACGAGCCGTTCGCCGCGCTCGACGCCATCACCCGGGACGTCCTGCACGAGGAGCTCACCCGCATCTGGACCGACTGCAACCAGCCGGCGGGCTCCGAGCGGGGGGGCCTCTCGGTCGTCTTCGTCACCCACAACGTCCGCGAGGCCGTGCGGCTGGCGCAGCGGGTCGTCCTGCTGACCTCCCGTCCCGGCCGGATCGCCCGCGAGTGGCGGATCGCCCTGCCCCAGCCCCGGCGGATCGAGTCCGCGGGCGTGGCCGGGCTCTCCGTCGAGATCACCGACGAACTGCGCAAGGAGATCCGCCGCCATGGCCAGCACTGAGACGGCCGGCTCCCCGAGGGCCGGGACCGAGGACGCGGGAAGGGACCCGTCGGCCGGGTCCGGCCTCCGCGGGACGGCGCCCGCCGACGCGCCGGTGGAGCAGACCGGGCACACGCAGCACAGCGGGCACAGCGGGCACGCCGACGGCGGCGACCCGCCAGGCGGCGACCTGGCCGGCGTCGAGGCGGGCCTGGACGCGCTGGAGGCCGTCCCCGTCCGCCGCGTCCCGCCCTCCCAGGTGCTGCGCGACAAGGTGCTGCCCCCGGTCCTGGCCGTGGTGCTGGTGCTGGCGCTCTGGCAGGGCGTGCACGCGGCCGGGGTCTTCCCGGACTACAAGTTCCCGGGACCCGGCGCGGTGGGGGACAGCTTCCTGGACCTCTGGTACCGGGGCGAGGTGTTCTCGGTGCTGTGGACCAGCGTCTCGCGCGGCCTCCTCGGCTTCGCGGCCTCGCTCGCCATCGGCACGCCCCTCGGGCTGCTGGTGGCGCGGGTCCGGCCCGTGCGGGCGGCCCTGGGCCCGGTCCTGTCGGGCCTGCAGTCGCTGCCGTCGGTCGCCTGGGTGCCCGCCGCGATCATCTGGCTCGGCCTGGACAGCAGGGCCATGTACGCGGTGATCCTGCTCGGCGCCGTCCCCTCCATCGCCAACGGCCTGGTGTCCGGCGTCGACCAGGTGCCGCCGCTGTACCTGCGCGCCGGGCGCACGCTGGGCGCGACGGGCCTGGCGGGCGCCCGGCACGTGCTGCTGCCAGCAGCGCTTCCCGGCTACCTGGCCGGGCTCAAGCAGGGCTGGGCGTTCTCCTGGCGCTCGCTGATGGCGGCCGAGCTCATCGCCAGCTCCCCCGACCTGGGCCTGGGACTGGGCCAGCTGCTGGAGAACGGCCGGGTTGCCTCCGACATGGCCCGCGTCGAACTGGCCATCCTGCTCATCCTGGTCGTGGGGATCGCGATCGACCTGCTGGTCTTCTCGCCCCTGGAGCGGCGGGTGCTGCGCAGCCGGGGGCTGCTCGTCACGGCCCGCTGACGCGCCCCGGCCCGCCGGATGCGCCCGCCGGGCGCATCCGGCGGGCGCCGCGCCGCAGAACCAGGGGGACCGCACCGCGGACCGGCCGTCCGCGACCGTCCGCGACCATCCGCCACGGAGCCGCACCGATGACCATCCGCCACGCGACGGGACGCAGCCCGCAGGACGGCACGACCGGGGGCAGCCCGGCCCTCCCCGGCCCGCCCGTCCTGCTGCTGATCGCCCACGGCAGCCGCGACCCGCGCCACGCGGCGACCGTGGAGGCGCTGGTCGGCCTGGTCCGGGAGCTGCGGCCCGGTACGCCCGCCGCCACCGCCTACCTGGACCACTGCGCCCCGCGCATCCCGCAGGTCGTGCAGCGCCTGGCCGCCGCCGGCACCCCGGCGGTGGCGGTGCCGCTGCTGCTCGGCCGCGCCTACCACGCGAAGACCGACATCCCCGGCGCGCTGCGGGGCAGCGGCCTGCCGGTGGCGGACGTCCTCGGGCCCTCGCCGCTGCTGCTCGCGGCGCTGGACCGCCGCCTGGCCGAGGCGGGCCTCGACACCGGCTCCCCCGCCGGGCGGGCCCGCACCGGCGTGGTGCTGGCGGCGGCGGGCTCCTCCGACCCGGCCGCCAACGCCGGGCTGCGGGCGGTGGCCGCGGAGTGGCGGCGGACCCGCGGCTGGGCCTCGGTGGAGGTGGCCCACGCCTCCGCCGTCCCGCCGCACGTGCCGCAGGCGGTGGCGTCGCTGCGGGCGGCCGGCGCGGAGCGGATCGCCGTCGCGCCGTACCTGGTCGCGCCCGGCCTGCTCCCGGACCGGATCGCGGCGGCCGCCGCGGAGGCGGGCGCCGACCTGGTCGCCCCCGTGCTGGGCGCCGCGCCCGAACTGGCCCGCCTGCTCCTCCGCCGCTACGACACCGCCGCCTCCGCGGCCCGCGCCCTCTCGGCCTGACCGGTCCCGGCGGCCGGCCTCACCCGCCGCGGGCGGCGCGGGCGGCGCGGGCGGCCCGGTCCAGGAGCAGCTCCCGCTCCCGGGCGTTGCGGGCCAGGGACGCCGCCCGGGCGAACTCCGCCCGGGCCTCCTCCCCGCGCCCGAGGCGCTCCAGCAGGTCGCCCCGGGCGCTCGGCAGCAGGTGGTAGTCCTTCAGGGCCGGTTCGTCCGCCAGGGCGTCCAGCAGTTCCAGCCCGGCGGCCGGGCCCCGGGCCATGGAGACGGCGACGGCCCGGTTGAGCTCCACCACGGGCGACGGGGCCACCGCCCCCAGCCGCCCGTAGAGGACGGCGATGGCCGCCCAGTCGGTGTCCTCGTAGCGGAGCGCCCGCGCGTGGTGGGCGGCGATGGCGGCCTGGAGGGAGTACGGGCCGCGGCCCGAGCGGGCCAGGGCCTCGACGCCGCGGCGGAGCAGCACGCGGTTCCACCGGGAGCGGTCCTGGTCGGCGAGGAGCACCGGCGAGCCGTCCGGCCCCGTGCGGGCCGGGATGCGGGAGGCCTGGAACTCCAGGAGCGCGGCCAGGCCGTGGACCTCGGCCTCCCCGGGCATCAGGCCCTGCAGGACGCGGACCAGGCGGAGCGCGTCCTCGCACAGGGCGGGCCGCACCAGGTCGTCGCCGGCCGTCGCGGCGTAGCCCTCGTTGAAGACGAGGTAGACGACCTCCAGGACCGACGGGAGGCGTGCGGCCCTGTCCTCGCCGTACGGGGCCTCGAAGGGGACCCCGGCCCGGGCGAGCGTGCGCTTGGCGCGGACGATGCGCTGGGCGACGGTCGGCTCCGGCACCAGGAAGGCGCGGGCGATCTCCTGCGTCGTCAGCCCGCCGAGCAGCCGGAGGACGAGCGCGATCCGGCCCTCCGGCGGCAGCACGGGGTGGCAGGCGGTGAAGACCAGCCGCAGCAGGTCGTCGTCGATGCCGTCCGGCTCCGGGGGCTCGGGCGGCGGCATGTCCTCCAGGGTCCGCCCGACCTCGGCCAGCTTGCGGGCGTACACCTCCCGGCGGCGGACCAGGTCGACGGCGCGGCGCCCGGCGACGGCCGTGAGCCAGGCGCCCGGCCGGTCCGGGACGCCTGACTCCGGCCACTGCTCCAGCGCGGCGACCAGGGCGTCCTGCGCGATCTCCTCCGCGATGCCGACGTCCCGCACGACGCGGGCGGCGCTCGCGACGACGCGCGCGGACTCGATCCTGAACACCGCTTCGACCGCCCGGGCCGCTGCTGCCTCCGTCACGGCCACCCATCAGAGCAGCCGTGCGGGGGCGGGGCAAGCACCGGCGGGTCAGGACCCTTCGATCTCGCGGACCTCGGCACTCACGGTCCACTCCTCCCCGTGGACCTGCAGGAACCGCCGGGTCCACTCCAGGGCCTCCGCCTTGTCCTTGGCCTGCAGGACGGCGTAGCCGCCGACGACCTCCTTGGTCTCGGTGAAGGGGCCGTCGGTCGAGCTGAGGCGGCCGCCGGACCAGGTGAGCCGGGTGCCCTGGGCGCTGGGGGTGAGCCCGGCCGTGTCCAGCATGACCCCGGCCCGGGTGATCTCCTCCAGCAGCTCGCCCATGCGCTTCTGCAGGTCGGGGCTGACGCCCTCGGCGGGGACGTCCTTCTCGTCGATGCGGATCATGCTCAGGTAGCGCGGCACGGTGACTCCTCGGTCGGGAGGGCGGGGGCTCTCCCCGCCTCTCACCCGTACGTCGAACGGGGGGCGGCCGGATCGACAGCCCGCTCGGACCTTCTTGCGGACCTTCTTCCGGGCCATGGTCCGGACGGCTCTCCGGGCGCCGCGTCCGCGACCGGCGGCCCGGGGAGCAGGGGGACGGGCGGGGACGGGCGGGGACGGGCGGGCAGGGCGGCGGGGCGGGCAGGGCGGCGGGGCGGCGGCGGGGCCGGACCGGTCAGCCGCGCGGGGCGGAGAGGCCGGCGAGGAAGACCTCCAGCCAGCGGGCGCGGACCTCGGCGGGCCGGTCGGTGGGGGCGGTGGCGATCAGGAGGGCGACGTCGGCGGTGGTGACGTCGGGGCGCAGGCCGCCCTCCGCCTTGGCCGCCGCGACGATCCGGGCGGCGGCGGCGAGGGCGCGCTCCTCCAGGTCGCCGTGGTCGGTGGCGCCGAGGACGGCGGCGGCGGCCTTGACGGCGCGGTCCTCGGCCATGCCGTCGACGATGCGGACCAGCAGGGCGCGGAGCTCCGGCACCGCCGGGCGGCCGGCCTCGACCCGCGCGGCGGTGTCGGCGACGTCCCGGACCATGGCCTCGCCGTGCTCCAGGACGACCGCCCCGACCAGGTCGGCCTTGGTGGGGAAGTGCCGGTAGAGGGTGCCGACCGCGACCCCGGCCGCGGCGGCGATGGCCTCCATGGCGACCTCGGGGCCGTGCGCGGTGACCTGCTCCCGGGCGGCTTCCATGATCTTCTGCCGGTTGCGGACGGCGTCGGCGCGCAGTTGGCGGGGCTGGGGCATGGGGCGGTCCCTCTCGTGGTTGCAGCAAGATGAATACTAGTTCATGATGAAGATGAGCAGTGATTCATCTTGTCCGCCCCCGGAGGAGCACCCATGCCCGCCCAGCCCAAGGACATCCCCGTCCCCGACCGGAGCGGCACGCTCGCGGTCGTCACCGGGGCCAACAGCGGCATCGGCTTCGAGACCGCCCGCCGCCTGGCGCGGGCCGGGGCCGAGGTGGTGCTGGCCGTCCGCAACGCGGCGAAGGGCGCCGAGGCCGTCGACCGGATCCGCCGGGAGCACCCGGACGCCGCCGTCTCCGCCGAGCCGCTGGACCTCGCCGACCTCGGCTCGGTGGCCGCCTTCGCCCGCCTGCTGCTCGACCGCGACCGCCCCCTCGACCTGCTGGTCAACAACGCCGGGATCATGGCGGTGCCCACCCGCCACACCACGGCCGACGGCTTCGAGCTGCAGTTCGGCACCAACCACCTGGGGCACTTCGCCCTCACCGGCCGGCTGCTGCCGCTGCTGGTGCGCGGCCGCTCGCCGCGGGTGGTCACCGTCAGCAGCCTCGCCCACTTCATCGGCCGGCTGGACTTCGGCGACCTGCAGGCTGAGCGCTCGTACGGCGCCTGGCGCGCCTACGGGGCCTCCAAGCTCGCCAACCTGCTCTTCGCCAAGGAGCTGCAGCGGCGCAGCGACCGCGGCGGCTGGGGACTGCTCAGCGCGGCCGCCCACCCCGGCTCCACCGTGACCAACCTGCAGCAAACCGGTCCCAACCTGGGCACGGGGAGGGAGGGCGGCGGCATGAGCGCCCTGGTCATGTCACTGCCCGGCGCGGCGCAGCAGCCGGAGCAGGGCGCGCTCCCCACCCTGTACGCGGCGACCGGGCCGGACGCCGCGGGCGGCGGCTACTACGGTCCGGACGGCGTGTTCGGCACCACCGGCGGGCCCGCCCCCGCCCGGGCGAGCCGCCGCGCGCAGGACGAGGGGACCGCCGCCCGGCTCTGGGACGTGTCCGAGCAGCTGACGGGCGTCCGGTACGACCACCCGGCCCCCGCGGAGCGCCCCTGACGCCGCCCGCCGCCGGCAGCCCGCCGCACCTCGCCCCTGACGCACCTCGCCCCTGACGCACCCCGCCCCCTGAGCCGTCCCGCCCCGCCCCGCCCGGAGGACCCGCCCGTGCCCCGCACCACTCCCCCGTCCCGCCTCGCCCGCCTGCTGCGGCCCGCCGCGCTCGGCGGCATCCCCGCCGGGGAGCGGCTGGAGCGCATCCTCGCCTCGCCGCACCACGCCGACGGGACCTTCCGCAACCCGGCGGCCCCCGACATCCCCGTGCCGGCCGGCGGCCGGACGGAGCTGCTGCGGAGCATGCTGCGCCGCGCCGACCGCGTGCGCCGCTCGCCCGCCGCACCGGTCCCGCTGCACCGGGAGGCCCCGTCCGGGCCGCCCGCCTCCGGACTGCGGCTCACCTGGCTCGGCCACTCCACGGTGCTGGCCGAGATCGACGGCGCCCGGGTGCTCTTCGACCCGGTGTGGGGCGAGCGCTGCTCGCCGGTGCGGTTCGCCGGGCCGCGCCGGCTGCACCCGGTGCCGCTGCCGCTCGACGGGCTGGGCCCGCTGGACGCCGTCGTGATCTCCCACGACCACTACGACCACCTGGACATGCCGACCGTCCGCGCCCTGGCGGGCAGCGGCGCCCTGTTCGCCGTACCGCTGGGGGTGGGCGCGCACCTGGAGCGGTGGGGCGTGCCGGCCGGCCGGATCGCCGAGCTGGACTGGCACGAGTCGGTCGGGGCCGCCGGGCTGACGCTCACCGCGACCCCGGCCCGCCACTTCTGCGGGCGGGGACTGCGCCGCCGCACCCTGTGGGCGTCGTGGGCGGTGGCGGGGCCGCGGCACCGGGTCTTCCACAGCGGCGACACCGGCTACTTCCCGGGGTTCGCGGAGATCGGCGCGGCCCACGGGCCGTTCGACGCGACGATGGTGCA
The DNA here is from genome assembly GCF_042895785.1 of Streptomyces sp. NPDC001380. Taxonomy (NCBI): domain Bacteria; kingdom Bacillati; phylum Actinomycetota; class Actinomycetes; order Kitasatosporales; family Streptomycetaceae; genus Streptomyces; species Streptomyces sp. NPDC001380. The sequence goes on along the minus strand of NZ_JBIAWP010000002.1, from coordinate 285,106 downwards.
GATCGGCGCGTACAGCGAGTTCTGGCCGGACATCCACATGACGCCGGAGGAGGGGCTCCGGGCCCACGCCGACCTGGGCGGCGGGGTGCTGCTGCCGATCCACTGGGGGACCTTCAACCTGGCGCCGCACCCGTGGGACGAGCCGGCCGAGCGCACCCTGGCCGCGGCCGAGGCGGCGGGTGCCGAGGTGGCGGTGCCGGTGCCGGGACGCCCGTTCGAACCGGGCGGCGAGCTGCCGCGCGAGCCCTGGTGGCGGTCGGCGGCCGTCCCCGCGCCGGGCGCGGCCCGGGCCGGCGGCGCGGACGCGGCGCCCGTCACGGCGGGCCTGGAGGGGTAGGCGGGACCGTCCGGACACGCCCGGCCCCGGACACGCGAAGGGCCCGCGCCGTACGGCGCGGGCCCTTGCGGACATCCCGAGGGTGTCAGAGCGGACGGATGTTCTCCGCCTGGGGGCCCTTCTGGCCCTGGGTGACGTCGAACTCGACCTTCTGGCCCTCGAACAGCTCACGGAAGCCCTGAGCCGCGATGTTCGAGTAGTGGGCGAAGACGTCGGCGCCGCCGCCGTCCTGCTCGATGAAGCCGAAGCCCTTCTCGCTGTTGAACCACTTCACGGTACCGGTGGCCATAGCCGCCTCCTTCTGGGGCAGAGTCAGGATCCGCACCTCGCGGACCCCACGTCGCCGCGATCCCCATCCGGATGACACCGGGCAAACAAAAGTGCGCCTGTGGTTGGACCAGCAGGCGCACACAAGAGTTCTTGGGAACCAAAACTGCAACAACAACGACCGTAGCACGGCCGGGGGGAACGGGCCAGCAATGTCCGCTCCTCCCGGCCGTGTCGGCGTCAGCTGCGGCTGACCGCCGGGTCGGGCACGGGCTCGCCGGCCGTCTCCGGACCGGCCGCGTCCGGCGCCGCGCCGGCCCGCGGGCCGTCCCCGTGGCCCGGCCACCAGGCGGCGTGCCCGATGAGCGCGGTGAGCGCGGGGGTGAAGAAGAGGGCCATCACGAAGGCGGCGACCACGATGCCGAAGGCGACCGCGAAGCCCATCTGGATGAAGAAGGAGTTGCCCGCCAGCATCAGGGTGGCGAAGGAGGCCGCCAGGATGAAGCCGGCGGCGGCCACCGTCGGACCGCTGTACCGGACGGCCATGCTCGCCGCCTCGCGCGGGGACCGGCCCTCACGGGCCTCCTCCCGCAGGCGGGCGATCATCAGGATGTTGTAGTCGGTGCCGATGGCGACGACGAACAGGTAGACGATGATCGGCAGCATGAACACCAGGCCGGCCTCGCCCTGCACCTTCTGGAAGAGCAGGGTGGTGGCGCCGAGCGTGGCGCCGAAGCCGAGCCCCACCGAGGCCATCAGGTACCAGGGCGCCACGACGCTGCGGAGCAGCAGGCCCAGGATCACCATGATCAGGACCGCGGCGACGGGGAAGACCAGCCGGTAGTCGTGGTCCATCGCCAGGTTGATGTCCTTGTAGACGGCGGTGATGCCGCCGACCAGGGCGGTGGTCCCGGCGGGGGCCGAGGCGTGCGCGGTGCCGCGCAGCCGGTCCACGGTGTCGATCGCGGCGCCGGAGGCCGGGGCGTCCTTGAGCAGGACGGTGAAGTCGGCGGTCGACCCGTCCCTGCTCAGGCCGGTCCGCGGGTCCACGGCTGCCGCGGCGACGCCGGGCACGGCCTGGAGCTTCCGCTGGAACGCGGGGAGGGCGGCCCGGTCGAGCTGCCCGCCGGCCCTGACCAGGTAGACGTGGGTGGGCTCGGCGGCGCCCGCCGAGTACGCCTTCATCATCGTGTCCTGGACGACCATCGACTCCCTGTCCTTGGGCATGGAGCCGGAGGCCAGGTCGAAGATGCCGGTGAAGCCGAACGCGGCGGCGGCGAGCGCGGCCAGGAGGAGGCCGGAGAGCCCGGCGACCAGGCCGGGGCGCCGTCCGGTGGTGGCACCGAGGGCGGCGAAGCGGGCGCCGCTCGGCTCCCGCTGCCAGTTCCGGGACGGCCAGAAGAGGACGCGGGGGCTGAAGAGCGAGAGCACGGCCGGGAAGAGGGTGAGCGCGGCCAGCAGTGTCACGGCGACGGCGATGGCGAGGGACGGCCCGAGGGAGCGGAACATGCCCAGCGAGGAGAGGACCAGCGCCAGGAAGGCGATGATCACCGCGCCGGCGGCGGAGGCGATGGCCTCGCCGACCCGGCCCACCGCGTTGACCACGGCCTCCCTGCGCTCGTCCCCGGCACGCAGCCGCTCGCGGTAGCGGAACATCAGGAAGAGGAAGTAGTCGGTGCCCACGCCGAAGAGGACCACCAGGAGGATGCCGGTGACCGAGCTGTCCGCGTGGAGGCCGAAGACCTTGTTGGCGTCGGCGATGAGGCCGTAGGCGGCCAGGGCGACGACGAAGATCAGCACGAGGGGCAGGACTGCGACGATCGGCGCCCGGAAGATGATCAGCAGGGCCATGAGGATGACCGCGAGCGTGCCGAAGAAGATCAGCGAGTCGCCCCTCTTGCTGGCGTCCTGCTGGTCCAGCTGCTGGGCGGCCTGTCCGCCGAGCAGGACCTTCAGGTCCGTGCCCTTCGCCAGCTCCGTGCCCTTGGCGCGCAGTTCCTTGGCGGCGTCGGCCATCTTCGTCGGGTCGCCGCCGGACTGCTTCATCTTGACGAAGGCGAGGGTGTACTTCCCGTCCTTCGAGGTCTGCGGCGCCGGGATGACCGCCTCGACGGTGTCGATCCCCGCTGCGCCGAGGCCGGCGACGACCTTCTGCACGGCTCCCTGGTCGGCGGCGGTCAGGGCGCCGCCGTCGGTGCGCTCGAACAGGGCGATCGCCGAGGGGGTGAACGCCTGCGGGAAGGCCTTGGCCTGGACGTCCGCCGCCTTGATGGACTCGTAGTGGCGGGGCAGGAAGCTGCTCTCGTCGGTGTTGGTGGTGAGCTTGGGCGCGGTGGCCACGATGGCCGCCGCCGCGACGACCCACGCGAGGATCGTCCACCAGGGGTGGCGGACGACGGTGCGCCCCATGCGATGGAACATGCTCTGTGTGCCTCCTGGGCATGGCACCGCACAGCCCGGGGACGGGCACCCGCCGCCCGGAGCGGGGTGGCGGGGCATGGGGCTCGCGGCTGGGGACCGGACGCTCGCGGTCCGGTCGGCAGACAAGTACGCAGCGGCATCCCAGGAAGCTTGCTTGCCGACCGGCAAGTTGGTTGCGGCCTCCCCGGACACCGCACCCATCCTCCCGTTGCCGGAGGCCCCGCCGTCTCCTGCGCGGGGTGGATCCGCCTCCACCTGCGGGAGGAGCCACCGCCCCCGACAGCCCCTCAGGGGCGCCCGTAGGGAGAACCCCACCCCCCTCCTGGGGCCAGGACCAGGGTCGGGTCGGCCGCTGGCCGGATGTCCGCCCCGGCGCCGGATCCCTAGCGTCGTGGACAGCGCCGCAGCGAGCGGCGGCACCGATTCCGGCGGCCCGCACCGCCGTCTTCCCGAGGGGGGACCCGACGTGTCACACCGACCAGGCCTCGCCGCCGCCATGGGCGGCTGGAGCGCCCGGCACCGCTGGGCGGCCGTCACCGGCTGGCTGCTCTTCGTCGTCCTCGCCGCCTGGCTCGGCGGCGTCGCCGGCAGCGTGAGGATCGACGACTCCGAGCAGATGCCCGGCCAGGTCGCCCGCGCGCACCGGATCCTCGCCGACGCCGGGATCGAGCGGCCCTCCGGCGAGAGCGTCGTCGTCCAGAGCCCGTCCCTGACCGCCGCCGACCCGGCCTTCCGCAGCGCGGTCGCCGACGTGGTCCGCACGGTGCGCGCCACCGGCCTGGTCTCCGGCGTGAGGTCCCCGTACGACGGCGGGGCGGTCTCCGCGGACCGCCGCACGGCGCTGGTGGCCTTCACGATGACCGACGCCCGCGGGAAGGAGACCGACGCGGAGGTCGCCACCGTGCTGGACGCGGTCGCCGGGGTGCAGGCGCGCCACCGCGGCCTGGTGGTGGAGGAGTTCGGCGACGCCAGCGCCCACCGGTGGTTCCAGGACCAGTTCAGCCACGACTTCAAGCGCGCCGAGTGGACCGCCGTGCCGCTGGCGCTGGGCATCCTGCTGGTCGCCTTCGGCGCCCTGGTCGCGGCGGTGCTGCCGGTCGTCCTCGCCCTCACCGCCTTCGTCGCCGCCGGCGGCCTGGTCGCGCTCTCCAGCCACCTGCTGCACACCAGCGACGACGCGAGCTCGGTGATGCTGCTGGTCGGCCTCGCCGTCGGCGTCGACTACTGCCTGTTCTACCTGCGCCGCGAGCGCGAGGAGCGCGCCGCCGGGCACGACCCGGCGACGGCGCTGCGGATCGCCGCCGCCACCTCGGGCCGGGCGGTCCTGGTCTCCGGCCTCACAGTGGTGGTCGCGATGGCCGGCATGTTCCTCACCGGCATCGCCGACTTCCGGGCCATGGCCGCGGGCACCATCGTGGTCGTCGTCACCGCCGTCCTGGGATCGCTCACGGTGCTGCCCGCCCTGCTCTCCCTCCTCGGCGACCGCGTCGAGAGGGGCCGCGTCCCGCTGCTCGGCCGGCTGCGCCGCGCCGGCACCGCCGAGGGCGGCCGCGTCTGGAACGCGGTGCTCACCCCCGTGCTGCGCCGGCCGCTCGCCGCCGCCCTGCTCTCCACCGGCGTCCTGCTGGCCCTCGCCGCCCCGCTGCTGACCCTGCACACCGCGAACCTCACCTTCGAGCAGCAGATCCCCCGGGGCAACGCCCTGGTGACGACGTACCAGCGGATCCAGGCAGCCTTCCCCGGCGACCCGGCCCCCGCCACCGTCGTGGTCAAGGCGGCCGACATCGACTCCCCGCGGATGCGGCGGGCCGTCGCCGACTTCCGGCGGGCCGCCGTCTCCACGGGCCGCATGCACGAGCCGATCCGGGTCGAGGCGCACTCCGCGCAGGACGTCGCCGTGATCAGCGTCCCGCTGGCGGGCTCGGGCAACGACGCCGCCAGCGACGAGGCCCTGCGGACCCTCCGCGAGGAGGTCGTCCCGCGCACCCTCGGCGCGGTCCCCGGCACCGAGGCGCCCGTCACCGGTGAGACGGCCGGCAGCCACGACTTCAACCGGCAGATGTCCGACAGCCTGCTGCCCGTCCTCGGCTTCGTGACCGCCTTCGCCTTCCTGCTCATGCTGCTCTTCTTCCGCTCCCTGACGGTCGCGGCGACCGCGGTGGCGCTCAACCTGCTCTCGGTCGCCGCCGCCTACGGCGTGCTGGCGCTGGTCTTCCAGCACGGCGTCGGGGCCTCGCTGCTGGGCACGGCGGGGGTCGGCGCGGTGGAGTCGTGGGTGCCGCTCTTCCTCTTCGTGATCCTCTTCGGCCTGTCGATGGACTACCACGTCTTCGTGGTCTCCCGGATCAAGGAGGCCCGCGACCGGGGCATGGACACCCGCTCCGCCGTCTCGTACGGCATCCGCAGCACCGCGGGCGTGGTGACCAGCGCGGCCGTGATCATGGTGGCGGTGTTCTCGGTGTTCGGCACGCTCTCCGTGCAGTCGATGAAGCAGATGGGCGTGGGGCTGGCCGTGGCCGTCCTGGTGGACGCCACCGTCATCCGCGGGGTGCTGCTGCCCTCGGTGATGAGCCTGCTGGGCGAGCGCAACTGGTACCTGCCGCGGTGGCTGCGCCGCCTGCCGGAGCTCTCGCACGGCGGCCCGGTGCCCCCGGCGCCCGCGTCCGCCCCGCTGCCGTACCTCGTCGACGGCGAGGACGACCCGAGGAGCGAGCGGACCGCCGCCGAGGTGTGAGCGGCCCCGTGCCGCCCGCGTGCGGCGCCGGGTCCCGCGGCGTGCGGGGCCGGGCGCCGCACGGCCGTCCCCGGGGGCGGTCCCGGGGAGGGTCCCGGGGACCGCCTCGGAGCGCGGCGGGCGCGGGCGCGGAGGCGCCCTGCCCGGCCGGTCCGGGCACGCGCCGCCCCGATCGGCGCACCGGCCGCTCCGCCGACCGGGGCGCCCCCGGACAGGGCTGCCACAGGACAGGGCGCCCCGGGACGAGAAGCCTGGGACAGGCCTGCCACCGGGGGCCGAGCCGTCCGGCCGGGACGCCGACGCGGCCCGGCCGTCTGCGAGACTGGCCGGACCCGTACCGCCGCAGACCGGAGCACCGCCGCCGCATGAACAGCCTCCCCTTCGACGAGAGCCGCGCACGCACCGTCCTGGAGGCCGCCTGCGCCCGCGCCGGACTGCCCTCCCCCGCCGGCGCGCGCCTGCTCGCCCTCGGCGAGAACGCGGTCCTCGCCGTCGACCACGTGGTGGTGAAGATCGGCCGGGACGCCGGCCTCGCCGAGCGGGCCGAGCGGGAGCTGCGCGTCGCGGAGTGGCTCGCCGGGCAGGGCGTGCCCGCGCCGCGGCCGGCCGCGGCTCTGGCGGACGGCCGGCCGCTGGTCGTGGACGGCCACCCGGTGACCGTCTGGGAGCGGCTGCCGGACGCCGTACGCCCCGCCGGGCCGGCCGACCTGGCCGAGCTGCTGCGCGCCGTGCACCGGCTGCCCGCCCCGCCGGTGCCGCTGCCGCGCCGCGACCTGCTCTCCGGGGTGGAGCGCTGGCTGCTCGCCGCGGAGGGGCACATCGACCCGGCCGACGCCGCCTACCTGCGGTCCCGGCGCGACGGGTTCGCGGAGGCCGCGGCGGAGCTGGTGCCGCACCTGCCGCCCGGCCCGATCCACGGCGACGCCCTGACCCGCAACGTCCACATCGGGCCGGACGGGCCGGTCCTGCTGGACCTGGAGACCTTCTCCGGCGACCTGCGGGAGCACGACCTGGTGGTGATGGCGCTGAGCCACGACCGCTACGGCGTGCCCGCCGCCGCCTACCGCGCGTTCACCGGGACCTACGGGTGGGACGTGCGGGACTGGGAGGGGTGCGCGGTGCTGCGGGGCGCCCGGGAGACCGCGAGCGCCTCCTGGGTGGCGCAGCACGTGCCGGGCAACCCGGCGGCACGCGCCGAGTTCCGCCGCCGGGTGGAGTCGCTGCGCGCGGGCGACGCCTCCGTGCGCTGGTACCCCTTCTGAGGGGAGCGGCTGCGGCGGCCGCGCGCCCGGGTCACGGGCGCCGCAGCGGCCACCGGCCGTCCACCACGGCCCGGGGGTCCTTCTCCCGCCGCAGCCACGCCTGGAAGTCCTCCGCCCAGGCGGCGTACCAGCCGACCTGCTGCGTGTGGAGGTCGGCCGGGTGCGGCTCCCCCACCTGGCGCGGGTAGCGCTCGGCCAGCCGGACGGCGACCCGCACCGCGGCCAGGGCGTCGCTGCCCGCCTCGTGGGCGTCGGCCAGCTCCACGCCGTAGACCCCGCAGACGCTCTGCAGGCTGCGTGAGCCGCGGCGGTAGCGGTCGACCGAGCGGTCCACCACCAGCGGGTCGAGGACCGGTCCCACCGGGCGGCCCCCCAGCCGCTCCTCCAGGGAGGGCAGGCCGTGGCGGCGCAGCTCGGCGTCGAGCAGGCTGAGGTCGAAGGGCGCGTTGAAGGCCACCACCGGCACCCCGGTCTCCAGGCGGCGGCAGAGCAGCTCGGCGATCTCCCCGACCGCGCCGGGCGCCGGGCGCCCCTCGGCGGCGGCCCGCTCGGTGCTGATGCCGTGGATGGCCGCGGCCTCGGGCGGTATGGGCACGCCCGGGTCGACGAGCCAGGTGGTGGTGTGCACCGGCTCGCCGCCCTTGGTGTCCACCAGTGCGGCGGTGACGATGCGTGATGTGTCCGGGTCCGTCCCCGTCGTCTCCAGGTCGAACCCGACCAGCGGCTCGTGCCACCAGCTCATGTGCGGCGTCCTCTCCTCCGGCCCCCGTGAGGCGTCCATCATCCCGTGCGCCTCTGACAAGCGGACGCGGGACCCGGCGGCCCGGGCCGCGGAGCGGGGTCGCGGACCGAGGCCGCGGCACCGGCGGGGCCGGGGGCCGGGGCGTGCGGGGCCCGGTGCACAGGGCCCCGTCGGGGAGGCGGCCGCCCGGGGGCCGGTGCGCGCCGGGGGTCCGCGCGGCCCGGGCCGGGGGACGCGTGCGGGCGGACGGGGCGCGGCGCGGCGCGGCGCGGCGGAGAACCGGACCGGACGGCCAGGACGGACCGGACGGCCAGGACGGGGCCCGGCGCGTCAGGAGACCGGCCGGGAGTCGGCCCAGCTCCCCTCGAACTCCTCGCGGTAGACGTCCAGCAGCCCCGGCTCCGCGCCGGCCGCCTCCGGGTCGCGGGCGGTGCCGCGCAGCACCAGGGCGGGCGACTCGGCGCCGCGGGAGCGCCTCAGGTAGGGCTGGACCACGGCGAGGCCCTGCGGCCGGCCGCCCTCGACCAGGTAGGCGGTGAAGCGGGGCGTCTCGTCGAAGACCCGGATCTCGAAGCCGCGGGGATCGCGCAGCCGGGCCCGGACCCGGCGCACGTGCATGATGTTGGCCTCCACCGACCGGGCCAGTTCACCGCGCCCCAGGCCGAGCTCCCGCTCGCGGCGGCGCACCGCGCTGCTGGCGGGGTTGAGGAAGAGCAGGCGCGTCCGGCAGCCGCCGGCGGCCAGCCGGACCAGGCGCCTGCCGGTGAAGTTCTGGCAGAGCAGGGAGAGCCCTATGCCGACGGCGTCCAGCCGCTGCGCCCCGGCCAGGAGCTCCTCCACCGGCAGGTCGCGCTGGAGGCGGACCCGGTCGGAGTGGACCGAGGAGACGTCGGCGTAGCGGTCGCCGACGAGCTCCTCGACGACGTCGCCGGGGGTACCGGGCACGGCCGCCCGGCCGCCGTCCAGCAGGGCCAGCAGGCGGGCGGCGGCCCGCTCCGCCTGGGCGAGGACCGTCTCGGACAGCGCCCGGTTGCGGGAGACGACGTGCCGGGCCACCTCCAGCTCGTCCAGGGCGAGCTCCACCTCGCGCCGGTCGGCGAGGTGCGGCTCGAAGCAGGGCCAGTGCTGCACCATGAGCTCGCGCAGCTGCGGGAGGGTCAGGAAGACGACCAGCCGGTCGTCGGCGGGGTCGAGCAGGTAGCCCTTGCGGCGGCTGACCTCGCGGACCGCCCCGGCGCGGTGGGCCCACTCCTCGCCGGCGGGGCCGGCCGCGGCGGTGACCCAGTCCTCGCCGTGGGCGGGCTCGTACACGGGGCGCAGCACGTCGGAGACGAGGGCGCGCATCCGCTGCTCGACGAGGTTGAGCCAGACGTAGGCGCGGCCGGCGCGGCGCACCCGGCGGCGGGCCTCCTCCCAGGCGTCCGGCCCCCAGACGGGCCCGGCCTCCGGGCTCCCGCCCTGGCGGGGCACGGTTCGGCCGGCGGCCGCCCTCCCGGCGGCGGGCGCGTCTCCGCGCACCGTGCCTCCCGCGGCACCCCCGTCGGCGGGGACCACCATGGAGTACCTCACCCTCCCCTGCCGATCCGGACGATCAAGGGTACTTCGCCGCCGCCCGCCCCGCACGCGGATCGGCGGCCCGGACGTGCGTCCGAGGCCGCGACACGCGGGGGCGGTGCCGGGTCGCGCCCGGTTGCGGCGGTTTTCCGCCGGATAAGACACCCGTTCGGGCGAAGAAGTCACGAAAGGGCATCAGTACGGCCTTCCGGTCGGCAAGTATGCGGGGGAGGGACGCCGCAGGACCGCCGGCCGGAGGGGCGGTGGGAGAGGCCGAGGGGAGGGCCGGAAGGGAGGGCCCGAGGGTGCCGCGCCCCGGGGAGACATGGCGCCCGGCCCCACCGGGCATACGGCACGCATCGGCGGCGTGCCCAGGCACGGTCCGGGCAGCCGCCCGCCGCGACGACGGGAAGATGAGGGACGATGCAGGTCTGGCCGGGACACCCGTACCCCCTCGGTGCCACCTACGACGGGGCCGGAACCAACTTCGCGGTCTTCTCGGAGGCCGCCGACCGGATCGAGCTCTGCCTGATCGGCGACGACGGGTCGGAGACCGCGGTGGAGCTGCGGGAGACCGACGCCTTCGTGCGCCACGCCTACCTGCCCGGGGTCCAGCCCGGCCAGCGGTACGGCTTCCGGGTGCACGGCCCGTACGACCCGGAGCAGGGGCACCGCTGCAACAGCGCCAAGCTGCTGCTCGACCCGTACGCGAAGGCGATGAGCGGGTCGATCGACTGGCACGAGTCCGTGTACGGGTACCACTTCGGCGCGCCGGACCGGCGCAACGACCTGGACTCCGCCCCGCACACCATGCACTCGGTGGTGATCAACCCCTACTTCGACTGGGGCAACGACCGGCCGCCGCGCACCGACTACCACCGCACCGTGCTGTACGAGGCCCACGTGAAGGGGCTCACCAAGCTGCACCCCGGCATCCCGGAGGAGATCCGCGGCACCTACGCGGGCATCGCCCACCCGGCCGTGGTCGAGCACCTGGTGGACCTCGGGGTGACGGCGATCGAGCTGATGCCGGTGCACCAGTTCGTCCACGACCACCGCCTGGCGGACATGGGCCTGTCGAACTACTGGGGCTACAACACCATCGGGTTCTTCGCCCCGCACTGCTCCTACTCCTCGGTCGGGGACCGCGGGCAGCAGGTGCAGGAGTTCAAGTCGATGGTCAAGGCCCTGCACGCGGCCGGCATCGAGGTCATCCTCGACGTGGTCTACAACCACACCGCGGAGGGCAACCACCTCGGTCCGACCCTCTCCTTCCGCGGCCTGGACAACGACAACTACTACCGGCTGGTCGGCGACGACAAGCGGTACTACGAGGACACCACCGGCACCGGCAACTCCCTGCTGATGCGCAGCCCCCACGTGCTGCAGCTGATCATGGACTCGCTGCGCTACTGGGTCACCGACATGCACGTCGACGGCTTCCGCTTCGACCTGGCCGCCACCCTGGCGCGGCAGTTCCACGAGGTGGACCGGCTGTCGTCCTTCTTCGACCTCGTGCAGCAGGACCCGGTGGTCTCCCAGGTCAAGCTGATCGCCGAGCCGTGGGACGTCGGCGAGGGCGGGTACCAGGTGGGCAACTTCCCGCCGCTGTGGACCGAGTGGAACGGCAAGTACCGCGACACCGTGCGCGACCTGTGGCGCGGGGAGAACGCCACGCTCGCCGAGTTCGGCTCCCGGCTGACCGGCTCCTCCGACCTCTACCAGGACGACGGCCGCCGCCCGATCGCGTCCATCAACTTCGTCACCTGCCACGACGGCTTCACCCTGCGCGACCTGGTCTCGTACAACGAGAAGCACAACGAGGCCAACGGCGAGGACAACCGCGACGGCGAGAGCCACAACCGCTCGTGGAACTGCGGGGCCGAGGGCGAGACCGACGACGAGGGCGTGCAGGAGCTGCGCGCCCGCCAGCAGCGGAACTTCATCGCCACCCTCATGCTCTCCCAGGGCGTCCCGATGCTCTCCCACGGCGACGAGCTGGGCCGCACCCAGCAGGGCAACAACAACGCCTACTGCCAGGACAGCGAGATGGCCTGGATGCACTGGCCGAAGGCCGCCGCCCAGACCCCGCCCGCGAGCACCGGCGGCCTGCCGCACGGCACGGCGCAGCCGGAGGACGCGGCCGACCCGGCGGCGCAGCTGCTGGAGTTCACCCGGTCCATGGTGTGGCTGCGCCGCGACCACCCGGTCTTCCGCCGCCGGCGCTTCTTCCACGGCCGGCCCGTCTCCGGCACCCACGACGACCTCTCCGACATCGCCTGGTTCACCCCCGACGGCCGGGAGATGACCGACGACGACTGGAGCGCCTCGTACGCCAAGTCGATGACGGTCTTCCTCAACGGCTACGCCATCTCCGAGCCCGACCGGCGCGGCGGGAAGATCGTGGACGACTCCTTCCTGCTGATGTTCAACGCCCACTACGAGCCGCTGGACTTCGTGGTGCCGGTGAACCACGGCCGCGAGTGGCAGGTGGTGGTGGACACCGCCCTGCCCAGGACGATCACGCCGGGCACGGGGGCGCGGGTGAAGGCGGGAGACCGGCTGCGGCTGGCCGACCGCTCGCTGATCGTGCTCCAGCGTCCCGCGTAGCCCGCTCGGCCCCCACAGTCCGCGCGGCCCGCGCGATCCCGCCGGGTCCCGTACGACGGGGCGTGGCGGCAGCCGTCCGCCCCTCCCGGATGCTCCCCGGGAGGGGCGGACGGCTGCGTCACGGCCGCCGGTGACGGGCGGCCCCGCACGGCCGCCCGTCACGGGCGGCCGTGCGGGGGGTGCGCCGCCACGGGAGCGGACCGCCCCCGGCGGGGCGCGGAGGGCGGCCGGCTCAGCGGAAGGACGGGTGGATCTCGGCGGCCTTGTCGTCGCAGATCGCGAAGACCTGCGCGGGCGGCAGCAGGGCGAAGTCGGTCGCCCGGACCAGGCCGCGCGAGTACTTGGCCCGCACCACCTTGGTCTGGGACAGGCCGCCGTACACGTCCCTGACCGCGCCCTGCACGGTCAGCACCACCGAGCCGTAGGCGAACGACGAGTCCCGCACCGCGCCCAGCACGGCCAGGGCGTCGCGCCGGGCACGGTCCCGGGCCCCCCGGTCGGCGAGTGCGGAGCTGACCGTCCAGGTGACCGACAGCTGGTTGCCGGCGTGCGCGCTGAACGCCGTCCGCAGGTGGGCCGGCGGGTGGCCGCCGCGCTCCACGGCGGCGGAGAGCCGGGCGGTGAGGCGCACCAGCGCGGCATCGGTCGCCGCCCGGGCGGACCCGGCGCCGCCGCCGGGCGCCGACGGCCGGCCGCCCCCGCCCGGCGTCGCGGTCGCGGCCGGGTCGTAGACGCCGGACGCGGCGGCGGTGGGCAGCTGGTCGCCGGGCACGGCGGTCTGCGGGCCGACCTTGGCGGGGTCGGCGCCGTACCGCTGGGCGGGTCCGCTCGCGCAGCCTGCGGCGGCCAGGACCGGCAGCAGGACCGCGGCGACCGACCCGGCGGCCAGCGCCCGCCGGCGTCCGCGGGTCCGCCCCGGGCCGGCGGCGGACGCCGCGGGCGGGGCGGACGGCGCGCGGACCGCGGCCTCCGGGCGGGGGCCGGCCGCGGAAGCCGGGCCCGCCTCCTGCCCGCGCCCCCGGCGGGGGCCGGGGCCCGTCACGGACGTCCGAGCGCCCGGTACTCCCACCCGGCGGCGCGCCACCGGGCGGGGTCCAGGGCGTGCCGTCCGTCGACGATGCGGCGCCCGGCGACCACCGCGCCCATCGCCTCGGGGTCGATCTCGCGGAACTCGGTCCACTCGGTGAGCAGCGCCACCACGTCCGCCCCGGCGGCGACGTCCAGCGCGCTCTCCCCGTAGACGAGCTGCGGGTAGGAGCGCCGGGCGTTGTCCATGCCCGCCGGGTCGAAGACGCGGACCTCGGCGCCGGCCCGCTGGAGTGCGGCGGCCACGTCGAGGGCGGGGGCGTCGCGGATGTCGTCGGAGTTCGGCTTGAAGGTGGCGCCGAGAGCGGCGATCCGCACCCCGTCCAGCGAGCCGCCCGCCAGCTCCCGGACCAGGTCCACGGTCCGGGCGCGGCGGCGCTGGTTGATGGCGTCGACCTCGCGGAGGAAGGCCACCGCCTGGCCGACGCCGAGCTCCTCCGCCCGGTGCTTGAACGCCCGGATGTCCTTGGGCAGGCAGCCGCCGCCGAAGCCGAGGCCCGGCTTGAGGAACCGGCCGCCGATGCGGTCGTCGTACGCCAGCGCCTCGGCGAGGCGGGTGACGTCCGCGCCGGTGGCCTCGCAGACCTCGGCCATGGCGTTGATGTAGGAGATCTTGGTGGCCAGGAAGGAGTTGGCGGCGACCTTGACCAGTTCGGCGGTGGGCAGGTCGGTGACCACCACCGGCGAGCCCTGCGCGATGACGGGCGCGAAGGCGGCGCGCAGCCGCTGCTCGGCCCAGTCGGAGGCCACGCCGAAGACGAGCCTGTCGGGCCGCATGGTGTCGTCGACGGCGAAGCCCTCGCGGAGGAACTCGGGGTTCCAGGCGAGTTCGACCTCCTCCCGGGCGGGGGCGACGGCCTGCACGAGCGCGGTGAGGCGGGCGGCGGTGCCCACGGGCACGGTGGACTTGCCGACGATGAGGGAGCGCCGGTCCAAGTAGGCGGCGAGCGCCCGGACGGCGCCGTCGACGTAGCTGAGGTCGGCGGCCTGGGAGCCCTTCTGCTGCGGGGTGCCGACGCAGACGAAGTGCACGTCGCCGAAGGCGGCGGCCTCCTCGAAGGAGGTGGTGAAGGAGAGCCGGCCGGACTCCAGTGCCTTGGCGAGGAGCTCGGGCAGGCCGGGTTCGAAGAAGGGCACCTCGCCGGAGGCCAGCCGCTCGATCTTGCGCTCGTCCACGTCGACGCCGAGCACCTCGAAGCCGAGGACGGCCATGCAGACGGCGTGGGTGGCGCCGAGGTAGCCGGTGCCGATCACGGTGAGGCGGGGCGGTCTGTGCAGGTCGCTGTGCAGGTCCATGGAGTCCCCCTCTAGGAGCAGGTGCCGTTGGTGAGGCCCTTGGCGGCGGCGGTCGCCTTGTTGCTGCAGGCCACGGTGTTGCTGTCCGGCGACTGGACGTTGAAGCCGTAGCCCGGCCCGTCGACCTGGGCGGTGTTGTCCTTGAAGACGTTGCCCTTGCCCCAGCCGTCGACGACCTGGTGCGTCTGGAAGCCGTCGGCGAGGCTGTGGGTGCCGGTGTTGCCCTGGATCAGCCAGTCGTTGCCCTTGACGTCGACCCAGGAGTCGTTGTGGCTGCCCTTGAGCTTCGAGCCGTCGAAGGTGTTGTCCTCGAGGACGCCGTGCGAGGTGCCCTCCTTGATGTCGACGGACTCGGCGGTGGTGCCGCTGATGCGGTTGCCGCGGACGGTGTTGCGGTCGCTGTTGTCGGGCCTGCCGCCGCTGACGGTGGGCCAGTTGCTGACCGCGCTGCCGATGTAGATCCCCTCGCCGAACTTGTCGCGGCGCAGCCCGGTGTCGCTGACGGTGTTGCCCTCCACCGTGTTGTCGCTGGAGAAGTTGCGCAGGTGGATGGCCTCGTCGCCGATCTGCGTGACCGTCAGGCCCTTGATGAGGGTGTGCTGGACCTTGTCCGCCATCACGCCCTTCTGGCTGTTGCGGACGGTGAAGCCGATCACCCGCCACCAGCTGGCGCCGTCGAGGTGGAGGGCGTAGCCCTTCTTGACGCCTCCGCCGTCGATGACCGCGCCGGGTCCGCCGCACAGCACGATCGGCTGCTGCTCGGTGCCGGGGGTCTTCGCGGTGAACTTGCCGGTGTAGGTGCCGTCGGCGATCTGGATGACGTCGCCGGGCCTGGCGTCGGTGAGCGCCCGCTGGAGGCCGTCGGCGTCCTGCACGGTGGTGGTGGCGACGGGGCACGCGTCCGAGCCCGGGGCGGGCGGCACGGACGCCCCGTCGGAGGCGGACGGCGCGTCGGAGGGCTCCCCGGTGCCGGGCGCCGGGGAGGCCGGGGCGTCCGACGGGGTGCCGGTGGAGAGGGTGGGGCCGACCTGCCCGGTGGCCCCGGCGCCCGCGACCCGCTGCCCGCCGCCGTCGCCGCCGCCGGACAGGGCGACGACCAGGGCGACGAGGGCGATCAGGAACGCACCGCCGGCCAGCCAGACCGCGGGGCCGCGCATCCACTCCGGGCGGCCGCCGCCCGGCGGGGGCGTGGGCGGGCTGGTCGGCATGGGCGGTGTCTCGGGCATCGGGATCCTCGGTGGGTGGGGTTCGGGACGGACGGGGCGGACCTGCCGGACGGGTCGGGCCGGCCGGTGCGGGATCCTCTCACGGGCGGATCCCGCACCGGACCGGGCCGGCGCGCCGCGGGGCGGCCGTGCACACGGCCGGGGCCGGTTCGGGCCGGCGGGATGCCCGGCCGGGGCCGGCCCGCCGGCCGGGCTCAGTGCGCCGGGGCGGGCCCGGTCTCGCCGCCGGAGGTCCGGCGGTCGCCGCGGCGCAGCGCCCAGGACCGGCCGCCCAGCGGGCGCTTGTCGGTGTACGGGTGCGCACCGAGCACCCGCTGTCCGCGCTTCCGTCCCCGCAGTGCGGCGAACAGGATGAGCAGCAGGATCGCGGTCCACAGCATCGTCATGGGGCTCATGTAGTGCCGGAACCGGACCCAGAAGGAGCTGGTGTCGTGCCAGGCGAAGGTCTGGTTCTCCTTCACCGTGGCGCGGCCGCCGTAGGAGCGGGAGGTGTCGATGGCGCTGGGCCCGACGCCGGCCACCACGTTGTAGCTGACCAGCGAGCCCCCGGTGGTGCCGACGAGGCTGATGCCGTGGTTGCCGGCGTCCTGCACGGTGTTGCCGCGGACCTCGGCGAGCGAGTCGCGGACGTAGATCCCTGTGTCGCTGTCCTCGACCACGTTGCCGGTGACGGTGGCCTTGCGGACGTGGTCGCGCACGGCGATGCCCTGCCGCCGCTGTCCGGAGACCTGGTTGCCGGTGATGGAGACCTTCTCCACGCGCTGGCGGGCGACGATGCCCATGTCGCTGCCCTCGACGCGGTTGTTCTGCACGCCGATGTCGGTGCCGCCGACGACCTCGATGCCGTAGTGGC
This sequence comes from Streptomyces sp. NPDC001380, assembly GCF_042895785.1. Classification (NCBI taxonomy): domain Bacteria; kingdom Bacillati; phylum Actinomycetota; class Actinomycetes; order Kitasatosporales; family Streptomycetaceae; genus Streptomyces; species Streptomyces sp. NPDC001380. The sequence continues at coordinate 268,718 of NZ_JBIAWP010000002.1, read as the reverse complement.
CGTTGTTGCGGGCCACGCTGTTGGAGACCGAGTTGGAGCCGTACTTGTCGACGGACTCACCCGAGGCGGACGGTCCCTCGGCGAGGGGCTGGCCGCTGAGGGTGAAGCCGTTGCCCCCGTTGTCGGCCGCGGTGGAGCCGCTGATGCGGACCTCCTCGGTGGCGCGGGCGAGGACGAAGCCGTCGCCGCCGTTGTGCCGGGAGGTGGTGCGCTCGACGACGGTGCTGGAGGCGAAGCGGTGCAGCACCAGGCCGTGCTCCAGGCTGTCCTCGATGGTGGAGTCGCTGACGGTGACGCCATTGGCGCTGGAGATGAAGAGGCCGAAGGCGTTGCCGCGCAGCGTGGAGTGGGCGACCTTGGCGGAGACGTAGCTCTGGCCCGGCACCGAGAAGCGGGCGTCGGGGGTGCCGAGGGGGCCGGCGGGGCTGGCCTGCACGTCGCCGCTGCTGAGGGGGGTGCCGGAGCTGGCCGGGCCGCCGCCGGAGAGCCGGTCGGCCTTGGCCTGGTGGCGCTCGTCCTTGGTCACGTGCTGCGAGGTCTCGACGTTGCCCGTGTTGGGGCGGTCGGTGCCGGTGAGGCTGAGGCCGCCGGTGCGGCCGGACCAGAAGCCCAGGCCGGTGATGTCCGCGTACTCCATGTCGAAGGTGCCGCCGATGGCGCGGATGTAGGCGCGGCCGTCGGCCACCTCGGTGTCGGACCGGCCGGTCCGCGGGTCCCAGCTGGTGATCTGCGCCGGGGCCTGGGGGGTGCCGGCGATGGTGAGGGTGCCGCCGAAGGAGACGATGGAGACGAAGCCGCGGTCGTTGCTGGCGAGGCGCAGCTTGAGTCCGCCGGGGTTGGAGAGCTTCAGCTTGGCGCCGGAGTTGAGGTAGAGGTTCTCCGTCAGCAGGTAGGAGCCGTCCCGCTGCCGGGTGAACGTCTGCGGGGCGAGGGTGAGCAGGTCCGCGACGGTGTAGGGGGCGCTGCGCTGGGTGAGGACCAGGGTGTAGCCGCCGCCGGTGTCCAGCCGGTAGGGCCTGGTCCAGGTCCGGCCGCGCAGGGGCGCGACGGCGGCCACCGAGCGGACCTCGATGAGCCGGCGGTCCTCCTCCGCGACGAGGGCGGCCTCCCGCTCGGCCGTCTGCGGCGAGGTCGTGGAGGGCCTCGCCGTGTCGGCGGCGGCCGGGGTCGCGGCGGCGACCGGCAGCAGGGCGGCGCCGGCGAGGGCGGCGAGCAGGGTCGCGGGGACCGCGCGGCGCGATGACGCGCCGCGCACGGGGGTGCGGGTCACGCTCCGATGACCTCTTCCTGGTGAACGGGGGTGCCGTGGGCCGGGGTGCCGTGGCCGGTGCCGCCGGAGGTGCGCTGGTGCGGCAGGGCGGCGTCCTGGCGGGGGGCGCCGGGCGCCTCGGCGGCCGGGGGGGCCTCGGCCAGCAGGTCGAGGGAGACGCCGGACGGCGGGGCGAGGGTGGCGGCGGTCTGCCCCTCGCCGCCGATCCGGTCGGCGCTGCGGGTGAGCCAGCCCTGCTTGTTCATGGTGACGAAGGCGTACAGCTTGACGGGCAGCGAGATCATGATGACGACCAGGGCCAGCAGCGGCAGGATCAGCAGGTCCTTCGGGTGCCGCCGCAGGTGCGAGTAGCCGCGCACGCCGCGGCCCAGCAGCAGCCAGACGAGGACCATGGCCGCGCTGCGCGGGGTCATCTCCAGGCGGCTGAGCAGCAGGTAGCCGACGGCCATGCCCATGGTGACGGGGGTGAGCAGGATCTGCAGCACCGTCACCTTGGTGACGAGCGGGGTCCGCCACAGCCAGCCCTTGGCGACGGCGGTGAGGTAGCAGCGGTAGGAGTTGCGGCTCCAGCGGACCCGCTGCTTGACGAAGGCCCGGAAGGAGTCCGGGAACATCGACACCGCGCGGGCGGAGGACTGGTGGACGGTCCGGTAGCCCTGGGCGAGGACCAGCCAGGTGAGCCGGCCGTCGTCGCCGGCGACGCAGCGGCGGCCGAGGAAGAACTCGTTCTCCAGGTTCTCCACGACCGGGAGGATCGCGGAGCGGCGGTAGGCGGCGGTGCGGCCGGAGAGGCAGGCGACGCCGCCGTACTTGCCCATGGCGGGCACGTAGTCGTAGTAGCGCAGGTTGACCAGCCAGTCGGCGATGCGGCGCCAGACGCTGGTCTCGCGTTGGTACACGTTCTGCTGGGTGCCCACGCCGCCCACGCCCGGGTCGGCGAAGGGCATCTGGACGGCGGCGAGCAGGCCGGGCGTCCAGCGGGTGTCGGAGTCGGCGAAGACGACGATCTCGCCGACGGCGGCGCGGATGCCGACGCCGAGGGCGGAGCGCTTCCCCGCGTGCTCGAAGACGATCACCCGGAGCCGGGGGTCCGCCACCTCGGCGAGCCGGCGCTGGACCTCGGTGTCGGCCACGTCGGGCACGACGATGACCTCGGTGGGGTCCTGCTCCAGCCAGGTGGCCAGACACTCCATGAGGATGTCCGGGTCCTCCCGGTAGGACGGCACGACCACCGAGGTGGTCGTGCGGAAGTCGTTGACCACGGGCTTGTTGAAGCGCGACACGACGGCGCGCACCAGCCACAGGGCCCAGACGAAGACGCCGGCGACGCCGAGCGGCATCACGTCGCGCCAGGAGGTCTCCGCGGTCGCCTGCACGACCCAGGACCAGACGCTGTCGGCGATTTCCGAAACGGAAGACACGCACCCTCCCCGCACACCGCGCGCCGTACGGCGCGCAGCCACCCCTCGCACTTCGGCCACATGTGCGGCCGGGGGACACACTAGCGACAAATTTTGGCCGCAGAACCGTCAGAAGTCCTCGGTAACTAGGGTTTCACCAGGTCGTCATACGAGCGGATGAATCGGATTCGTCCACCCCCGTCGATCGGCGGGGGTCATGACAACGATGACGCGGCCGCCTCAGGACGTCCGCCCGCCGACCGCCGGCATCTGCCGGCCCGGACGGCGGACGGCGGACGGCGGACGGCGGACGGCGGACGGCGGACGGCGGACGGCGGACGGCGGACGGCGGACGGCGGACGGCGGACGGCGGACGGATTCGCCCTCACGCCCGCGCCCGGATGTGCACCGCGCCTCCACCGGGTAGGCATGGGCACATGACAGCCGCCGCACCCGACCGCACCGGGCCGACCGCCACCTACCGGCTCCAGCTGCAGCCCGGTTTCACCCTCCACGACGCGGCGGCGGCCGTCCCCCACCTCGCCGCCCTCGGCGTCTCCCACCTGCACCTCTCCCCGCTGCTGGAGGCGGCACCGGGCTCCGCCCACGGCTACGACACCGTCGACCACACCCGGATCAGCGAGCAGCTCGGCGGCGAGCCCGCCCTGCGCACCCTCGCGGAGCGCGTCCGCGCCCACGGCCTGCGGCTGGTCGCCGACACCGTGCCCAACCACATGGCGCTCCCCGTCCCCGAGCACCTGAACCACCCGCTGTGGCACGTCCTGCGCGAGGGGCCCGACTCCCCGTACGCCCGCTGGTTCGACATCGACTGGACCGCCCAGACCGGCCCCGCCGACGCCCCCCACCGCGGGCGGGTGCTGCTGCCGCTCCTCGGCGACCGCCTCGGCGCCGTCCTGGACCAGCTCTCCCCCGGCAAGGCCGCCGTGCGGCACCCAGAGGCCGGCGACGCGCCCGCCGAGCCCGTCCTGCGCTACCACGAGCACGTCCTGCCGCTGCGGCCCGGCACCGAGCACCTGCCGCTGCCCGAGCTGCTCGACCACCAGTGGTACCGGCTCGCATGGTGGCGGCTGGCCCGCACCGACCTCAACTACCGCCGGTTCTTCACCGTCAACGACCTCATCGCGGTCCGCGCCGAGGACCCCGAGGTCTTCCGCGCCACCCACGGCGTGCTGCTGCGGCTGTACGAGGAGGGGGTGCTCGACGGCTTCCGCATCGACCACCCGGACGGCCTCGCCGACCCCCGCGGCTACCTGCGCCGGCTGGCGGGGGCCACCGGCGGCGCCTGGACGGTCGTGGAGAAGATCCTCACCGGCGACGAGCGGCTGCCCGAGGACTGGCCCTGCGCCGGCACCACCGGCTACGACGCGCTGCTGCACGTCGACGGGGTGCTCACCGACGCCGACGGCGTGCGGCGGATCGCCGAGGACGCCGCCGGCCTGCTCACCCCCTCCCCCGGCGCGCCCCCGGCCGACGCCGCCGACCCGTCCGCCGTCTACCGGCGGGCCGCCGCCGACGCCCGGCGCGAGGTCGTCCGCCGCGAGCTGGCCGCGGAGATCGCACGCCTGGGCCGCACCGCCGCCCGTGCCTGCAACGAGACCCCCGACGCCGGGGTCGCCGCCCACCGCGACCACCCCGGCTGGGCGCTGACCGAGGCCGCCGCCCAGCTCGTCGCGGCCCACCCCGTCTACCGGCCCTATGTCGTGCCCGGCGAGCCCGCGCCCGGCGAGGCCGCCCGGGAGCTGACCGCGCTCGCCGACGCCGCCCCCGCGCCCGGCGCGCCGCTCACCGTCCCGGCCGAGCCCGTGCCCGCCCCCTCCGACGCCGAGCAGCTCGCCGCCGCGCTGGAGACCGTCCGGGACCTCGCCCTGGGCCGGCTCGGGCGCGGCCCGGCCCGCGACGAGTTCGCCGCCCGCTTCGCCCAGACCTGCTCCGCAGCGGCGGCCAAGGGCCTGGAGGACAAGGCGTTCTACCGCTGGTACCCGCTGCTGTCGGTCAACGAGGTCGGCGGCGACCCCGGCCACCCGGGCACCACGCCCGACCGGTTCCACGCCTGGTGCGCGCACGTCCGGCGGCACTGGCCCGCCGGGCTCACCGCGCTCTCCACCCACGACACCAAGCGCAGCGCCGACGCCCGGGCCCGGCTCGCCGTGCTCGCCGAGACGCCCGGCACCTGGGCCGCCGCCCACCGCGCCTGGTCGCGGGCGGCCGCCCGGCACCGCACCGGCCCGCACCCGGGGCCCGCCGCCGAGTACCTGCTGTGGCAGACCCTCGCCGCCGCCTGGCCGATCGACGGCGACCGGCTGGTCGGGGCGCTGCTGAAGTCCGTCCGCGAGGCCGATCTGCAGACCTCCTGGACCGAGCCCGACCCCGGCTTCGAGGAGGCCCTGGAGCGGTACGCCCGCGCGGTGCTCGACGACCCGGAGGCCACCGGCCCCGTCGCGGCGTTCGTCGAGGCCCACGCCCCGTACGCGCGCAGCAACACCCTCGCCGCCGCGCTGCTGCACCTCACCGTCCCCGGCGTCCCCGACCTGTACCAGGGCAGCGAGGAGCCGCTGTACACCCTGGTCGACCCCGACAACCGGCGCCCCGTCGACCTCGCCGCCATGGGCCGCCGTCTGGCCGCCCTCGACGCCGGGGCGGCCCCGGACGGCCTCGCGGCCGAGAAGCTGCGCCTCACCGCCGCGGCGCTGCGGCTGCGCCGCGACCGGCCCGGCTCCTTCGCGGGCGGGTACACGCCGCTCGCCGCCCGCGGCACCGCGGCGGAGCACCTGCTGGCCCACGTGCGCGGCGACGACGTGCTGGCCGCCGCCACCCGCCTGCCGTACGGGCTGGAGCGGGACGGCGGCTGGGCGGACACCTCGCTGGAGCTGCCCGGCTGCCCCGCCGGACGCTGGACCGACCTGCTCACCGGCCGCACCTTCGCCCCCGGCGTGCTGCCGGTCGCCGAGCTGCTGGAGCACCTGCCGGTGGCGCTGCTGGCCGGCTGAACCCACCCGTCCGGCGCCGCGGGGGCATGCCCGGCGGCGCCGGGCGGGTACGCCTGTCCGTGGGCCCGGCCCGTCCGCCCGTCCGCCCGTACGTACGGGCGGACGGGCGGACGGTGCAGGACGCCGGCCGGGCCCCGCGCCGATCCGCCCGACGCATCCGAGGAGTCCCGCATGGCCGCACGCGCCACCGCCCACCCCTTCCGGCTCTGGGCCCCCGAGGCCGGACACGTCGAGGTGGAGGTCGACGGCGCCCGCCACCCCATGCACCCGGAGCCCGACCGGCCGGGATGGTGGCGCGCCGAGGCCCCGGCCGACCCCGGCGGCTCCGACTACGGGTTTCGCCTCGACGGCGGCGACCTGCTCCCCGACCCCCGCTCGGCCCGCCAGCCGCACGGCCCCGACGGCCCGAGCCGCCTGGTGGACCACGGCGCGTTCCCCTGGTCGCCGGACGTGGTGTGGCACGGCCGCGCCCTGCCCGGCAGCGTCCTGTACGAGCTGCACGTCGGCACCTTCACCCCCGAGGGCACCTTCGACGCGGCGGCCGCACGCCTGGACCACCTGGTGGAGCTGGGCGTGGACCTGGTGGAGCTGATGCCGGTCTGCCCCTTCCCGGGCCGCCACGGCTGGGGGTACGACGGCGTCAGCCTCTGGGCCGTGCACGAGCCCTACGGCGGGCCCGACGGCCTGAAGCGCTTCGTGGACGCCGCGCACCGGCGCGGGCTCGGCGTCGTCCTCGACGTCGTGCACAACCACCTCGGCCCGGCGGGCAACCACCTGCCCCGCTTCGGCCCCTACTTCACCGACCGCCACCACACCCCCTGGGGCGCGGCGGTCAACCTCGACGCCCCCGGCTCCGACGAGGTCCGGGCGTACCTGATCGGCAGCGCCCTGGCCTGGCTGCGCGACTACCGCGTCGACGGCCTGCGGCTGGACGCCGTGCACGCCCTCGCCGACGACCGCGCCACCCCCTTCCTGGAGGAGCTGTCCCGCACGGTCGACCGCCTGGGCGCCGCCACCGGCCGCCCGCTCTTCCTGGTCGCCGAGTCCGACCTCAACGACCCCCGCACCACCGCCCCCCGCGAGGCGGGCGGCCTCGGCCTGGCCGCCCAGTGGAGCGACGACTTCCACCACGCCCTGCACACCGCCCTCACCGGCGAGGACCAGGGCTACTACGCCGACTTCGCCGGGAAGCCCTCCGGCCCCCCGCACGCGGTGGCCGGCCTGCCCCGCGGCCCCCTCGGCGCGCTCGCCCGCACCCTGACCCGCGGCTGGCTGCACGACGGCACCTGGTCCTCCTTCCGGCAGCGCACCCACGGCCGCCCCCTGGACCTGCACCGCACCCCCGGGCACCGGCTGCTCGGCTACCTGCAGACCCACGACCAGGTGGGCAACCGCGCCCTCGGCGACCGGCTCTCCGCCACCGTCGCCCCCGGCCTGCTCGCCGCCGGGGCGGCCCTGGTGCTGACCTCGCCGTTCACCCCGATGCTCTTCATGGGCGAGGAGTGGGGCGCCGCCACGCCCTGGCAGTACTTCACCGACCACACCGATCCGGACCTCGCCGAGGCCGTCCGGCAGGGCCGCAGGCGGGAGTTCGCCGGGCACGGCTGGAAGGCCGACGAGATCCCCGACCCGCAGGCGTCCTCCACGGTGGCGGCCTCCACCCTCGACTGGTCCGAGCCGGACCGCGAACCGCACCGGGCGCTGCTCGCCTGGTACCGGGAGCTGATCGCGCTGCGCCGCGCCCACCCGGGGCTCACCGACCCGGACCTGTCGGCGGTCGAGGTCTCCTTCGACGAGGGCGAGCGGTGGCTCGTGGTGCACCGCGGACCGTACCGGACCGCCGTCAACCTCTCCTCCGCACCCCGGACCGTCCCCCTGGGCGGCACGCGCACCGAGGTCCTCGCCGCCTTCGGCTGCGACGGCGCCCCCGGCGGGGGCGGCCGGCGGGACGGCCTGGCGCTGCCGCCGGCCTCGGCGGCGGTGGTGCGCGTCGGGGGCTGAGCGGTCCGCTCCGGAGCGCGGCGGCCGTGGACGGTCCGGGACCGTCCGGCACGGCACGGCACCCCACGGCACGGCACCGCACGGCCCGGGACGGGACGGATCGGGACGGCCCGGGACAGGCCGCCGAGGGGCCGGGTGGCCGGAAACTACCGGCCGGTAGCGGGATCTGACGGGGCGGCGGCGTCCGAAGCGGGCCGCCGCCCTATCCTGCACGCACACGAAGGAGACCGACCCTCCCGGGGAGATGCGATGAGCCAGGGCCAGCAGTGGATGCACGCGGACGAGGACGGCGTCCGGCCTCCCACCGACCTGCGGACCGACATCCCGCACCCGGCACGGATGTACGACTACTTCCTGGGCGGCAAGGACAACTTCCCCGCCGACCGCGAGGCCGCCGAGCAGGCCCTGCGGATCAGCCCCGAGTTCCGCACCGGCGCGCTCGCCAACCGCGCCTTCCTGCAGCGGGCGGTGCGGCACGTCGCCCGCGAGGGCGTGCGGCAGTTCCTGGACATCGGCACCGGCATCCCCACCGCGGGCTCCACCCACCAGATCGCCGCCGAGGTGGCCCCCGACGTGCGGGTGGCCTACCTCGACAACGACCCCATCGTGCTGGTGCACGGCCGCGCCCTGCTGGCGGCCGCCGGCCGGGGCAACGCCACCGTGATCCAGGCCGACCTGCGGGATCCGGAGAAGATCCTCGCCGACGAGGAGGTCCGCGCCGTCCTGGACTTCGACCGGCCGATCGCGCTGATGCTGGTGTCCGTCCTGCACTTCCTCGGCGACGACCAGGACCCGGTGGGCATCGTCCGCCGCCTCACCGAGGCCCTGCCCTCCGGCAGCCGCCTGGTGCTCTCCCACGCCACCGGCGACTTCGCGACGCCCGAGCAGGTGGACCGGGCCCGCGCCCTGTACGCGAACTCCACCGCGCCGCTCGTCCCGCGGACCCGCGAGCAGGTCGCCGCCTTCTTCGAGGGGCTGGACCTGGAGGAGCCGGGCCTGGTCACCACCCCGCTGTGGCGCCCCGACGGGCCCCTCCAGGACGGCGACGACCGCGCGCCGGGCTACGCGGCGGTCGGCGTCAAGCCGTAGTCCCGGGCCTCCGCAGCGGCGTCCCCGGCACCCCTCGGGGGGTGTCGGGGACGCACCCCTCAGGCCGAGCGCCCTCACCCCGGCCGCGCTGGGCCTGCGGCATCGGCCTCAGCAAGGGCGGCAGCGCCGTCGAGGGCGCCCTCGTACACCCTCACCTTGTGATCGACGATCTCCCGGCACCGCCGGAGCTGCTCCATCTGCGCGTCCACCGCCTCCCGGTGCCGCAGCAGCAGCGCGAGGCGGTCCCGCTCGGTACCGGGCCCCTGCCGGGCGAGCTCGGTGTAACGGCGGATCTCCGGCAGGGGCATGCCGGACCCCCGCAGGACGACGCAGAGGTTCAGCCAGCCCACGTCCTGCTCCCCGTACACGCGCCGACCGCCGGGACCGCGCCGCACCGGGCCGAACATCACCCCTTCCTGCTCGTAGAAGCGCAGCGCGTGGACGCTCAGCCCGGTGCGCTCCGCCACTTGACCGATACTCAGGTCCTGCTCCCGCTCAGCCATCCCGCCACCCTAGAGGCTTGATCTCGAGTCGACTCGAGCTCCTAGGGTGCACAGCGCACCGCACCCACCGGCAAAGGAGCAGCACCATGCGCTATCGCGTCCTCGGCGGCACCGGCATCGAGGTGAGCACGCACTGCCTCGGCACCATGATGTTCGGCGCCGTGGGGAACCCCGACCACGACGCGTGCGTCCGCATCGTCCACGCGGCCCTCGACGCGGGCGTCAACGTCGTGGACACCGCCGACATGTACTCGGCGGGCGAGTCCGAGGAGATCACCGGCAAGGCGCTCCTGGGGCGCCGCGACGACGTGGTCCTCGCCACCAAGGTGCACTTCCCGCTCACGGAGGGCCGGAACCGCGGCGGCAACTCGCGGCGCTGGATCCTGCGCGCCGTGGAGGACAGCCTCCGGCGGCTGCGGACCGACTGGATCGACCTCTACCAGGTCCACCGGCCCGACCGCACCACCGACGTCGAGGAGACGCTCGGGGTCCTGGGCGACCTGGTGCGGGCGGGGAAGATCCGCGCCTTCGGCTGCTCGACCTTCCCGGCCGAGGACGTCGTGGAGGCCCACCACGTCGCCGAACGCCGCGGCCTGCAGCGCTTCAGGACCGAGCAGCCGCCCTACTCGCTGCTGGCCCGCGGGGTCGAGTCCTCCGTGCTGCCCACTTGCCGCCGCCTCGGCATGGGCGTCCTGACCTGGGGCCCGCTGGCCTCCGGCTTCCTGTCCGGCGCGTACCGGCAGGGCCGCCCCGTCGACCTCTCCACCGGGCGGGCCCGGCTCACCCCGCACCGCTTCGACCCGGCGGTCCCCGGGAACGCCGCCAAGCTGGCCGCAGCCGAGCAGCTGGCCGGCCTGGCCGACGAGCTCGGCTGCTCGCTCCCCCAGCTCGCGGTGGCCTTCCCCGCGGCGCACCCCGCCGTCACCTCGGTCATCATCGGACCCCGCACCGCCGAACAACTGGAGCACCTCCTCGCCGGGGCGTCGCTGGTGCTCGACGACTCCGCGCTCGACCGGATCGACGCGATCGTCCCGCCGGGGACCGACCTGTACCGGGCAGACGGGGCCTGGCGTCCTCCGGCGCTCGACGACGCCCTGTCCCGCCGCCGCCCGGCTGCGGACCGGGCCGCCGCGTAGGAGAGCCACGACAGGGCACGCCGCCGAAGGGGCCTCCGGCCCGGAAGGAGCCTCCCGGACGGGCCTGCCCCGTCCGGGAGGCCCGTCACGCCCCGCACCGGGAGTCGGGCCGGGGCCGCCCCCGGTGCTGCTTCCGTTCGGTGCGCAGCCCAGGGCGCCAGGGCCTGTTATTCCGACGAATCCGGCCGGACACACCGGGCCGAGCGTGTTCCCGCCGTGGACACCCGCGGCAGGCCCTGGTGGCTCCGGGGGCCGGACCTCGGTCCGGGAGGGACCCGGAACGGCGCGAGACGTCCGGCGGCACCAGCTCCCTGTCCGGCACCGCCGCGGCCCGGGAGGAACGGGCCCGGGACGCGCTCCCGGGCCCGACGTGGCCGCAAAGCCTCAGGAGGCGGCGGCCCGCTCCCGCAGCCGCTCCCACACCTCGCGGACCCGCGGCTCCAGGTCGGCGAGCGGGCCGCCGTTGTCGACGACCAGGTCGGCGGCGGCCAGCCGCTCCTCCCGGCCGGCCTGGGCCGCCATCCGGGCGCGGGCCTCGTCCTCGTCCATGCCGCGCAGCCGCACGAGGCGGTCGAGGCGCACGTCGTCCGGCGCGTCCACGACGACCACGACGTCGAAGAGCGTCCCCAGCCCGTTCTCGACGAGCAGCGGGATGTCCTGGACCACCACGTCCCCCGGTCCCGCGCCGGCCTCCAGCTCGGCGGACCGCTCCCGGACCAGCGGGTGGACGATCGCGTTGAGCGCGGCCAGCCGCCCGGGGTCGGAGAAGACGAGCGCGCCGAGGGCCCGCCGGTCCAGCGCGCCGTCCGGCCGCAGCACCCCCTCGCCGAACTCGGCGGCGACCGCCGCCAGGCCGGGGGTGCCGGGCTCGACGACCTCCCGGGCGATCAGGTCCGCGTCGACGAGGACCGCGCCCCAGGACGCGAGCAGCCGGGACACCTCGCTCTTGCCGGCGCCGATGCCGCCGGTCAGGCCCACTCTCAGCATCGGGCCAGGCTACCGCCGCGCCGCCGCGGGGGCCGAGGCGGGCGGTTCGGGCGGGGCGGCCCGCCGCAGCTCGGTGACGGCGGGCTCCGGCGGCCGGGCGTCGTAGGCGGCACGGGCGGCGTCGACGGCGTCGCGGTGGCGGTCGGTCCAGTCCCGGACGGCGGCCAGCGGCTCGGCGAGGGTGCGGCCGAGCGGGGTGAGGGCGTACCGGACCCGCAGCACCGGCCCGGGCTCGACCTCGCGGTCCACCAGGCCGTCGCGCTCCAGGGCGCGCAGGGTCCGGGTGAGGACCTGGCGGCTCACCTCGCCGCCCATGGCCCGGCGCAGCCCACCGTGGTACTCGGGCCCCTCGTGGAGGACGCACAGGGCGAGCGCGGACCAGCGGTCGCCGAGGCGGTCCAGCAGGAGGCGGCAGGGGCAGAGGTCGCCGTCGTCGGGGGCGGTGGGGGCGGCCGCGAGGCGCGGGCGCCGGGGGCGCTCGCCGGGGCGGCCCGGCCCTGCGGGGTCCGTGCGTCGTGCGGGGTCCATGCGGGGGGCAACGGCGGCGGGGCGGGCGGGTGTTCCCGGGGCAGGCACTCCGGAGTGCCGTCTACCGGCACACCCTCCCCCGGTCCAGGGTGGACGGTGGCAGACGCCGCACGGCGGGGACGACCGGCGCGGCGCACACGACGAAGGAGAGCAGGGCATGACTGCGCGGATGCAGGCGGTGGTCCAGGACCGCTTCGGCGGCCCCGAGGTGCTGCGGACGGCGGAGGTGGTCCGCCCGGAGCCGATCCCCACCGAGGTGCTGGTGCGGGTGCACGCGGCCGGGGTGAACCCGGTGGACGCCAAGACCAGGGCCGGGGCCGGCATGGCGGGGGTGCTGGGGGCGCCGCCGTTCGTGCTCGGCTGGGACGTGTCCGGGGTGGTGGAGGAGGTCGGCTTCGGTGTGACGACCCTGAAGCCGGGCGACGAGGTGTTCGGCATGCCGTGGTTCCCGCGGGCCGCCGGCGCGTTCGCCGAGTACGTGACCGCGCCGTCCCGGCACTTCGCGCCCAAGCCCGCCGGGCTCTCCCACACCGAGGCGGCGGCGCTGCCGCTGGCCGGGCTCACCGCCTGGCAGATCCTGGTCGACACCGCGCGGGTGGAGGCGGGGCAGCGGGTGCTGGTGCACGCCGCCGCGGGCGGGGTGGGGCACCTGGCGGTGCAGATCGCCAAGGCCCGCGGCGCGTACGTGGTCGGCACGGCCCGGGCCGCCAACCACGACCTCCTGCGGTCGCTGGGGGCGGACGAGGCGGTCGACTACACCGCCGTCCCCTTCGAGGAGGCGGTGCGGGACTTCGACGTGGTGGTGGACAGCATCGGCACCCCCGACCACCTGCGCCGGTCGCTGCGCACCCTGCGGCCGGGCGGCCTGGTGGTCGCGGTGCCGTCGGGCAGCGACCCGGCGGTGGCGCGGGAGGCCGAGGAGCGGGGCCTGCGGATGACCGGCTTCCTGGTGGAGCCGGACCTCGGCGGGCTGCTGGCGCTGAGGGCGCTGGTGGAGGAGGGGCGGCTGCGGCCGGTGGTGGAGAGCGTGCTGCCGCTGGCGGACGCGGCGAAGGCGCACGAGCTGGTGGAGGCGGGCCGCGTCCGGGGCAAGGTGGTGCTCGGCGTCGCCTGACGGGGCCGCCGGACCGCCGCCCGGTCCCCACCGCCCTGCGGCGGCGGGGACCGGCGGGCCGCGGCCCGGAGCGGGGTGCGGCCCGCCGGTCCCCGGCCCTACGGCTTGGCGACTGCCGCCGGACGGGGCAGGCGGGGGTGCGGGAGCCGGGCGGCGAGGTGCGGCGGGAGCTGCGGGATGGGCGGCAGCTGGGGCAGGGAGGACAGGGAGGACAGGGCCGGCAGCGAGGGCAGGTGCGGCCGGAGCGAGGGCAGCGGCGGCAGCACCACGTGCTCCCGCAGGCCGACCCGGCCGTGCAGCCGCTTCAGGGGGCGCGGCGCCCACCAGTTGAACTCGCCGAACAGGCTCATGGCGGCCGGTACCAGCAGGCAGCGGACCAGCGTGGCGTCGACCGCGACGGCGACGGCGAGCGCGATGCCCATCTCCTTGATCATCAGCATCTGCCCGGCGGCGAACCCGGCGAAGACGACCACCATCAGCAGGGCCGCGGAGTTGATGATCCGGCCGCTGCGCTGGAGGCCGAGCTCCACCGCGCGGGCGCTGCTGTGGCCCTCGTCCCGGAGCTCCTTGATCCGGGCGAGCAGGAAGACCTCGTAGTCCATGGAGAGGCCGAAGGCGAAGGCGAAGACCAGCACCGGCACGTAGCTCTCCAGGCCGCCCGTGGGCGTGAAGCCCAGCAGGCCGCTGAACCAGCCGTGCTGGAAGACCAGGGTGAGCGCGCCGAGGGAGCAGCCCAGCGACAGGACGTTCATCAGCAGGGCCTTGACGGGCACCACGACCGAGCCGGTCATGAGGAAGAGCAGGAGCAGGGTGCCGACCGCGACCAGGGCGAAGGCGGGCGGCCCGCGGTGGGCGATCTCCTGCTTGAAGTCGACCACGGTGGCGGCGTCGCCGGTGACCCAGGTGCGCAGCCCGTCGCGGTGGCCGCGCAGCTCGTCGACGACCGACTGGGCGGCGCCGCCCTGGGGGTCCCCGGCAACCATGACGTCGACGGTGCTCAGGCGGTCGCCGACCGGCTGGGCGGGGCGGACGCCGGCCACGCCGGGCAGGTCCGCGAGCGACCGTGCGTAGTCCTGCGCCCGCGCCTGCGGCGCCTCGACGACGACGGTGACCGGCGCCGGGGCCTGCTGCGGGAAGCGCTTCTCCACGGTGTCGGCGACCGCGCGGCTGGCGAAGGAGGCCGGCAGGACGTGGGCGCCGGCGCTCTGCGCGCGGGCGGTGAGGAACGGCGCGCCCGCGGCGGCCAGCAGGGCGACGGCCGCCAGTGCCACCGGCAGCGCCCGGCGCTGGACCAGCCGCACGGTGCGGGCGAAGAAGCCGTCGTCGGGCACCGGCCCGGCGGGCGCCTTGATGCGGTGCCCGGCGAAGCCGAGCAGGGCGGGCACGAGGGTGAGGGCGGCCGCGACGGTGATCACCACGACGCTGACGCCGGCCGCGCCGACGGCGCGGAAGACGGGGCTGGTGAAGACGAAGAGGCCGGAGAGGGCGACGGCCACGGTCACACCGGAGAAGGCGACGGTCCGGCCCGCGGTGGCGCTGGTGCGCTCCACGGCGGCGGCGACGGAGGCGCCGCGGCACCGCTCCTCGCGGAACCTGTTGACCATGAGCAGCGCGTAGTCGATCGAGAGGCCGAGACCGAGGACGGTGGCGATCGGCAGCACGCTGGTGTCCAGTGCCATAATCCGGCTGAAGCCGAAGATCGACAGCAGGGCGCCGCCGACGGAGGCGACCGCGCCGATCAGGGGCAGGCTCGCCGCGGCGAAGCCCCCGAAGACCAGCACCATGACGACGAGGGTGACCGGCAGGGTGACCAGCTCGCCGAACCGGGTGTCCCGGGCGGTCTGGTGCTTGACCTCCTGGGAGAGCACGAGGTCGCCGCCGACGGTGACGCGGGTGCCGGGGGCGGCCTGCTGGACCTCCTGGAGCCGCGCCGACACCGCGTCGACCTGCGCGTCGCCGGCGCTGTCGGCCATCCGGGCGACGACCAGGCTCGCCCGGCCGTCCTGGGACCGCAGGGCGGAGGCGGCCGGGCCGCTCCCGTAGGCGTCGGAGACGGAGGCGACGCCGGGAAGCGCGGAGACGGCGCGCGCGGCGTCCGTCACGGCGGAGCGGACCGCGGGGTCGTCCACCCGGGGGCCGTCGACCACGGCGGTGACCGTGCCGGCGGCGGGGTCGGCGGCGGCGACCGCGGCACTGCCCCGGGCGGACTCCGACCCGGCGGCCTGGGCGCCGGTGCCGGCGCTCTCGAAGACCCGCCCGCCGATCAGCACGCCCGCGGCCAGGACGACGGCCCACAGCGCCAGGACCCAGCGCCGGTGGCGGTGGGCGGTGCGGCCGACGGCGGCCAGGGTGCCGCCGCAGCGCGGCGCGCCGTCCTCCTCGCAGGGTCCGGACGGCGGCCCGCCGGCCGCGGGGGGCCTGCCGGGCACCGGGGAGGGTCGGCCGGAGGCCGAGGAGGAGCGGCGGGACACCGCCGGGGGCTGCCCGGGCGCCCCCTTCGTCCGGCGCAGTGAGCGGCCGCCGAGGACGGCGCCGGCGGTGGCGCCGGCGGTGGCGACGAGGACGGGGAGGAGCAGGAGCAGGATGCGGCGCGGACGCGGCAGCAGACCCAGGAGGGTGAGGAGCATGAAGAGGGAGACCTTGCTTCCGGGGCCGGGTGGGGCCCGTTCAGGTGTCGCCTCTCCAACCTAGGCAAGGGGCGCAAAGGTTCCCATACCTATCCGCTTTGAAACAGATCACACTTTACGGATGATCTCCTTACTCTCCGCATACATCCCATGCATGACATGTCCGGCGCATCGCTCTTCCCCCACCGCCCGGGGACGCAGCAGGGCCCCGAACCGGATGTCCGGTTCGGGGCCCTGCTTCAGGCGTCTACCTGGTCGCTACCGCGCGATCAGCTCTGGCCGCCGGCCAGCTTCTCGCGGAGCGCGGCGAGCGCCTCGTCCGACGCGAGGGCGCCGGAGCCCTCGTCGCTGGAGGACGAGTACGAGCCGCCGGCGGCCGCGGCCACCGCGTCGCCGCCCTCGGCCGCAGCCTCGGCGTCGGCCTCGCGGCTCTTGATGACCTGGGCCTGGTGCTGCTCGAAGCGGGACTGCGCCTCGGCGTACTGGCGCTCCCACTCCTCGCGCTGCTTCTCGTAGCCGGGCAGCCAGTCGTTGGCCTCCGGGTCGAAGCCCTCGGGGTAGATGTAGTTGCCCTGGTCGTCGTAGGACGCCGCCATGCCGTACAGGGTCGGGTCGAACTCAACCGACGCCGGGTCGGCACCGAAGGCCTCGTTGGCCTGCTTCAGCGAGAGGCTGATGCGGCGGCGCTCGAGGTCGATGTCGATGACCTTGACGAAGATCTCGTCGCCGACCTGGACGACCTGCTCCGGGATCTCCACGTGGCGCTCGGCCAGCTCGGAGATGTGGACCAGGCCCTCGATGCCCTCGTCCACGCGGACGAACGCACCGAACGGAACCAGCTTGGTGACCTTACCCGGGACGACCTGGCCGATCTGGTGGGTCCGGGCGAACTGCTGCCACGGGTCCTCCTGGGTCGCCTTCAGCGACAGGGAGACGCGCTCGCGGTCCATGTCGACGTCCAGGACCTCGACCGTGACCTCCTGGCCGACCTCGACGACCTCGGACGGGTGGTCGATGTGCTTCCAGGACAGCTCGGAGACGTGGACGAGGCCGTCGACGCCGCCCAGGTCCACGAAGGCACCGAAGTTGACGATCGAGGAGACGACGCCGGAGCGCACCTGGCCCTTCTGCAGGGTGGTGAGGAAGGTCTGGCGGACCTCGCTCTGGGTCTGCTCCAGCCAGGCACGGCGGGACAGGACCACGTTGTTGCGGTTCTTGTCCAGCTCGATGATCTTGGCCTCGAGCTCCTTGCCCACGTAGGGCTGCAGGTCGCGGACGCGGCGCATCTCGACCAGGGAGGCGGGGAGGAAGCCGCGGAGGCCGATGTCGAGGATGAGACCACCCTTGACGACCTCGATGACGGTACCGGTGACGATGCCGTCCTCTTCCTTGATCTTCTCGATGGTGCCCCAGGCGCGCTCGTACTGCGCCCGCTTCTTCGAGAGGATCAGGCGGCCCTCCTTGTCCTCCTTCTGGAGAACCAGGGCCTCGATGTTGTCGCCCACGGCGACGACCTCGTGCGGGTCGACGTCGTGCTTGATCGACAGCTCGCGGGAGGGGATGACACCTTCGGTCTTGTAACCGATGTCGAGCAGGACCTCGTCCCGGTCGACCTTCACGATGACGCCGTCGACGATGTCGCCGTCGTTGAAGTACTTGATCGTCTCGTCGATCGCGGCGAGGAAGTCTTCCTCGGAACCGATGTCGTTGACCGCCACCTGCGGGGTGGTGCGGGAAGAGTCGGTGCTGCTCGTCATTAGGAAAAGGGCTCCGGTACGGACATGAAGTCGTAGGTACTGCCACGCGGAGGGCCCGTATCGCTCCTACCGAGGGCCGGACAGCCAGGAGCCCGGCGCACCGCCCCTCCTGGAGACCAGGAAGATCGGCACCCCGCCTGCGACCGTGGGGTCTTCGACAGATGCGAGCGCGACCTGCTCCGTCCGAGGCGCGCAGGCCCGCAGCGCAACTTGTAGCATACGGGGACAGCCGGGCACGGTCAACGCCGGATGGCGCAGGTCTGCCCAGGCCGGGATGGATCAGGCCATATCCTCCGACCACCGCCGGTCCCGCCGCACCGCGAGGTGCGCGGGACGGTGGCCGCAGGGGCCCACTCCCCGGATGCCGCAGCCGAGCCCGCCCGCTGACGGGCCGGATCGGATGTGGCGCTTTCCGCACCCCCAACCCTACGCGATGGGCAGGATGACGCAGCCGACCACCCCCTCAGAGAAGCCGTTCGGGGCGGATTTCGCCCTGCCGGGCGACAGCGGCGGCCCGGACGCCCCCGCGCGCCCCGGCCGGACGGACCCCGACACGGCCCCCGGCGCGGAGCACGGCGCGGAGCACGGCGCGGACCCCGACGGGGAGGAGGCCGACGCCGTCCGCCGCTCCGCCGGGACCGGCGAGAGCAGCCGCGCCAGCCGCCACTGGTGGGACCGCAACGCCGACGAGTACCAGGAGGAGCACGGCTCCTTCCTCGGCGACGACCGGTTCGTCTGGGGTCCCGAGGGCCTGGACGAGGCCGACGCCCGGCTGCTCGGCGACCCGGCGGACCTGGCCGGCCGGCGGGTCCTGGAGATCGGCGCCGGGGCCGCCCAGTGCTCGCGCTGGCTCGCCGGACGCGGCGCGGAGCCCGTCGCCCTGGACATCTCCTTCCGCCAGCTCCAGCACTCCCGGCGCATCGACGTGTCGCGCGGCGGCGCCCCCGTGCCGGTGGTGCAGGCGGACGCGGCCGTGCTGCCCTTCGCCGACGGCTCGTTCGACCTCGCCTGCTCCGCGTACGGAGCCGTGCCGTTCAGCGCCGACACCGCCCGGCTGATGCGCGAGGTGCACCGGGTGCTGCGGCCCGGCGGCCGGTGGGTCTTCTCGGTCACCCACCCGATCCGGTGGGCGTTCCCCGACGAACCGGGTCCCGAGGGCCTCACCGCGCTCTCCTCCTACTTCGACCGGCGCCCCTACGTGGAGGAGGACGAGCAGGGCCGCGCCGTCTACGTCGAGCACCACCGCACGCTCGGCGACCGGGTGCGGGAGCTGGTCGCGGCGGGCTTCCGGCTGGTGGACCTGGTGGAGCCGGAGTGGCCGGAGGGCCTGGAGCAGGAGTGGGGCGGCTGGAGCCCGCTGCGGGGGCGGCTGCTGCCCGGCACGGCGGTCTTCGTCTCGGTACGGGACTGAGGGCGGTCCGGGGCCGGGGCGGCGGTCCGGGGCCGGTCCGGCGGTCCGGGGCCGGTCCGGCGGTCCGGGGCCGGGGCGGCGGTCCGGGGCCGGTCCGGCCCGGCGGTGCGGCGGGCGGGGCCGTCTCCCGCCCCTGCCAGGCCGTACGGCGGGCCGCGCGGGCGGTCCGGCGGCGGATCCGCGGGCCGGGCCGCCGCGGACGGCGGCGGGACGGCGGCAGCACCGCCCCGGGCGCGTCGCGCGCCTCCCGTCCGCGCGGCGCCGTCGCGGGCGGGCGGCGGGGCGCGGCCCCGGGTCCGGGAGACTGGTCGCCATGCGCACCGACCCCCTCTGGGCCGACCTGCCCGTCCGGCATGCCGTGCCGGAGCTCCACGCCGCCCTCGACGCCCGGGGCGCGGCGGTGCTCGCCGCCCCGCCCGGCACCGGCAAGACCACCCTGGTGCCGCTGGCCCTCGCCGGTTTGGCCCCGGAGCTGCCGGGCGGCCCGGCGGGGCCCCGCCGGGTCCTGGTGGCCGAGCCGCGGCGCCTGGCGGTGCGGGCGGCCGCCCGCCGGATGGCGTGGCTGCTGGGCGGGCGGCCCGGCGAGCGGGTGGGCTTCGCGGTGCGCGGCGAGCGGCGCGCCGGGCCGGACACGCTGGTCGAGGTGGTCACCACCGGCGTCCTGCTGCAGCGGCTCCAGCGCGACCCGGAACTGGCCGGGGTCGACGCCGTGCTGCTGGACGAGTGCCACGAGCGGCACCTGGACGCGGACACCGCCCTGGCGTTCCTGCTGGACGTGCGGGCGGCGCTCCGGCCCGAGCTGCGGCTGGTGGCCGCCTCCGCCACCTCCGACACCGCCGCGTGGGCGCGGCTGCTCGGCGGCGACGGCGGACCGGCGCCGGTCGTGGAGGCGCACGGGACCTCCCACGAGGTGGCGGTGGTGTGGGCACCCCCGCCGCGCCCGGTGCGGCCGCCGCAGGGCACCCGGGTCGACCCGGCGCTGCTGGAGCACGTGGCGGCGACCGCCCGCCGGGCGCTCGCCGAGTGCCCGGGCGACGTCCTCTGCTTCCTGCCCGGGGCGGGGGAGATCGCCCGGGTGGCCGGGCTGCTCGGCGGCGCCGACGGCCGGGACAGTGCGGGCGGCGCGGACGGTGCGGGCGGCTTCGAGGTGCTGCAGGTCCACGGCCGGGCGCCGCAGGCGGTGCAGGACGCGGTGCTCTCCCCCGGCGGCGGGCGTCGGCGGGTGGTGCTGGCCACCTCGGTCGCCGAGTCCAGCCTGACCGTGCCCGGCGTGCGGGCGGTCGTCGACAGCGGCCTGGCCCGCGAGCCGCGCACCGACCACGCGCGCGGCCTGTCGGCGCTGGTGACCGTGCGGGCGTCGCTGGCCGCCGCCCGGCAGCGGGCCGGGCGGGCCGGGCGCGAGGCGCCCGGGACGGTCTACCGGTGCTGGCAGCCCGTCGAGGACGCCCGCACCCCGCCGTGGCCGGCGCCGGAGATCGCCCTGGCCGACCTGTCGTCCTTCGCGCTGCAGGCCGCCTGCTGGGGTGACCCGGACGCGTCCGGACTGGCCCTGCCGGACCCGCCGCCGGCCGGCGCGCTGGCCGCGGCCCGCGAGGTGCTGCGGGCGGTCGGCGCGGTGGGCGCCGACGGCCGGGTCACCGCGCGGGGCCGGGCGATGGCCGCAGTGGGCGTTCACCCGCGGCTGGCCAGGGCGCTGCTGGACGGCGCCGGGCAGGTCGGCGCGCGGCGGGCGGCGGAGGTGGTGGCGCTGCTGTCCGAGGAGCCGCCGCGGGCGCTGGGCGAGGACCTGGCGGCCGTGTGGCGGCAGGCCCGGGCGGATGGCGGCGGCCATCCCGGCTGGGCGGCCCGCTGGCGCGAGGAGGCGCGCCGGCTGCGGCGCGGCCTGGCGGCGGCCGGGGACGCGGGGAGCGGCGACGCGGGGAGCGGGGCTGCCGCCCGGGGCGGTGCGGCCGGTACCGGTGCGGGGAGCGGCACGGCGGACGGGGACGTGTCCGCCGCGGACCGGGGGGTGCCGGACGCGGCGGCGGCCGGGCTGGTCGTGGCGCTGGCGTTTCCCGAGCGGGTGGCCCGCGTGCGCGGCGGCCGGACGGCGGCCGGAGGGGCCGGGGGCGGGGCGGCGGCGGACGGCCGGGCCGGGGACCGGGCGCGCGGCGGGCCGGGCTCTGCCCGGGTCCCCTACCTGATGGCGTCGGGGACCGCCGCCGAGGTCGCGGCCGGCTCCCCGCTGGCGGGCGAACCGTGGCTGGCGGTCGCCGTCGCCGACCGCCCGGCCGGGTCGCCCTCGGCGCGGGTGCTGCGGGCGGCCGCGATCGGCGAGGACACGGCCCGGCGGGCGGCGGCACCGCTGCTGGCGGTGCGGGAGGAGGTCGGCTGGGCGGTGCCGGACGGCGCCCGGCGCGGCGACGTGGCCGCGCGGCGGGTGGAGTCGCTGGGCGCGGTGGAGCTGTCGTCGGCGCCGCTGCGCGACCCGGACCCGGCGGCGGTGCGGGCCGCCCTGCTGGAGGGCCTGGCGCGGGAGGGGGTCCCGGCGCTGCTCGGGTGGGGGGAGTCCGCGCGGGGGCTGCGGGAACGGCTGGCGTTCCTGCACCGGGAGCTGGGCGACCCGTGGCCCGACGTGTCGGACGCGGCGCTGCTGGCGCGCGCGGAGGAGTGGCTGGGGCCGGAGCTGGACCGGGCGCGGCGCCGCGCCGACCTGGAGCGGACGGACACGGCGGAGGCGCTGCGGCGGCTGCTGCCCTGGGCCGGCGGGGAGGCACTGCGCCTCGATGAGCTGGCGCCGGAACGGATCGAGGTGCCCAGCGGGTCGCGGATCCGGGTGGACTACTCCGGGGAGCGGCCGGTGCTGGCGGTGAAGCTGCAGGAGCTCTTCGGATGGGCCGCCGCCCCCGCGCTGGCGGGCGGCCGGGTGCCGCTCACCGTGCACCTGCTCTCCCCCGCCGGGCGGCCCGCGGCGGTCACCGGCGACCTGGCGTCGTTCTGGCGGGACGGCTACCGGGCGGTCCGCGCCGAGCTGCGCGGCCGCTACCCGCGCCATCCGTGGCCGGAGGACCCGTCCACCGCCGCGCCGACCCGGCGCACCAACCCCCGCCGGTAGGCCGGGCCGGGGCGGACGGGTACCGCACCGGCACCGGCACCGGCACCGGCACCGGCACCGGGTGGCCGTGCCCCGGGGGCGGGCGGGCACTCCACGGCGTCCGCCCGCCCCCGGCAGCGCGGCTCAGTGCGCGGCGTCCTCCCAGTTCGGCCCGACGCCGACGGAGACGTCCAGCGGCGCCCGCAGCGGGTAGGCGGCGGCCATCTCGCGGCGCACCACCTCCTCCACGCGCTCCCGCTCGCCCGGGGCCAGCTCCAGCACGATCTCGTCGTGCACCTGGAGCAGCATCCGGGAGCGGAGCTGCTCCTTGGCCAGCCCCTCGTCGACCCGCAGCATGGCGATCTTGACGATGTCCGCGGCCGAGCCCTGGATCGGGGCGTTGAGCGCCATCCGCTCGGCCATCTCCCGGCGCTGCCGGTTGTCGCTGGTGAGGTCGGGCAGGTACCGGCGGCGGCCGAGCACGGTCTCGGTGTACCCGGTGACGCGGGCCTCCTCGACGACGCGGCGCAGGTAGTCCCGCACGCCGCCGAACCGCTCGAAGTAGTTCTCCATCAGCCGCCGGGCCTCGGCGGCGTCGATGCCGAGCTGCTGGGAGAGGCCGAACGCGGAGAGGCCGTAGGCCAGTCCGTAGGACATCGCCTTGATCTTGCGGCGCATCTCGGCGTCGACGGCGTCCTTGTCCACCTCGAAGACCTGGGAGGCGACGGTGGTGTGCAGGTCCTCGCCGGAGGTGAACGCCTCGATCAGCGCCTCGTCCTCCGACAGGTGGGCCATGATCCGCAGCTCGATCTGGGAGTAGTCCGCCGTCATGAGCGAGTCGTAGCCCTCGCCGACGACGAAGGCGCGGCGGATGGAGCGGCCCTCCTCGGTGCGCACCGGGATGTTCTGCAGGTTGGGGTCCTGCGAGGAGAGGCGGCCGGTGGCGGCGACCATCTGGTTGAAGGTGGTGTGGATCCGCCCGTCGTCGGCGACGGTCTTCACCAGGCCCTCGACGGTGGTGCGCAGCTTGGCCTGGTCGCGGTGGCGCAGCAGCACCACCGGCAGCGGGTGGTCGGTCTGCGCCGCGAGCCACAGCAGGGCGTCGGCGTCGGTGGTGTACCCGGTCTTGATCTTCTTGGTCCTCGGCAGCGCCAGCTCGCCGAAGAGGATCTCCTGGAGCTGCTTGGGCGATCCCAGGTTGAAGGGGTGTCCGACGGAGGCGTGGGCCTCCTCCACGGCCTGCTGCACGGCCGCGGCGAACCGCTCCTCCAGCGAGGAGAGCCAGGCCCGGTCGGCGGCGATGCCGGTGCGCTCCATGCGGGCCAGCAGGGCGGACAGCGGCAGCTCCACGTCGCGCATCAGCTCGACCGCGCCGTCCTTGGCCAGGCGCGCCTCGAAGACCTCGGCGAGGTCCAGCACCGTGCGGGCCTGCACCATGAGCGCCTGCGCGGCGGCCTCCGCGTCGTCCTCGCCGTCCCCGGAGGTGTCGAAGGACAGCTGGCCGCTCTCGGTCTCGGCCGCCGGCTGCAGGGAGCGGCCGAGGTACTCCTCGGCGAGCCCCTCCAGGGCGAAGGAGCGGCGGCCCGGCTTCTCCAGGTAGGCGGCGAGCGCCGAGTCGGCGGTGACGCCCGCGACCTCCCAGCCGTGCTCGGCGCAGGCCCGCATGACGTGCTTGGCGATGTGCAGGGCCTTGGGCCGCGAGGCGTCCGCGAGCCAGGACGCGAACGCCCGCTCGTCCTCCTCCGCGAGCCGCGCCGGGTCGAACCAGCCCGCCGGCCCGTCGGCGGTGGCCAGCGCGACCTCCCGCACCCGGCCGGCGCCCAGCGCCCACTCGTGCACGGTCGCCATGCCGACGCGGTCGCCGCCGGCGGCGTGCTCGGCGATCCAGGACGCGACCGCGCCGGGCGCGGCGAGCACCGCGCCGTCCACGTCGACGCCCGGACCGGCCGCGGCCTCGGCCTCCTCGGCGCCGGCGGCCGGGTCGACGGCGAGGAGCCGCTCGCGGAAGTTGGGGTTGCGGAACTCCAGCGTCTCCAGGAGCACCCCCACCGCGTCCCGGTCGTAGGGCGCGCGCTCCAGGTCGGCGACGCCCAGCGGCAGCTCCACGTCGCGGACCAGCTCGGTCAGCTCGCGGTTGCGCCGCACCGACTCCAGGTGCTCGCGCAGCTTCTCGCCGATCTTGCCCTTGACCTCGTCGACCCGCTCCACCAGCGCCTCGAACGAGCCGAACTGGTTGATCCACTTGGCGGCGGTCTTCTCCCCGACGCCGGGGATGCCGGGCAGGTTGTCCGACGGGTCGCCGCGCAGCGCCGCGAGGTCCGGGTACTGCACGGGCGTGACGCCGTACTTCTCCGCGACCTTCTCCGGGGTGTAGCGGGTCAGCTCGGAGACGCCCTTGGTCGGGTACAGCACCGTCACGCGGTCCGAGACCAGCTGCAGCGCGTCCCGGTCGCCGGTGACGATCAGCACGTCGAAGCCCTCGGCGGACGCCGCCGTGGCCAGGGTCGCGATGACGTCGTCGGCCTCGAAGCCCTCCAGCGCCATCCGGGGCAGCCGCATCGCGTCCAGCAGCTCGCCGATCAGGCCCACCTGGCTGCGGAACTCGTCGGGGGCGGACGAGCGGTTCGCCTTGTACTCGGGGAACCGCTCGGAGCGGAAGGTCTGCCGCGACACGTCGAACGCCACCGCCGCGTGCGTCGGCGCCTCGTCGCGCAGCGTGTTGGCCAGCATCGACGCGAAGCCGTACACCGCGTTGGTGGACTGGCCCGTGGTGGTGGTGAAGTTCTCCACCGGCAGCGCGTAGAACGCCCGGTAGGCCAGCGAATGTCCGTCCAGGAGCATCAGGCGGGGACGCCCGCCCCGGCCGCCCGCCCCGCTGTGCGCCGTGCTCTGACCCGCCACGTGTCCCGTCCGTCCTGCCGACTGCCCTGACACCCGAATCCTAGGGGGCGCCACCGACAACGGACGCGGAGCGGCGGGACGGCGGGCCCGTCCGGGGCCCCTCCCGGCCGCCCCCCGCGCCGGAAGTACGATCACCAGCAGCCAGCCCCGGCCCACCGGGACGACGACGTCTGCAGGGAGCACCATGGCCGAGTCCGCCGCCACAGCCGCCGCCACGAGCACGTCCGCCGGGCCGGACGGCCCGGAGAACGCACCCCACCTCGACATCCCCCAGGACGTGATCGACCACTTCGCCCGCCTCGGCGTCGACCCGGCCACGTTCTCCGGCGGCGACCTCGGCCGCCGCATGGGCATCCGCGTCGTGGAGGCCTCCCCCGAGCGGGTCGTCGGCACCATGCCGGTGGACGGCAACCGCCAGCCCTACGGGCTGCTGCACGGCGGCGCCTCGGCCGCGCTCGCCGAGACCCTCGGCTCGGTCGGCGCCATGCTGCACGCCGGGCCCGGCCGCTACGCCGTCGGCGTCGACCTCAACGCCACCCACCACCGCTCGGCGACCTCCGGCATCGTCACCGGCGTCGCCACCGCCGTGTACCGCGGCCGCACCGCCGCCACCTACGAGATCGCCGTCACCGACGACCAGGGCCGGCGCATCACCAGCTGCCGCCTGACCTGCATGCTGCGCGACACCTGAGCCGCCGGGAACGCGTACGGCCCGCGCCCCCGCGGGGGCGCGGGCCGGCCGGCACGCGGCGGGGCTCAGCTCGACAGCGGTCCCCGCACGACGCTGTCGCCCGAGTGCGCCGGGCTGCCGTTGTACGGCTGCACCGAGACGTCCACCACGGAGTACTCGTGCAGGTCGACGTTGTCCGGCAGGGTCAGCCGCGCCGAGCCGTCCGGCCCGAGGGTCCCGATCGCGATGAGCTTGCGGTGCGACGGGTCCATCAGCCACACCTCGAAGTACCCGGACGTGGCGGGCAGCCCCTTGACGCTGACCTCCAGCGAGCGGGACCCCGCCGGCACCCGGTCCAGCCGGGCCGTGCCGTCG
Organism: Streptomyces sp. NPDC001380; assembly: GCF_042895785.1. NCBI lineage: Bacteria > Bacillati > Actinomycetota > Actinomycetes > Kitasatosporales > Streptomycetaceae > Streptomyces > Streptomyces sp. NPDC001380. Next base: position 242,868 of record NZ_JBIAWP010000002.1, on the reverse strand, counting down.
GCGCGGGCGACCGCGACCGGCTGCAGGGACGCCTTCGCGGTGACCTGCGTGCCGGGCGTGTCCCCGCCCGTCGCGGCCAGGGTCGCGCCAATGCCGGCCACCGCACCCAGCAGGGCCGCGCAGGCCGCCAGCGCCCAGCGGGGCATCCGGCGCCGGCGGCGCACGCCCAGGGGCGCCGCACCATGCGGCATCACGCCGTGCGGCGTCAGGCCGTACGGCGTCACGCCGTTCGGCACCGCGCCGGCGGGACCGGCGGGCGGCGCGCCGTTCCGCAGGTGCTCCGGGGACTTCGCCGCCGACCCGTTCACCGGCCCCGGCCGGACCGGCGCCGGGTCCGGAAGGGCGGGCGCGGTCGCGCCGTCGGACCCGACCGGCCCCGTCGGGCGCGCCGGCGGCGGCGGGGTGCCGGCCCCGCTGTCCTGCAGGCGCAGCTCGCCGGCGATCGCCGCCCACACCCGGTCGGGCGGTGCGGCCGGCAGGTCCTCGTCGGTCGCGGTGCGGGCCGCCCCCACGACGCGGGTCAGGGACTCCAGTTCCTCGCTGCAGAGCGGGCAGTGCGCGAGATGGTCGGCATCCGGGGCGGGAGCCGGCCCGCCCAGGGCGACCAGGGCGAGAACGTCAGCGTCACAGTGCTCCACCGTCCACCTCCAATCTGCGTCGCAGCCGCTGCAGCCCCCTGCGGATGTGGCTCTTGACCGTCCCCAGCGGAAGGCCCGTGCGCTGGGCTATCTGAGCCTGGGTGAGGTCATCGTAGAAGGCCATCCGCAGGAGCTGCTGCTGCGGTTCGGGGAGCGTCGTCAGCTCGTCGGCCACCAGGACGCGGTCGACCGCCGCCTCCGGCGACACGGGGCCGGGCGCGTGCGCCGCGGCCTCGGTCGCGGAGGCGACGCTGCGGTCGCGGCGGGACCGGGCGGCCAGGGCGTCGGCGATCTTGTGGCGGGTGATGCCCACCAGCCAGCCCGCGAGCGTCCCCGACGCGGCACTGTAGGTGCCGCGGCCGCGCCAGGCGCTCACGAACACGGTCTGGGTCACGTCCTCCGCCTCGGCGGGGTCGCCCAGGGAGCGCACGGCCAGCGTGTGGACCAGCGGCCCCCACCGGCGGTACGCCTCCACGAGCGCGGAATCCTCGCCGCGGGCGAAGCCCGCCGCGATCTCCTCGTCGGTGAGTGTGGGCACGCCCGCCACACTAGCGCTCAGTACGCCTGTTGCGCCCCAGGTCATCTCAGACTCCCGTGCGGACCGCGGTGACGACCAGGTTGCGCAGGTAGCCGCCGCGCGCCGGGTCGAAGGGTGCCGTGCAGGTGATCAGGGTCAGCACCGGGGGGCCGTCCCGGCGGAACAGCCGTGCCAGCGGCACCGCGGCCTTGTCGTAGCTGCGGCGGGACACCACCCGGTAGGCCAGGGTCCGGCGGTCGGCGAGCGCCACCGTGACGCGGTCGCCCGCCCGCACCGACCCGAGCGCCGCGAGGACGCCGAGGCCCTGGGTACGGGAGTCGACGTGCCCGACGACCACCGCCGAACCGGCCGCCGAACCGGGCGCAGCACCGAACCGGTACCAGCCGACGTGCTCGGCGTTCCCGGGTACGGCGACCTGCCCGTCCCGGCCGACGCCGACCGCCTCCACCGGGGCGCGCACGCCCAGCCGCGGGATGGCCAGCACCAGCGGGCGCGGCGGGTCGGCGGCGGGCGGCGGGGCCTCGGAGACCCGCACCGGGAACCGCCCGGCCGGCGCCGCGGGCGCGGCCGGCGACGGAGGCGCCGTGCGCTGCGGCAGGGCGGAGCGCCCGGCCGCGGCGGGGGCGGGGCCGAAGTCCGCCGGGGCGCCGGGCCGGTCCAGCGCGATCACCGCGGCGACCGCCGCGACCACGGCCAGGCACACCGCCAGGACGGCCAGGTGGAGCCGTCTGCGCCGGTCACGCACCGCACCCTCCTCCCGTTGCCGTGCACCTCGGACCTCCCGGGCGGAGCGGTCCCGCCGGGCGCACCGGGGCGGACCGCCCCCGGCGCCCGGCGGCGTCCGGCCGCCGGGCCCGCCGGGGCGTCACCCCGACGGGCCCGGCCGCCACCGGCCGCACCGCCACCGCCACCGTCACCGGCGGCCGGCGGCCAGCCGGCGCCCGGCCAGCAGCGCACCCGCCGCCGCCACGCCGCCCACCGCGTACAGCCACACCGGCTGCCCGCCGCGGTCCGCCAGGCCCGCGTTGACACCGCCGGGCGCGGAGTCCATGCCGGTGAGCGTCTGGACCTTCAGCGCCAGGTTCTTGTCCGCGGCGCTGCCCCAGGCGTAGACGACCGTGTTGCTGCCCTCGGCCAGCTTCAGCGAGGCCGGGCCGATCGCGACCTTGTCCGTGCCGGCGAGGACGACGTCCGCGTTCACCGTGCCGGCGTCGACGACGGCCGAGGCCTGCTTGGGGTTCTCCAGGTCCTTGAAGACGGGCGTGCCGCCGGCCCGGACGTCGACGGCGGGCGCCGCCGCGACGTGGCGCACGGTCAGCCGCGCCTTGCCCGCCGGCACCTTCGAGACGTCGTTGACGAACGCGTCCAGGGCCGGCTTGCCGTCGGCCGTCAGGTGGGCGGCGAGGGTGGCGTTCGCCCCGGCGGGCACGTCGACCTTCTTCTCGATCGCCGGGGTGCCCTTGGGCGACGACCCGGCCTTGAAGATCGTGATGTCGTAGCTGCCGGCGGGCAGCGGCATCGGGCTGGTCAGCGTGCCCGGCTTGAAGTCCGGGATCAGCTCCTTGCCGTTGGCGTACACGTCGACGGTGAGGCCGGGCACCCCGTGGAAGACGGAGACCATGGCCGTGCCGGAGGAGTCCGCGGCCGGGGCGGCGCCCGCCGGGGCGGCCACGGCGATTCCGAGGCCCGCGGCGGTCGCAGCGGTGATGCCGGCCGCAATGAGTCGCTGGTTCATCGTCCTGACGTCCCTTCGCTCGTGCTCCCGGGCGGGAGTCCGTGACCAGTGCTTCCGCCACGGCCCGCATCCGGATGCACCGGAGGCGCGAGGTTTTTTCGGGAGGTTCTCCAGGACGTTTCTGCGGGGCGCTCCTCCGGGGCGTCCCTCCGGGACCGCTGCGCAGGACGCGCCGCAGGGCTGCCCTCCCGGGGTCCGGGGGTCAGGGGGTCCGGGGGTCCGGGGGTCCGGGGGTCAGGGGGTCCGGGGGTCCGGGGGTCAGGGGGTCCGGGGGTCACGGGACGCCGCGGGCCCGCCCGCTCAGGACAGCGCCCGCTCCGCACCCTCCGTCAGCGGCGCCGGGCGCCTCAGCTGCAGCACCCGGCGCGCCGCCTCCCGGCCGCGCGCCGGCGTCCGCGCCCCGGCGGCGTCCCCCAGCAGCCTGCGCCGCAGCGCCGCCACCGGCACGGCGCGGCGCACCACGACCGGGGCGAAGCCCCAGCGGGCGAAGAACCGGTTGGCGTCCCGCAGGCCCGGGTGCACGTTCACCGCCACCTGGGGGACCCCCGCCTCCTCCGCGTACGAGGCCGCGGCGGCCAGCAGCGCCCGCCCCACCCCGCCGCGCCGGAAGCCGTCGCGCACGTGCAGGTAGTCGACGTGCGCCGCCCGCACCCCGTGCAGCGGCGACAGCGGACGGAGCGTCAGATAGGCCATCCCCGCGGCGGCGCCGTCCACCGACGCCACCAGGAACCGGGCGTCGGGCGAACCCGCCGCCCGCTCCAGCACCTCGGCCAGGTCCTCCGCCGACGGGCCGGGCAGGCCGCGTGACCAGCGGCCCAGCAGCCCGTGCACCAGTGCCCAGACCTCGGCCAGCTCCGGCAGGTCCGCCGGGCGGGCCTCGCGCACCGAGATCACCGTCCGCGCCACGGCGCACGCACCTCCCACCACCGCGCGGGCACGACGACGTGCCCGGACACCGCGCCTCGACCGGCGCGGCCCCGCCCGGCGGCGGCACCGCCCCGGACCAGGTGGAGCGGAGCGTACGGCACCCGGCCGACGCCGGTACAGCCCCGGCCGACGCCGGTACAGCCCCGTCCGCGCCGCACCCCGCGGCGGGCCGCCGCGGGCCGCGGGCCACGCGGGAGCGGAGCCGGTGCGGACCGCCCGTTTGCCCCCGGGCACGGCGGGGCATGCCCCAGCCGCGGAGGGGGAGCGCATGTCGAGCAGGCGGCAGGCGGGCGGGCGCACCGGAGCGGTCGGCCCCGTCGAGGCGGGGGACACCCCGGACACCGTCGCCGCGCCCGAAAGGCCCCCGGAGCGGCTGCTCCCGGCCCTCGGGCGGTACTGGTCGCGCGCCCCGCGCCGCACCCGGCTCCTGCTGGCCGCCCTGCCGGCCGTCCTCGCCGCCGCCCTGGTCCCGGCGGCGCTGGCGCGGCACCGGGAGCACACCCCGCCCGCACCCCCGCCGTGGCCGGCCCAGGTGTCCCTCGTGGTCTACCGGGGGCCCGGCGCGGCACCCGACCCGGCCGCCCGGGCCTTCTCGTCCCGCGTCGAGGTCTCCGTCAGCGGCGGCGCCCCGGTCACGGTGACCGCGGTCACGCAGGAGTACGCCGGACTGGCGCTCAGCGCCTCCCCCGCTCCCCCCTTCGAGGTGCGGCCCGGCCGGCCGCGCGCGGTGGAGCTGCGCACCCGGGTGACCGACTGCGGTGCGGCGCCGCGGGACCTGGCCCTGCCTTTCATCAATGTAACGCTGCGTAACACGCACGCCATACAGACCGAGAGCGAAATACTGGGCGCACGGTACGCGCACGACCTTTCCGAGGCCCTGCGACTGCTCTGCACCCCGTCCGCCCACCGGAGCCGCGGGGTTCCGTGAGCGAACGGAAGGCTACTGTCCGGTATTCGGACAGTACTACTCCGACCTGCGGATATCCCCGCAAGGCGATTTCAGTGGTCGGACAGGCCGTCCCGGCCGTCCACGCGGCACCACCAGCGCACACGGGCATGCCGACCCGTCATAACAAGACAATCACAGCCTGCCCTGCCCCCTGCCCGGATGTTCCGGGGCCATCTAGAGTCACGGCCAGTCACCGCGCCGACGGACCGGCCGTACACACTCGGACCGGCGCGCGACTCGGCGCCTCGCCACGAGGAGCCTCCTGAAGAGGAAAGGACTGATCGTGCGTCATCGTTCCCTGCTCGTGCTGAGCGCCGCCGTCACCGCCGGCGCCCTGTCGCTCAGCGCCTGCGGCTCCCGCGGGGAGAACAAGTCCGGCGACAACAGCGCTTCGGGCGGCACCACCGTCGTCATCGGCGTCGACGCCCCGCTCTCCGGCGACCTGTCCGCCCTCGGGCTCGGCATCAAGAACTCCGTCGACCTGGCCGTCAAGCAGGCCAACGCCAAGAACTACGTCCCCGGCGTCAAGTTCGACATCAAGGCCCTGGACGACCAGGCGCAGGCCTCCTCCGGCCAGCAGAACGCCACCGCCCTCGTCGCCGACAAGAGCGTCCTCGGCGTCGTCGGCCCGCTGAACTCCAGCGTGGCCCAGTCCATGCAGAAGGTCTTCGACGAGGCCAAGCTCGTCGAGGTCTCGCCGGCCAACACCAACCCCGCCCTCACCCAGGGCGACAGCTGGGCCAGCGGCACCAAGGCGCGCCCCTTCAAGTCCTACTTCCGGACCGCGACCACCGACGCGATCCAGGGCCCCTTCGCCGCCCAGTACCTCTACAACGAGGCCAAGAAGACCAAGGTCTTCGTCGTCGACGACAAGAAGACCTACGGCGCGGGCCTGGCCGGCACCTTCAAGGGCGAGTTCACCAAGCTCAAGGGCACCGTCGTCGGCGAGGACCACGTCAACCCCGACGACCGCGACTTCTCCGCCATCGTCACCAAGATCAAGAACTCGGGCGCGCAGGCCGTCTACTACGGCGGCGAGTACCCCGCCGCCGCCCCGCTGTCCCAGCAGCTCAAGAAGGCCGGCGCCAACATCCCCCTGATGGGCGGCGACGGCGTCTACAGCGGCGAGTTCATCAAGCTCAACAAGAGCGCCGCCGGCGACCTCGCCACCTCCGTCGGCTACCCGGTCGAGCAGCTCCCCTCCGCCAAGGAGTTCGTCGCCAACTACCAGAAGGCCGGCTACAAGGACGCCTTCGAGGCCTACGGCGGCTACTCCTACGACTCCGCCTGGGCCATCATCGAGGCCGTCAAGTCCGTCGTCGCCGCCAACAACGGCAAGCTCCCCGACGACGCCCGCGCCAAGATCCTCGACGCCATGGGCAAGGTCTCCTTCGACGGCGTCACCGGCAAGGTCTCCTTCGACGAGTACGGCGACACCACCAACAAGCAGCTGACCGTGTACCAGGTGAAGGGCGCGGCCTGGGCCCCCGTCAAGAGCGGCACCTTCACCGGCTGACCCGACCCCACCCCGAACGATCCACCACCGCGCGGGGGCGCCACAGCGCCCCCGCGCGGCGTCACATCCGACACCCTTCAACGGAGGCCCTGCGGTGCACGAACTGCCGCAACAGCTGGCCAACGGCCTGGCTCTCGGCGCCATGTACGGCCTGATCGCCGTCGGCTACACGATGGTCTACGGCATCGTCCAGCTCATCAACTTCGCCCACGGCGAGATCTTCATGGTCGGCGGCTTCGGCGCGCTCACCGTCTCCACCGCCCTCCCCGACGGCACCACCCTCTGGCTCGCCGTCCCCCTCATGATCCTCGGCGGCATACTCGTCTCCGTCCTCGTCGCCACCGCGGCCGAGCGCTTCGCCTACCGGCCCCTGCGCACCGCCCCCCGCCTGGCCCCCCTCATCACCGCCATCGGCCTCTCCATCGCCCTCCAGCAGCTCGTCTGGGCCTTCTACCCCGACGCCAAGAAGGCGAAGAACTTCCCCCAGTTCCCCGGTGACGCCTTCCACCTCGGCTCCGTGACCATCCAGCGCGCCGACGTCTTCCTCTTCGTCGCCGCCCCGCTGTGCATGCTCGCCCTCGGCTTCTTCGTCGGGAAGACCCGCAGCGGCCGCGGCATGCAGGCCACCGCCCAGGACCCCGACACCGCCAAGCTCATGGGCGTCAACACCGACCGCATCATCGTCCTCGCCTTCGCCATCGGCGCCGCCTTCGCCGCCATCGCCGCCGTCGCCTACGGGCTGCGCACCGGCCAGGTCGACTTCCGCATGGGCTTCATCGCCGGCCTCAAGGCCTTCACCGCAGCCGTGCTCGGCGGCATCGGCAACATCTACGGAGCCATGCTCGGCGGCATCGTCCTCGGCCTCGCCGAGGCACTGGCCACCGCCTACGTCCAGGACATCCCCGGGCTGCACCAGCTCGGCAGCGGCGCCTGGAAGGACGTCTGGGCATTCGTACTCCTCATCGTCGTGCTCCTCGTCAGGCCACAGGGCCTCCTCGGCGAGCGCGTCGCGGACAGGGCGTGAGACCGATGACCAACGAGACCACCACCGGTACCGCCGCCGGAGCGCCGGAGGCCGCCCCCCGCACCGCCCCCCTGGGCGGCGCGCTCCCCCCCGCCGCCGCCCGTGCCCTCACCACCGCGGGCGCGGCCGCCACCATCGGCTCCACCCTCCTCGCCTGGACCTGGACCGCGGACTTCCCCGGCGACCTCACCTACGCCATGGACCCCGGCGGCCTCCAGATCCTCACCCTGGCCGCCGGCATCCTCACCCTCCTGCACGCCGTCGCCTCCTACGGCGTCCGGGGCCTGCGCTGGCTCGCCCCGACCGGCACCACCAGCGCCCTGCGGCTCCTGGCCGTCGGCGGCGCGGCCACCACCTGGTACACCCTCGTCGCCATCTCCTGGGAGCTCGGCGGCCTCGCCAACCTCGAACCCGGCGGCTGGGCGGCCGGCGTCGCCTCCCTCCTCCCCGTCATCGGCGCCCTGGCCCTCCCCGACGACGCCCGCCCCGCGGCGCCCCCCAGGGCCCTCCCCTCCTGGGCCGAGATCCTGCTCATCGTCGCCGGGTTCGCGGCCGGACTGCTCGTCTTCAGCTACGGCATCGACACCGCCTACGGCGAGCTCTTCGTCGGCTTCCTCATCACCGTCTGCTTCGCCGCCACCGCGCTCTTCAGGTCCGGGCTCGTCGGACGCCTCTCCGGCCTCACCGCCAAGCACCGGCCCGTCGCCACCGCCGCCGCCTTCGCCGCCGCGGCCGGCTTCCCCTTCACGCAGACCAGCGACGAGTACACCTCGGTCGCCGCCAACATCCTGATCTTCGCCACCGTCGCCCTCGGCCTGAACGTCGTCGTCGGCCTCGCCGGACTCCTCGACCTCGGCTACGTCGCCTTCCTCGGCGTCGGCGCCTACACCGCCGCCCTCGTCTCCGGCTCCACCGCCTCCCCCCTGCACGTCCACTTCCCCTTCTGGGCCGCCGCCCTCGCCGGCGCCGCCGCCTCCATGGTCTTCGGCGTCCTCATCGGCGCCCCCACCCTGCGGCTGCGCGGCGACTACCTCGCCATCGTCACCCTCGGCTTCGGCGAGATCTTCCGCATCGCCATGAACAACCTCGACGGGACCAACGGACCCGACGTCACCAACGGCTCCAACGGCATCCCCAACATCCCCGACCTGGACATCCTCGGCTTCGACTTCGGCCGGACCCACGACCTCGGCTTCGTCACCCTCGGCAGGTTCTCCAACTACTACCTGCTGATGCTGCTCTTCACCGCCATCGTCGTCACCGTCTTCGCCCGCAGCGGCAACTCCCGCATCGGGCGCGCCTGGGTCGCCATCCGCGAGGACGAGACCGCCGCCGGCGCCATGGGCATCAACGGCTTCCGCCTCAAGCTCCTCGCGTTCGCCCTCGGCGCCTCCCTCGCCGGCCTCGCCGGCACCGTCCAGGCCCACGTCACGTACACCGTGACCCCCGAGCAGTACCAGTTCGCCGGCTCCGTGCCCCCCAACTCCGCCTTCCTCCTCGCCGCCGTCATCCTCGGCGGCATGGGGACCATCAGCGGACCCCTGCTCGGCGCCTCGCTGCTCTACCTCATCCCCAAGAAGCTGGAGTTCCTCCAGGACTACCAGCTCCTCCTCTTCGGAATCGCCCTCATCATCCTCATGCGCGTCCGCCCCGAAGGCCTCATCGCCAGCCGCCGCCAGAAGCTCGAGTTCCACGACGAGGACCCGGCCACCGGCTCCGGGGCCCTGGACGCCGACCCCGGGGCCAACCCCGGCGGGCCCACCGCCGGCCTCACCAAGGCAGGGGCGTGAACACCGCCATGACCACCGACACCACCACCGCCCCTGCCGCCCCGGCGGCCCCCGCACCCGGCACCCCGCTCCTGCAGGCCAGCGGCGTCACCATGCGGTTCGGCGGCCTCACCGCCGTCAACAACGTCGACCTCACCGTCAACACCGGCGAGATCATCGGCCTCATCGGCCCCAACGGCGCCGGCAAGACCACCTTCTTCAACTGCCTCACCGGCCTCTACGTCCCCACCGAGGGCACCGTCACCTACAAGGGCGAGGTCCTGCCGCCCAAGCCCCATCTGGTGACCAAGGCCGGCATGGCCCGCACCTTCCAGAACATCCGGCTGTTCTCCAACATGACCGTCCTGGAGAACGTCCTTGTCGGACGCCACACCCGCACCAAGGAGGGCCTCCTCTCCGCCCTCCTGCGCGGCCCCGGCTTCCGCCGCAGCGAGGCCGAGTCCCGCGAGAGGGCCATGGAGCTCCTCGCCTTCGTCGGCCTCGACGGCAAGGCCGACCACCTCGCCCGCAACCTCCCCTACGGCGAGCAGCGCAAGCTGGAGATCGCCCGCGCCCTCGCCAGCGACCCCGGCCTCCTCCTGCTCGACGAGCCCACCGCCGGCATGAACCCCCAGGAGACGCGGGTCACCGAGGAGCTCATCTTCGCCATCCGCGACCAGGGCGTCGCCGTCCTCGTCATCGAGCACGACATGCGGTTCATCTTCAACCTCTGCGACCGCACCGCCGTCCTCGTCCAGGGCCAGAAGCTGGTCGAGGGCGACTCCGCCACCGTCCAGAGCGACGAACGCGTCATCGCCGCCTACCTCGGCACGCCCTTCGAGGGCGCCCCCGGCGCCGACGAGGCCGCCGAGGTCGCCGCCGCCGAGGAGCACGCCGCCGGGGCCGCAACCGCGCCCGCGACCGAGCCCGCGACCGGGGCCGCGAGCGACGGCACCGCCGAGGACAGCGCCCCCCGCTCCACCCCCGCCTCCCAGGAGGACCCCAAGTGACCGCCCTGCTCGAAGTCGAGGACCTCCGCGTCGCCTACGGCAAGATCGAAGCCGTCAAGGGCATCAGCTTCAAGGTCGACGCCGGCGAGGTCGTCACCCTCATCGGCACCAACGGCGCCGGCAAGACCACCACCCTGCGCACCCTCTCCGGACTCCTCAAGCCCGTCGGCGGGCAGATCCGCTTCGAGGGCAAGCCCCTCAACGGCGTCCCCGCCCACCGGATCGTCTCCCTCGGCCTCGCCCACTCCCCCGAGGGCCGGCACATCTTCCCCCGGATGACCATCGAGGAGAACCTCCTCCTCGGCGCCTTCCTCCGCCGCGACGCCGCCGGCATCCAGAAGGACGTCCGGAAGGCCTACGACCTCTTCCCCATCCTCGGCGAACGCCGCAGGCAGGCCGCAGGCACCCTCTCCGGCGGCGAGCAGCAGATGCTCGCCATGGGCCGGGCCCTCATGTCCCAGCCCAAACTGCTCATGCTGGACGAGCCCTCCATGGGCCTCTCCCCCATCATGATGCAGAAGATCATGTCCACCATCACCGAGCTGCGCGCCACCGGCACCACCATCCTGCTCGTCGAGCAGAACGCCCAGGCCGCGCTCTCCCTCGCCGACCAGGGCCACGTCATGGAGACCGGCCGCGTCGTCCTCTCCGGCACCGGACGCGACCTCCTCCACGACGAGTCCGTCCGCAAGGCCTACCTCGGCGAGGACTGACCCGCACCCCGCACCCACGGAGGGGCCCGGCCGCACCAGCGGCCGGGCCCCTCCGTGCACGGACCCCGCGAGGACGCCGGAAGGGGCCGTGAGGGGCTACTGCCCGTTCTCGGACTTCTTCCGGTCCTGCGCCTCGCCCTCCTCGATCACGGCCTCCGCCACGGCCCGCATCGTCATCCGGCGGTCCATCGACGTCTTCTGGATCCAGCGGAACGCCGCCGGCTCCGACAGGCCGAACTTCGTCTGCAGCACGCTCTTCGCCCGGTCCACCAGCTTCCGCGTCTCCAGGCGCTGGTTCAGGTCCGCGATCTCGTCCTCCAGCGCCCGGATCTCGGTGTACCGCGACACGGCCATCTCGATCGCCGGCACCAGGTCGCTCTTGCTGAACGGCTTCACGATGTAGGCCATCGCACCCGCGTCCCGCGCCCGGTCCACCAGCTCGCGCTGCGAGAACGCCGTCAGCATCAGCGTCGGCGCGATGTGGGCCTCGTGGATCCGCTCGGCGGCGGACAGGCCGTCCAGGACCGGCATCTTGACGTCGAGGATCACCAGGTCGGGGCGGAGCTCCTCGGCGAGCTTCACCGCCTCCTCGCCGTCCCCGGCCTCACCGACGACGGTGTAGCCCTCCTCCTCCAGCATCTCCTTGAGGTCCATGCGGATCAGCGCCTCGTCCTCGGCGATGACGATGCGGGTGATCTGGGACGACACGGGCTCGTTCTGCTCGTCGGCGGTGCTCACGGGGCTCCTCGTTCAGGCCGGGTGCTGCATGCACGAGGGTACCCAGACACGGTATGTTTGGTCGGCAGCGGGGCTCCCTCGACCTTCGATTCCCGCAGGCTCCGGTAGTCCAATCGGCAGAGACGATATCCTCAAAAGATATTCAGTGTGGGTTCGAGTCCCACCCGGGGCACTTTTCCTTCGTTTCCAAGGGCGCAAGTCGGTGGCCCGTTTTTCACCAGGTTCGGTGAACCGGTCGGGGAATCGGCGCGCTTCTCCGGAACTCCCTCTCCAGCGGCTGCGTGGGCCCGCTCCGGCCCCCTTGGGCACACGGCAATGCCCGTCCAAGGACGGGTCGCTCCGCGGCTGATCGGCTTCGGGAGCGCCTCCGGATTCGAGGCCCGACCCCTGTGGCCGGGGCGCAGCACGTCAATCACTCTCGAGAGTCATGCACGCGCAGGACCGTTGACGCACTCCACCCGATCGAATGGACGTTCCCCGAATGTCCTGAGCCGCCTCGCGGGGATCTCGCATCGTGGACGCCATGACATGGCCGATCGAAATCCGCAATCAGGTCCTCCGGGACTGCCGGGCGGGAGAACCGTACCGGGAGGTTTCCGCGCGCTACGGAATTCCGCGCGGCACGGTGGGGTACTGGGTGCACCGGGACAGGGTGGTGCGGGGCGTCCCCGCCCCTCCTCGCGAGAGCTTCTGCCCCCGGTGCGACGGAGCACCGTTCCCGGAGGACGCCTACGCCTATGTCCTCGGCCTGTATCTGGGCGACGGGCACATCGTGTCCAGGAAGAGGCAGCACCACCTGGCGATCTCCTGCTGCGACGCCTGGCCGGGGCTGATCGAGGCCGCGGAGGCAGCGGTGAAAGCGGTCCTCCCCCGGTACGCCACCCGTCGGCGCAGGCGGAGGGGATGCACCGACGTCGAGTCGCACACCCGGCACTGGGTGTGCATGCTCCCCCAGCACGGCCCCGGCAGGAAGCACGAGCGCGAGATCACCCTGGAGCCCTGGCAGCGGGAGATCGTGCGGCGCCACCCGTGGCCCCTCATCCGGGGGCTGATCCACTCCGACGGGTGCCGGATCACCAACTGGGCCACGCGGACGGTGGCGGGCGAGAGGAAGCGGTACGAGTACCCGCGGTACTTCTTCACCAACACCTCCGCCGACATCGTGCGGCTCTTCACCGACACGCTGGACGCCGTGGGCGTGGAGTGGCGGGTCGCGCGGCGGGCCGGCGCGGCGGTGAACGTGTCGGTGGCGCGGCGGGGGTCGGTGGCGCTGATGGACCGGTTCGTGGGGGCGAAGTACTGAGGCCCGGGCGCCGCCGGGGGTGGTGGGGCGTCCGGGCCCTGCAGGGCTGCGGCGTCGGGGTGTGCGCCGCGGAGGGGCACGGGCCGGTGGGGCCGGTGCCGGGGCTGGTGCGGTGGTTCGGGTGGTGCGGTGGTTCGGGTGGTGCGGTGGTTCAGGCGGCACGGGCGGTGCCCGTGGTGGTGCGGGGTGTCAGTGCTGCCGGGGGGCGTCGTCCTCGCCGACGTGGTGGACGCGGACGAGGTTGGTGCGGCCGGCGAGTCCGGGCGGGGAGCCGGCGGTGATGACGACGGTGTCGCCCTTCTGGCAGCGGCCGATCTTCAGCAGCTGGGCGTCGACCTGCTCGACCATCTCGTCGGTGTTGGCGGCGAGGGGGCCGAGGAAGGTCTCGACGCCCCAGGTGAGGGCGAGGCGGCTGCGGACGGCGGGTTCGTAGGTGAAGGCGAGGACGGGGATGGGCGAGCGGTAGCGGGCGAGGCGGCGGGCGGTGTCGCCGCTCTGGGTGAAGGCGACCAGGAACTCGGCGTCGAGGAAGTCGCCGATCTCGGCGGCCGCGCGGGCGACGGCGCCGCCCTGGGTGCGGGGCTTGCCGGAGGCGGCGAGCGGGGGGAGGCCCTGGGCGAGGACGTCGTCCTCGACGGCGGTGATGATGCGGGCCATGGTCCTGACGGTCTCGACGGGGTACTTCCCGACGCTGGTCTCGCCGGAGAGCATGACGGCGTCGGTGCCGTCGAGGACGGCGTTGGCGACGTCGCTGGCCTCGGCGCGGGTGGGGCGGGAGGCGTTGATCATCGAGTCGAGCATCTGGGTGGCGACGATGACCGGCTTGGCGTTGCGGCGGGCGAGGGCGATGACGCGCTTCTGGACGAGGGGGACCTGTTCGAGGGGCATCTCGACGCCGAGGTCGCCGCGGGCGACCATGAAGCCGTCGAAGGCCTCGATGACGGAGTCGAGGTTGTCGACGGCCTGGGGCTTCTCGATCTTGGCGATGACGGGGACGCGGCGGCCCTCCTCGTCCATGACGCGGCGGACGTCGTCGGCGTCGCGGCCGGTGCGGACGAAGGAGAGGGCGACCATGTCGGCGCCGGTGCGGAGGGCCCAGCGCAGGTCTGCGACGTCCTTGTCGGAGAGCGCGGGGACGCCGACGGCGACGCCGGGGAGGTTGAGCCCCTTGTGGTCGGAGACCATGCCGCCCTCGATGACGATGCAGTGGACGCGGGGTCCGTCGACCTCGGTGACCTCGAGGGTGACGCGGCCGTCGTCGACGAGGATGCGTTCGCCGCGGGTGACGTCGGCGGCGAGGCCGCGGTAGGTGGTGCCGCACATGGTGCGGTCGCCCTCGACGCCGTCCTCGGTGGTGATGGTGAAGTCGTCGCCGCGTTCCAGGAGGACGGGGCCCTCGGCGAAGGTGCCGAGGCGGATCTTGGGTCCCTGGAGGTCGGCGAGGATGCCGACGCTGCGGCCGGTCTCGTCGGAGGCCTTGCGGACGCGGCGGTAGCGTTCTTCGTGCTCGGCGTGGGTTCCGTGGCTGAGGTTGAGGCGGGCGACGTCCATGCCGGCGTCGACCAGGGCCTTGATCTGGTCGTAGCCGTCGGCGGCGGGCCCGAGGGTGCAGACGATTTTTGCTCGGCGCATGGTCCGAGCCTAGGGATTACCGGCGCGTAGGGCCGAAGCGTCGGCGGTCCGCCACATGTCGGTCAGCGGACGCGTGGCTGAACTCTGCGGATACGGGGGCGGCGGGGTGTCTTTGCCGGGCGCTCATCCGATCGAAACCTGAAGGGTCTATCGCGGGGGGCTGATGGGGGTGCAGACTTCTACGCGCGTCGCCCGGGCGTATCGGCCGGGCGGCGGCCCTCCCCTGTCCCGTTTCGGCCCTCCCTGACCCTTTCCGGCCGATCCCGCCCTGTTCTGGAGAGTATGCATGCCCCTCAACCGTCGTGATTTCGTGGCCCGTTCCACTGCGGCCGCGGCCGGTGCCGCGCTGGCCGGCGGTGTGTCGGCGGCCGCGGCGCAGCCGGCCGGTGCGGCCGAGCCGGCGAGGAAGCCGGGGAGCCGGATCACCGAGTCGTTCACCGTGATGGGGACGACGGACCTGCACGGCAACGTGTTGAACTGGGACTACTTCACGGACGCGGAGTACGACGACAAGGCGCACAACGACGTCGGCCTGGCGAAGATCTCGACGCTGGTGAACGGGATCCGTGAGGAGAAGGGGCGCCACCGGACGCTGCTGATCGACGCGGGCGACACGATCCAGGGCACCCAGCTCAGCTACTACTACGCGCGCGTGGAGCCGATCACGGAGGGCGGCCGGCTGGCGCCGGTGCACCCGATGGCGCTGGCGATGAACCACATCGGCTACGACGCGGCGGCGCTGGGCAACCACGAGTTCAACTACGGCATCCCGGTGCTGCGGGCGTTCGAGAAGCAGTGCGACTTCCCGCTGCTGGGGGCGAACGCGCTGGACGCGAGGACCGAGAAGCCGGCGTTCCCGCCGTACGTGATCCGGACGGTGTCGTCGCGCCGGGGCCCGAACATCAAGGTCGGCATCCT
This sequence comes from Streptomyces sp. NPDC001380, assembly GCF_042895785.1. Taxonomy (NCBI): domain Bacteria; kingdom Bacillati; phylum Actinomycetota; class Actinomycetes; order Kitasatosporales; family Streptomycetaceae; genus Streptomyces; species Streptomyces sp. NPDC001380. Next base: position 227,458 of record NZ_JBIAWP010000002.1, on the reverse strand, counting down.
CGGCCTGACGAACCCGGGCATCGCGGTGTGGGACAGGGCGAACGTCCGGGGGAGGATGACGTTCGGCGGCATCGTGGAGCTGGCGAAGGTGTGGGTGCCGAAGCTGCGGGCGGCGGGTGCCGACGTGGTGATCGTGTCGGCGCACACGGGTGCGGACCAGCCGTCGAGCTACGGCGACCAGGTGCCGTGGCCGGAGAACGCGGGTGTGGCGGTCGCGGAGCAGGTGCCGGGCATCGACGCGATGCTGATCGGCCACGCGCACGTGGAGATCCCGCAGCGGATCGTGGCGAACAAGGAGACGGGCCGGAACGTCGTCATCTCGGAGCCCCTGAAGTGGGGCGAGCGGCTGACGCGGTTCGACTTCGACGCGGAGTTCGTGCACGGGTCGTGGGAGGTGACCGGGGTGCGCTCCACGGTCGTCAACTCGAACACGGTGCCGGAGGACCCGGCGGTGGTGTCGCTGCTGGCGGCGGAGCACAAGAAGGTCGTGGCGTACGTCAACCAGGTCATCGGCACCTGCAAGGAGACGCTGTCGATCGCGGAGGCGCCGTTCACGGACACGCCGATCATCGACCTGATCGGGCGGGTGCAGGCGGACGCGGTGAAGGCGGCCCTGGCGGGCACGGCGTACGCCTCGCTGCCGGTGCTGGCGCAGGCGGCGCCGTTCAACCGGACGGCGGCGATCCCGGCGGGCGAGGTGAAGCTGCGGGACGCGGCGGGGCTCTACGTCTTCGAGAACACCCTGGAGGCCCGGAAGCTGACGGGTGCCCAGATCAAGGACTACCTCGAGTTCTCGATGCGGTACTTCGCGCAGGTGCCGGTGGGCGCGCCGGTGGACAAGGCGACGCTGACGAACGCGGGGAACACGCCGGACTACAACTTCGACTCGGTGTACGGCGTGTCGTACGACGTGGACATCTCGAAGCCGGTGGGCCAGCGGATCGTGAACCTGTCCTTCGAGGGGAAGCCGGTCGACCCCGCGGCGGAGTTCGTGCTGGCGGTGAACAACTACCGGGCGAACGGCGGCGGCAACTTCCCGCACGTGGCGACGGCGCCGGTGCTGTGGACGAACTCGGAGGAGATCCGCAACACGATGATCTCGTGGGTGAAGGCGAAGGGCGTCATCGACCCGGCGGACTTCGCCTCGGTGGACTGGCGCCTGGTGCGCGAGGGCGTGCCGGTGTTCTGACGCCCCTCCCCCCGGACGCGTCCTGCGGGCGTGCGTCCCGCCCGGGTGTGCCCTGCCGCCCCCGGCCCGGTTCCGCGGAACCGGGCCGGGGGCGGTCGCGTCCCAGGGGTGTCCGCGGGGCCGTCGGGGTTCCGCAGGGATGCCGTGCAGGGGGATCAGGCATGTTGGTGAGGCGTGTGGCGGTGGCGGTGGCGGCCCTTCTGGTGCTGGGCGGGGGGATCGCGTGGGGGGTGGCGGCGCGGGGGCCGTCGGAGGCGGGGTCCGCCCGGCGGGAGCAGGAGCTCTTCCGGGACCGGGCGGCGGCGGTGGCACGTGCGTGGCCGGGTTCGGCGGCGGAGCGCGCGTGGCGGTCGGGGTACCACCCGCTGGGGGCGCTGTCGGTGCCGCCGGAGGGCGGGTTCCGCGACGTGGCGGACCGCCGGGCGTTCGACGGGGGCCTGTTCGAGCTGCGGGCGGCGCTGCCGCGGTCGGGCGGCCCGGAGGGGGCGGTGGTGTGGGCGGACGGCTCCCGGGCGTCGGTGGGGGTGCTGTCGGCACGGGACGCCTACGCGGGGCTGACGCGGTTGCGGCCGGCCTGCTCGGCGCGCTGCACGGGACACCGCCTGGTGGTGACGGCCGTGCGGCCGGGGACGGCCCGGCTGGCGACCAGCAGGGGCCGGGCGACCGTCCCGGCGTGGCTGTTCACGGTGCGGGGGTACGACCGGCCGGTGGTGCGGGTGGCGACGGCGGGGAACGGCCCGGCCCTGGGTGCGCTGCCGGAGGCGGAGTACTCCGGGCCGGGCAGGGAGGCGGTGGAGTACGTGGCCCCGGCGGCGCCCGGGGACCGGCGGCTGACGGTGGGGACCGGGCACGGCGGGTGCGCCACGGGCTGGGGGGTGCGGGTGTACGAGACCGACCGGGTGGTGGTGGTCGGGGGATGGAGTCGCGACGCCGGGGGACCGTGCACGTCGGAACTGCTGGTGGATCCGGTGACGGTGGCGCTGGCGCGGCCGCTGGGCTCGCGGACGGTGCTGGACGCGGTGACGGCGGCACCGCTGGAGGCGCGGCCCTGGTAGAAAGCCCTGGCAGGAGGTCCCTGGCAGGAGGTCCCCAGCAGGGGGCCCTGGCAGGGGGTCGCCGGCAGAGGGGCCGTCGTGGAGGACCGGACACAGGGGTGCCGCGGCGCCTGCTCCGGTGCGGTCGGGGTGGGGCAGGCGCCGCGGCGTCGGTGTCCCCGGCCCGCTCCCCCATGGCGGGCCGGGGCCGTGCGGGGCCCGTCAGACGGTGAGGGGCCGGTCGGTGGGCCGGATGGGGGCGGGCAGGGAGGCGGTGCCGCCGAGGTAGGCGTCGACGGCGGCTGCCGCGGAGCGTCCTTCGGCGATGGCCCAGACGATGAGGGACTGGCCGCGGCCGGCGTCGCCGCAGACGAAGACGCCGTCCTGGTTGGTGGCGAACCTCTGGTCGCGGGCGATGTTGCCGCGGGCGTCGAGGTCGACGCCGAGCTGCTCGACGAGGCCGTTGGCCTGGTCGGTGCCGGTGAAGCCCATGGCGAGGGTGACGAGCTGGGCGGGGATGCTGCGCTCGGTGCCCTCGACGGGCTGGAAGCGGCCGTCCCTGAACTCGACCTCGACGAGGTGGAGTTCCTGGACGTTCCCGTGCTCGTCCCCGGTGAAGCGGGTGGTGTTGACGGCGTAGACGCGCTCGCCGCCCTCCTCGTGGGCGGAGGTGACCTTGTAGGTCATGGGCATGGTGGGCCAGGGCTGGTGCTCGGGCCGCTGGTCGGCGGGCCGGGGCATGATCTCCAGCTGGGTGACGGAGGCGGCGCCCTGGCGGTGGGCGGTGCCGACGCAGTCGGCGCCGGTGTCGCCGCCGCCGATGACGACGACGTGCTTGCCCGCGGCGGTGATGGGGGGCTCGACGAAGTCGCCCTCCTGCACCTTGTTGGCGAGCGGCAGGTACTCCATGGCCTGGTGGATGCCGTTCAGCTCGCGGCCGGGGACGGGCAGGTCGCGGGCGGTGGTGGCGCCGGCGGCGACGACGACGGCGTCGAAGCGCTCGCGGAGCTGCTGGCCGGTGATGTCCTCGCCGACGTGGACGCCGGTGCGGAAGCGGGTGCCCTCGGCGCGCATCTGCTCGACGCGCCGGTTGACGTGCCGCTTCTCCATCTTGAACTCGGGGATGCCGTAGCGCAGCAGGCCGCCGACGCGGTCGGCGCGCTCGTAGACGACGACGGTGTGGCCGGCGCGGGTGAGCTGCTGGGCGGCGGCGAGGCCGGCCGGGCCGGAGCCGACGACGGCGACGGTCTTGCCGGAGAGGCGGTCGGGGATCTGCGGCGTGACGTCGCCGTTCTCCCAGGCCTTGTCGATGATGGTGACCTCGACGTTCTTGATGGTCACCGGGTTCTGGTTGATGCCGAGGACGCAGGCGGACTCGCAGGGTGCGGGGCAGAGCCGGCCGGTGAACTCGGGGAAGTTGTTGGTGGCGTGGAGGCGCTCGATGGCGCCGGCCCAGTCGTCGCGCCAGGCGAGGTCGTTCCACTCGGGGATGAGGTTCCCCAGCGGGCAGCCGTTGTGGCAGAACGGGATGCCGCAGTCCATGCAGCGGCCGGCCTGCTTGGTGATGATGGGGAGCAGGCTGCGCTCGACGTAGACCTCGTTCCAGTCCCGGATGCGGACGTCGACCGGCCTGCGCTCGGCGTGCTGCTGCGGGGTGGTGAGGAATCCCTTCGGGTCAGCCATGAGCCGCCTCCATCATCTTCGCAGTGGTCTCGGACTCGGAGAGTCCGTCGCGCTCGGCGGCTTCCTTGGCGGCGAGCACTGCCTTGTAGTCCCTGGGCATGATCTTGGAGAACCGGGAGACGCCGGAGCCCCAGTCGGCGAGGAGGGCGGCGGCGACGGTGGAGCCGGTCTCCTCGTAGTGCTGCTGGACGGTCTCGCGCAGCCAGGCGCGGTCGGCCTCGTCGGGGGCCTCGATGCCGACCATGCCGCCGTTGACGTGGGAGGGCCGCAGGTCCAGGACGTAGGCGACGCCGCCGGACATGCCGGCCGCGAAGTTGCGCCCGGTCTCGCCGAGGACGACGACGCGTCCGCCGGTCATGTACTCGCAGCCGTGGTCGCCGACGCCCTCGACGACGAGGGTGGCGCCGGAGTTGCGGACGGCGAAGCGCTCGCCGGCCTTGCCGCGCAGGTGGATGCGGCCGGCGGTGGCCCCGTAGCCGATGGTGTTGCCGGCGATGACGTGGTTCTGGGCGTCGGCGCCGATGGCGGCGGCGTCGCGGGAGGGGCGGACGACGAGGACGCCGCCGGAGAGGCCCTTGCCGACGTAGTCGTTGGCGTCGCCCTCCAGGCGCAGGGTGACGCCCCGGGGGACGAAGGCGCCGAAGGACTGGCCGGCGGAGCCGGTGAAGGTGACGTCGATGGTGCCCTCGGGCAGGCCCTCGCCGCGGTACCGCTTGGTCACCTCGTGGCCGAGCATGGTGCCGACCGTGCGGTTGACGTTGCGGATGGGGAGCTGGACCCGGACGGCCTCGCCGTGCTCCAGCGCCTCGGCGCACAGCGTGATGAGCTGGTTGTCGAGGGCCTTGTCGAGTCCGTGGTCCTGCTCGGTGGTGCGGTGCAGGGCTGCGCCCTCGGGGAGGGCGGGGACGTGGAGGAGGGGGGCGATGTCGAGTCCGGCGGCCTTCCAGTGGTCGACGGCGCGGGTGGCGTCGATGAGCTCGGCGCGGCCGACGGCCTCCTCGACGGTGCGGAAGCCGAGCTCGGCGAGGAGCTCGCGGACCTCCTCGGCGATGTACTCGAAGAAGGTCTCGACGAACTCGGGCCTGCCGGTGAAGCGCTCGCGCAGGACGGGGTTCTGGGTGGCGACGCCGACGGGGCAGGTGTCGAGGTGGCAGACGCGCATCATGATGCAGCCGGAGACGACGAGCGGCGCGGTGGCGAAGCCGAACTCCTCGGCGCCGAGGAGGGCGGCGATCACGACGTCGCGGCCGGTCTTGAGCTGGCCGTCGGTCTGGACGACGATGCGGTCGCGCAGGCCGTTGAGGAGCAGGGTCTGCTGGGTCTCGGCGAGGCCGAGCTCCCAGGGGCCGCCGGCGTGCTTGAGGCTGGTGAGGGGGGAGGCGCCGGTGCCGCCGTCGTGTCCGGAGACGAGGACGACGTCGGCGTGGGCCTTGGAGACGCCCGCCGCGACCGTGCCGACGCCGACCTCGGAGACGAGCTTCACGTGGATGCGCGCGGCCGGGTTGGCGTTCTTGAGGTCGTGGATGAGCTGGGCGAGGTCCTCGATGGAGTAGATGTCGTGGTGGGGCGGCGGGGAGATGAGGCCGACGCCGGGGGTGGAGTGCCGGGTCCTCGCGACCCAGGGGTAGACCTTGTGGCCGGGGAGCTGGCCGCCCTCGCCGGGCTTGGCGCCCTGGGCCATCTTGATCTGGATGTCGTCGGCGTTGACGAGGTACTCGCTGGTGACGCCGAAGCGGCCGGAGGCGACCTGCTTGATCGCGGAGCGGCGCGCGGGGTCGTGGAGGCGCTCGGGGTCCTCGCCGCCCTCGCCGGTGTTGGACTTGCCGCCGAGGCGGTTCATGGCGATCGCGAGGGTCTCGTGGGCCTCGGCGGAGATGGAGCCGTAGGACATGGCGCCGGTGGAGAACCGCTTGACGATCTCGGAGACGGGCTCGACCTCGTCGATCGGGACCGGCGGGCGCTCGCCGTCCTTGAGCCTGAACAGGCCGCGCAGGGTCATGAGCCGCTCGGACTGCTCGTTCACGCGCCCGGTGTACTGCTTGAAGATGTCGTAGCGGCGGGCGCGGGTGGAGTGCTGGAGCCGGAAGACGGTCTCGGGGTCGAAGAGGTGGGGCTCGCCCTCGCGGCGCCACTGGTACTCGCCGCCGATCTCCAGGGCGCGGTGCGCGGAGGAGAGGCCGGAGGCGGGGTAGGCCTTGGCGTGGCGGGCGGCGACCTCGCGGGCGACCTCCTCCAGGCCGATGCCGCCGAGCTTGGTGGTGGTGCCGGCGAAGTAGGCGTCGACCAGCTCCTGGGAGAGGCCGATGGCCTCGAAGACCTGGGCGCCGCGGTAGGAGGCGACGGTGGAGATGCCCATCTTGGACATGACCTTGAGGACGCCCTTGCCGAGGGCCTTGATGAGGTTGCCGATGGCGCGCTCGGGCTCGACGCCCTCGATGAAGACGCCGGAGCGGACCTGGTCCTCGACGGACTCCATGGCGAGGTAGGGGTTGACCGCCGCCGCGCCGTAGCCGATGAGGAGCGCGACGTGGTGGACCTCGCGGACGTCGCCGGCCTCGACCAGCAGGGACACCTGGGTGCGCTGCTTGGTGCGGATGAGGTGGTGGTGGACGGCGGAGGTGAGGAGCAGGGAGGGGATGGGGGCGTGCTCGGCGTCGGAGTGCCGGTCGGAGAGCACGATGATGCGGGCGCCGTCGGCGATGGCGGCGTCGGCCTCGGCGGCGATCCGCTCCAGGCGGTCGGCCAGGGCCGCCCCGCCGCCGGAGACGCGGTAGAGGCCGGAGAGGGTGACGGCCTTGAGGCCGGGCTGGTCGCCGTCGGCGTTGATGTGGACGAGCTTGGCGAGCTCGTCGTTGTCGATCACCGGGAAGGGCACGGCGACGGTGCGGCAGGACGCCGGCTCGGCCTTGAGGAGGTTCCCCTCGGGGCCGAGGTTGGAGGCGAGGGAGGTGACGAGCTCCTCGCGGATGGCGTCCAGCGGCGGGTTGGTGACCTGCGCGAAGAGCTGGGTGAAGTAGTCGAAGAGCAGCCGCGGCTTCTCGGACAGGGCGGCGATGGGCGTGTCGGTGCCCATGGAGCCGATGGGCTCGGCGCCGGTGCGGGCCATGGGGGCCAGCAGGACGCGCAGCTCCTCCTCGGTGTAGCCGAAGGTCTGCTGGCGGCGGGTGACCGAGGCGTGGGTGTGGACGATGTGCTCGCGCTCGGGGAGGCGGCCGAGCTGGATCTGCCCGGCGGCGAGCCACTCGGCGTAGGGGTGCTCGGCGGCGAGGGCGGACTTGATCTCGTCGTCCTCGACGATGCGGTGCTCGGCGGTGTCGAGCAGGAACATCCGGCCGGGCTGGAGGCGGCCCTTGCGCACGACGTTCTCCTGGGGGATGTCCAGGACGCCGACCTCGGAGGAGAGGACGACGAGGCCGTCCTCGGTGACCCAGTAGCGGGCCGGGCGCAGGCCGTTGCGGTCGAGGACGGCGCCGATCTGCGTGCCGTCGGTGAAGGTGACGCAGGCCGGGCCGTCCCAGGGCTCCATGAGGTTGGAGTGGTACTGGTAGAAGGCCCGGCGGGCCGGGTCCATCGTGGCGTGGTTCTCCCACGCCTCCGGGATCATCATCAGCACCGCGTGCGGCAGGGAGCGGCCGCCGAGGTGGAGGAGCTCCAGGACCTCGTCGAAGGAGGCGGAGTCGGAGTGGTCGGGGGTGCAGACCGGGAAGATCCGGTCGAGGTCCCCCGGGATGAGGTCCGTGGCGAGCTGGGACTCGCGGGCGCGCATCCAGTTGCGGTTGCCCTTGACCGTGTTGATCTCGCCGTTGTGGGCGACGAAGCGGTACGGGTGGGCGAGCGGCCAGCTCGGGAAGGTGTTGGTGGAGAACCGGGAGTGGACCAGGCCGAGGGCGGAGGCGTAGGAGCGGTCGGAGAGGTCCGGGAAGAACGGCTCCAGCTGCCCGGTGGTGAGCATGCCCTTGTAGACCAGGGTGCGGGCGGAGAGCGAGGGGAAGTAGACGCCGGCCTCGCGCTCGGCGCGCTTGCGGACGACGAAGGCGACCCGGTCGAGGGCGATGCCGGTGCGGCGGCCCCCGGTGTCGGCGGGGCTCGTGGCGCCGCCCGCGTCCGCGGGGCTCGTACCGCTGCTCGCGTCCGCGAGGCTCGTACCGCTGCTCGCGTCCGCGAGGAAGAGCTGCCGGAAGCGGGGCATGACCGAGCGGGCGGTGGCGCCGAGCAGGTCGGGGGTGACGGGCACATCGCGCCAGCCGAGGACGGTGAGGCCCTCCTCGGCGGCGATGGCCTCGATCCTCTCCACGGCGGCGGCGTCGGCGGCGTCCTCGTCGGGGAGGAAGGCGATGCCGACGGCGTAGGCGCCCGCGGGGGGCAGGGCGAAGGCGGTGTTGGCGCGGAGGAACGCGTCGGGCACCTGGGTGAGGATGCCGGCGCCGTCGCCCGAGTCGGGCTCGGATCCGGTGGCGCCGCGGTGCTCGAGGTTGCGGAGCACGGTGAGCGCCTGCTCGACGATGCGGTGGTCCGCGGTGCCGGTCAGCGTCGCCACGAAGCCCACGCCGCAGGCGTCGTGCTCGTTGCGCGGGTCGTACAGGCCCTGGGCAGCGGGGCGCGCGTCCTTCACGGCCGCGTAGGGCCCGGAGCGCATGGACGCAGACAGCATCGGCTCTCCCGTCGTCGTCTTTTGGCTGTTCGCTTGCGCCAGAGAGACGACGTTGGCCCTCTGCGATTTCGTGCAGGTTACATGATGCCGGGCGTACCGGGAAGTGGAATACCGCGTCCAGGATGTGGACGCACGCCCTGGTCAGGCGCTATTACCCGCCGGTAGGGGCATCCGGTGACGACGAAGGGTCACCCGCACGTCCCCGGAAGTGTGCCCCCTGCGATACAGGGTGAAACCGCAGCGAAACACCTGCGTTGCAGGCGGGCCGCGCGACGCTGCGCCGGGCCCCGCGAGGGGCAGCCCGCCTGGTCCTCCGATGGTAGGGGAGGCGGCACCGAAAACGTCGTGTGTGGAACGTCACTCCGCCCGCCGCATAATCATGCGGCGGGCGGAGGGAGCGGGAGGGGCCGGGCGCGGGGTCAGCCGATGCCGCTGCCGATCAGCCGTCCCAGCAGGTAGGTGAGGCCGGCCGCCGAGCCGCCCAGCAGCAGCTGGCGCAGCCCGCTGTACCACCAGGTCCGCGCGGTCACCCGGGAGACGACGGCGCCGCACAGGAAGAGCCCGAGCATCGCCACGGCCAGGGCGGGCAGCAGGGAGGTCGCGCCCAGCAGGTACGGCAGCACGGGCAGCAGCGCGCCCACCGCGAACGCGCCGAAGGAGGAGACCGCCGCCAGCAGCGGCGACGGCAGGTCGTGCGGGTCGACGCCCAGCTCCTCGCGGGCGTGGATCTCCAGCGCCTGGTCGGGGTCGGCGGACAGCTGGCGGGCCACCTCCGCGGCGAGCCGCGGCTCCACGCCCCGCGACACGTACAGCTGCGCCAGCTCGGCCAGCTCGTCGTGCGGGTTGCGGCGCAGCTCCCGGCGCTCCACCTCCAGCTCCGCCTCGACCAGCTCCCGCTGCGAGGCCACCGAGGTGTACTCTCCGGCGGCCATGGAGAAGGCGCCGGCCGCGAGGCCTGCCAGGCCCGCCAGGATCACGGTGGTGCGGGAGGCGTCACCGCCGACGACGCCGGTCATCAGAGCGACGTTGGAGACCAGGCCGTCCATCGCGCCGAAGACGGCGGGGCGCAGCCAGCCGCCGTTCACGTCGCGGTGGCTGTGGTGGTGGGCCTCGGCCGCCACCGCCTCCGCAGCCGGTCCGCCGATCGTCGATGCCACGTGTGTCTCCGTCCCGTCGCCGGGCCCCCGTCCGGGTCCCCGCCGCCCCCTCGCGGGGCTGTGCCACCCCCTCGCGGGGCTCTGCCGGAGTCGAACGTAATGCGCGGCAGATTTTCTTTCCAGCAAGGAGAGGCTGACCGTACCCGCTGGTCACAGCGGGTACGGTCAGCCTCGGACGGGGCCTGCGGGCGGCGTCAGGTGCGCTTGCCGGCCCCCGGGGCGCGGTCGCGGTCCGCGGCGGCGGCCTCCCCGCCGGCCTTCTCCTCGTCGATGCGGGCGGCCTCGGCCAGCGCGGCGTCGGCGGGGCCCCGGCGGGGGGCGGGGCCGTCCGCGGGGTCCTGGGCGGGCGCGGCGGCGGGCGTCCCGGGCTCGTCGTCCGCGGCCTCGGCGGCCTCGGGGCTCCCGGCGGCCTCAGGGCTCCCGGCGGCCGCGGGGTCCACGACGGTCTCCCGGCCGGGGCGCAGCCGGGCGGAGACCACCATGTACACGACGGCGCCGACGAAGACGACGATGGACGTCCAGTCGTTGAGCCGCAGGCCCAGGATGTGGTGGGCCTCGTCGACGCGCAGGTACTCGATCCAGAAGCGGCCGACGGTGTACGCGGCGACGTACAGGGCGAAGGCGCGGCCGTGGCCGAGGCGGAAGCGGCGGTCGGCCCAGATGACCAGCAGGGCGACGCCGACGCACCACAGCGACTCGTAGAGGAACGTCGGGTGGTAGGTGGCGAGCGCCTTGGTGGCGTCGGGGCGGTGGTCGTAGTCGATCCGCAGGCCCCACGGCAGGGTGGTGGGCCTGCCGAAGAGCTCCTGGTTGAACCAGTTGCCCCAGCGGCCGCAGGCCTGCGCGAGCGCGATGCCCGGGGCGAGGGCGTCCGCCCAGGCCGGCAGCGGGACGCCGGCGCGGCGGCAGCCGATCCAGGCGCCGACGGCGCCCAGGGCGATGGCGCCCCAGATGCCGAGGCCGCCGTTCCAGATCTTCAGCGCGTCGACCGGGTGCTTGCCGGGGGCGAAGTAGAGCTGGTGGTCGGTGACCACGTGGTACAGGCGGCCGCCGACCAGGCCGAAGGGCACCGCCCAGACCGCCACGTCGCCCACCGTGTGGGCGGCCCCGCCGCGGGCGACCCAGCGCCTGCTGCCGAGCCAGACGGCGACGAAGACACCGATGATGATGCAGAACGCGTACGCGCGCAGCGGGAGGGGTCCGAGGTGGATCACGCCCCGCGACGGGCTCGGGATGAATGCAAGGTCCATGGCAAGGAAGACGCTACCCTGCCCGGCGCGGCGCGTCCGTAACGGTTGGGGCGCGACCCGCGGCGGCCGGGGTGGAACCCGCGCCGCCGCCGGGGGCGGGAGGCGGCGCGGGGGCCGGGTCAGCGGGTGGACGCGGGGGCCGTGGACGCGGCGGCGCCGGGCGCGGGCGGGGCCGCGGCGGGGGCCGGGGACGCGGCGGGCCGGTGGTGTCGGCGGGCCTTCCTGCCGTGCGCCTTCGCGGCGGGGGACGCCGCCGGGGAGGCAGCCGGGGAGGCCGGGGTGCCGAGCCGCTTGCCCTTGTTGGCGGCGTCCACCCAGGCCTTCAGGTTGGCCGGGGTGATGTCCTGGCCGCCCTTGCGGGGGAAGACCGACTCGCCGTTGAGCAGCACGGTGGGGGTGGAGGTGAAGCCGGACTTGTCGAAGTCCTGCTGGACGGCCGAGACCCAGCCGCCGTAGGTGTTCCCGTTCACGCAGGCCCGGAAGGCGGGCGTGTCGAGGCCGGGCACCTTGCCGGCCAGGGAGATCAGGGCGCCGCGGTTGCTCCAGGGGTCCTCGGTCTCCGGCGGCTGGTTGGCGTACAGGACGTTGTGGTACGCCCGGAACCTCCCGGCGTCCTGGGCGCAGGCGAGGGCGTTCGCGCCGTTCTTGGAGCCGGTGCCGCTGTCGTGGCGGTCGATGAAGGACACGATGTGGTAGTTCACCACGATCTTCCCCTCGTCCTTGAGCCTGTCCACGGTGGGCCGGAAGGCCTTCTCGAAGAGCTGGCAGGCCGGGCAGCGGGGGTCCTCGTACACGGTGAGGGTCGCGGGGGCGTTGGCGGCGCCGTCGGGCAGGACGAGCTTCCGGTCGCCGGCGGCGCCGGAGGGGGCGGCCACCGGGGTCTCGGGCTGGCTGCGCCGGGACTGGACGGCGACGCCCACGCCGACGGCGACCGCGACCACGGCGACCACCGAGCCCAGCACCACCAGCTTCCGCTTCCGCCGGGCGCGGTCCTCCTGCGCCCGGCGTTCGGCGGCGAGCCTCTCGCGGGCGCTGCGCTTGCCGTCTCGGTTCTTCTCACTCATCTGCATGGGCTGCCTGCCGGTCGCGAAGGGGAGGGGTGGGGGAGGCCGGGCGGGGAGCGGGACCGGCCGGGGTCAGGAGTTCAGCCACGCGTCCGCGGAGAGGCGGCTGCGCGGTTTCCACACGAGCCAGGCGGCCACCAGGAGCAGGCCGGTGTCGCGGAGGGTCTCCTGGAGGTACCGGGTCTGCGAGGCGGCGACCTGGCCGCCGCCGCCGAAGCAGCCGCAGTCGATGGTCAGGCCGCGGGCCCAGACCGAGCCGATGCCGGCGATGAAGACCAGCAGCAGCGCGGCGGAGAGGACGGCCGCGGCCCGGACGCCGAGGCCGGCGAGGAGCAGCAGGGCCAGGGCCAGCTCCAGGAAGGGCAGGCCGTAGCCGACGGGCTTGACCAGGGCCTCCGGGAGCAGGCGGTAGGCGCGGACGGCCTGGGCGGCCTCGGCCGGGTCGGCCACCTTGGCCAGGCCCGCCCACGTCCACACGGCGGCCAGGGCGAGGCGCGCGGCGGTGGACGCCCACGCGGCACCGGGTCCGTCGAGGGCGCGCCGCAGCCGGCCCCCCGCCGGTGCCGGGCGCGTGGCGGCGGAGTCCCGGGCGAGCATGGCGTCCTGCGGTGCGGTCATCGGTGGTCCCCCTCGGAGAGAGCGCGGCCCGGGTCGTCGCGGGCGTGGTGCGGTCGGGTGCGGCTGCTGCGGCTGCGGCGTCCGCTGCGGCGGTGGGGCGGTCGGGCGGTCGGGCGGTGGAGCGGTCGGGCCTTGGGGCGGCCCGGCGGGAGGGTGCCCGTCGTGGAACCTGCCACGTGGGCGCCGGCTCCCCCGGGGCCGCAAATCCCGATGTGCGGGGCCGTGGCGCACCGGCCCGGGGGTGCGCCGCGGGGTGCGCCGCGGGTCGGCGGCGCACGGGGTCAGCGGCGCGCCTGCGCCAGCAGGAAGGCCCGCAGCGCGCCGGGGTCGCCGGCCAGGTCCGGCCGGGCCGCCAGGTCGACCGGCCGCCCGTTCACGACCATGCCGGGCGTGCCGTATCCGGCGCGGCGGCCGTGGCGCTCGTACGCCCGCTGCGCCGCGGCCGCCCAGGGGGCGTACCGCCGGGTGCGCACGGCCCGGTCGAAGGCGGGCCCGCGCAGGCCCGGCACCCGGGAGGCGAGGGCGAGGAGGCGGCCGACGGTGTAGCCGTCCTCCTGCTCGGGGGGCTGCTCCGCGTAGAGCAGGGCGTTGTAGAGCGGGAAGCCGCCGGCCGCCAGGGCGGCGCGGGCGGCGTTGGCCGCCCGGTGGGCGCCGTCGCCGGGGAGCCGCACGTCGAGGGAGGACTCCACGACACGGCGGACGAGGACGGTGCCGGAGGCGGCGAGCCGGGCCAGCACCGCGCCCTGGGCCTCCTCGAAGCGGCGGCAGTCGGGGCAGCGGTAGTCCTCGTACAGGGTGACGGTGACCGGGGCGCCGGCGCGGCCGACGTCGATCGCGGTCCCGTCGCGGTCCAGGCGGGCGGGCAGCGCCCGCAGGACGGCCGCCGCGGGCACGTCCGGCAGACCGGGCCGGACGGCGGGGCGGCCCTCGGCCGCGGCACCGGGCACGGCGCCCGCCAGGCCGGGGGCGGCGGGCCCGGGGGCGGTGAGCGGGGTGCCCGGAAGCGCCGGGGCGGTGAGCGGGGCGCCGGGCGGCCGGCCGGTGAGGGCGGCGCGCAGGGCGTCCTCGGCGCGGCTGGCGCGGACCTCGGAGACGGCGCGGGCCGGCAGCAGCGCCTCCGAGCGGCCCGTCGCCTCGGCGCCGCGGTCGGCCAGGGCCCGGCCGACGGCGGCCTCGCCTCCGACGGCGGCGACCAGGGCGGTGACCGCCACGACGGCTCGCAGGAGTCTGGGCTGGTACCGGGGCACGGACGATCCTCTCGCTGACGTCTCGCCGGCAGGCCCCCGCGGGGGTCGGGGCGGCGGCGCCCGGGGAGGGAGGGCGCCACCGAACCTGCCGCAGGGTCAACGAACGGTCACGCACCGTGGTTGCGCGGCCGCCTCCCGGTCCACCCGTACGGGGGACCGGCAGGCGGGCCCGGACGGCCCCGGCCGCCGGGAGCGCCGGAAACCCCCGGGACATCCCGGGACATCCCGGGACACGCGCACGGCCCGCCGCCCCGTGGGGCGGCGGGCCGTGCGGCGTGCGGCGTGCGTGCGGGCTCAGCGGCGGCGGACCCCGGCGGCCAGGTCGGCGGCGAGGGCGCGGACGGCGGCGAGGCCGGCCTCCTCGTCCTGCCCCGCGTCGAGCAGGCGCTGCACGAAGGCGGAGCCGACGATGACGCCGTCGGCGAAGGCCGCGACCTGCGCGGCCTGCTCGGCGGTGGAGACGCCGAGGCCGACGCAGACCGGCAGGTCGGTGGCGGCCTTGGTCCGCTTGACCAGGTCCTCGGCGAGGTGGCCGACCTGGTTGCGGGTGCCGGTGACGCCCATGACGGCGGCGGCGTAGACGAAGCCGCTGCCGGCGGCGGTGATCTGCGCGAGCCGGTCGTCGCGACTGCTGGGGGCGACGACGAAGACGGTGTCCAGGCCGTGCTCGGCGGCGGCGGCCCGCCACTCCCCCGACTCCTCGACCGGCAGGTCGGGCAGGATGCAGCCCGCTCCCCCGGCGGCGGCCAGGTCGGCGGCGAACCGGGCGGCGCCGTAGTGGTCCACCGGGTTCCAGTACGTCATGACCAGGACGGGGGCGTCCACGGCCGCGGCGACCTCGCGGACGGTGCGCAGCACGTCGGCGATGCGGACGCCGCCGCGCAGGGCGATGTCGTCGGCGGTCTGGATGGTGGGGCCGTCGAGGACCGGGTCGGAGTGCGGCAGGCCGATCTCGACGGCGTCGCAGCCGCCCTCGACCAGGGCGCGGGCGGCGCGGATGCCGCCCTCGACGGTGGGGAAGCCGGCGGGGAGGTAGCCGACGAGGGCGGCGCGGCCCTCGGCCCGGGCGGCGGCGAGGGCGGCGCTCAGGCGGGTGGGGGCGGCGGTGTTCGGGGTGGTGGTCACGGTCACTTCCCTGCCTTCTCGTCGGCCTCGGTGGCGACGGCGCGGTCGGACGGGGCGCCGGGCTCGCGGCCCGGGTCGTCGAGCAGGCCGAAGTACTCGGCGGCGGTGTGCATGTCCTTGTCGCCGCGGCCGGAGAGGTTGACCAGGATGACGGCGTCGGGGCCGAGCTCGCGGCCCAGCTCCAGGGCGCCGGCCAGGGCGTGGGCGGACTCGATGGCCGGGATGATGCCCTCGGTGCGGGAGAGCTGGAGCAGCGCCTGCATGGCCTGGTCGTCGGTGACCGGGCGGTACTCGGCGCGGCCGGTGTCCTTCAGCCAGGAGTGCTCCGGGCCGATGCCGGGGTAGTCCAGGCCGGCGGAGATCGAGTGGCTCTCGACCGTCTGGCCGTCCTCGTCCTGGAGCATGTAGCTGCGGGCGCCGTGGAGGACGCCGGGGCTGCCCTTGGTGAGGGTGGCGGCGTGGCGGGCGGTGTCGACGCCCTCGCCCGCGGCCTCGCAGCCGACCAGGCGGACCCCGGTGTCGGGGATGAACTCGTGGAAGATGCCCATGGCGTTGGAGCCGCCGCCGACGCAGGCGACGACGGCGTCGGGCAGGCGGCCGGTGCGCTCCAGGACCTGGGCGCGGGCCTCCTGGCCGATGACGCGGTGGAAGTCGCGGACCATCATCGGGAACGGGTGGGGTCCGGCGACGGTGCCGAAGAGGTAGTGGGTGGAGTCGACGTTGGCGACCCAGTCGCGGAACGCCTCGTTGATGGCGTCCTTGAGGGTGCGGCTGCCGGACTTCACGGCGACGACCTCGGCGCCCAGCATGCGCATGCGGGCGACGTTGAGGGCCTGGCGCTGCGTGTCGACCTCGCCCATGTAGACGGTGCAGTCGAGGCCGAAGAGGGCGCAGGCGGTGGCGGTGGCGACGCCGTGCTGGCCGGCGCCGGTCTCCGCGATGACGCGGGTCTTGCCCATGCGCCGGGTCAGCAGGGCCTGCCCGAGCACGTTGTTGATCTTGTGCGAGCCGGTGTGGTTGAGGTCCTCGCGCTTGAGCAGGATGCGGGCGCCGCCCGCGAGTTCGGAGAAGCGGCGGACGTCGGTGAGCGCGCTGGGCCGGCCGGTGTAGTCCCGGTTCAGGGCCTCCAGCTCGGCGGCGAACGCCGGGTCGGCCTTGGCCTTCTCGTACTCCTCGGCGACCTGCTCGACGGCGGCGACCAGCGCCTCCGGGATGAAGCGGCCGCCGAAGCGCCCGAAGTAGCCGCGGGCGTCCGGAACCTGCACTGCGGTGGAATGGTCCGTGGACATGACGGATCCCTCCGTGTCCTGTGGGTGGGCCGATGGCGGTGGCGGTACCGGCCGCGGTGCGGCGGTACCGGCGGCGTGCGGCCGGGGCGTCCGTGTGCCGGGCCCCTCCCCCTCCGGTCGGGGGTGCGCGGGGGCGCGGGCCCTCAGGCCCGGTGGTCCCGCTGCCGCGTCCGGCGGCGCCATCGGCGGCCCTGGACCTGGCCCGGCTCGCAGCCGATGACGTACCGCACGCGGCGGCCGCGGACGCGGCGCGCCGGGGCGCGGCAGCCGCGGGGGCGGCAGCCGGGTGCGTGGCGGGCGGAGAGGGACATGGCCTGCGGGTCAGCCCCGCCCGTGGCGCAGGGCCGGGTGGGCGCCGGCCGCGACGAGGTCGGCGACGGCGGCCTTGGGGTCGCCGCCGGTGACCAGGGACTCGCCGACGAGGACGGCGTCGGCGCCGTCGTTGGCGTAGGCGATGAGGTCGTGGGGGCCGCGCACGCCGGACTCGGCGACCTTGACGACGTGGTCCGGGATGCTCGGGGCCACGTTCGCGAAGGTGTTGCGGTCGACCTCCAGGGTCTTGAGGTTGCGGGCGTTGACCCCGATGATGCGGGCCCCGGCGTCGACGGCGCGCGCGACCTCCTCCTCGTCGTGGACCTCGACCAGCGGGCTGAGCCCGATCGACTCGGCGCGCTCGATCAGCGACACCAGGGCGGGCTGGTCGAGGGCGGCGACGATCAGCAGGGCGAGGTCGGCGCCGTGCGCCCGGGCCTCCCACAGCTGGTAGGAGCTGACGATGAAGTCCTTGCGCAGGACGGGGGTGTCCACGGCGGCGCGGACGGCGTCGAGGTCGGCGAGGGAGCCGCCGAAGCGGCGCTGCTCGGTGAGGACGCTGATCGCGGCGGCGCCGCCGGCCTCGTAGTCGCGGGCGAGCCCGGCGGGGTCGGCGATGGCGGCGAGGGCGCCCTTGGAGGGGCTGGAGCGCTTGACCTCGCAGATCACGCGGACGCCGTCGCCGCGGAGGGCGGCGACGCCGTCCTTGGCCTGCGGGGCGCGGGCGGCGCGGGCCTTGAGCTCGTCCAGGGAGACGCGGGCCTGGCGCTCGGCGAGGTCCTCGCGGACTCCGTCGATGATCTCGTCGAGCACGCTCACGGGGGGCGCCCCTTCTCTCGGACGTACGGGTGGTCGCGGCCTGCGGGACGGGCGCGGGGATCGGGGATCCGCCGGGTCCGGGGCGCGGCCGGTCCTTCGATGGTATCGGCAGAGCGGCGCACAGCCCGCATCAGGACCGCCGCGGTCTCGCCGGTCGGACGCGCCGGGGCGGCCGTGCGGGCAGGTCAGGGCGCCAGCGAGGCCCCCGTGGGCAGGTTGCGGACGACGGTGAACGCGGCTGCCGCGGCGATCAGCAGGACGGCGTGGCGGCGGGTGGGCGCGGGCGCGCGGACCGGCCGTCCGGTGGCGGCCGCGGCGGTCCAGCGCAGCCACAGGAGGGCGGCGGCGGACAGGGCGAGGACCGCGAGCAGGTTGTCGTGGAGGGCCTCGGTGAGGTGGCCGTGGGTGAGGGCGTGGACGCAGCGCAGGCCGCCGCAGCCGGGGCACCACCAGCCGGTGGCCTGCAGGAAGGGGCAGACGGGGTAGCGGCCGGGGGCGTTCGGGTCGACCGCGGCGACGTAGAGCGTGGGGAGGGCGACCGCGACGAGGGCCGCCAGCGGGGCGGCCAGGCGGCGGGCGGCGGAGGGGCGGCCGGTGCGGCGGGGGCCGGGCCGGCGGGGGGTGGGGGCTGCCGGGGCGTTCACGCCACGATTCTGCCCCTGCCCGCGCCCGGCGGCAGGGATGCGGGGCCCGGGGGGCCGGGAGTCGCCGGGACGGGGCGCGCGGGCGGGGGCCCGTCGCAGGCGCCGAGGGGGCGGGGGCCGCCGGGGGGCGGCCGTCCGGGACTGGTGCGGGCGGGCCCCGTACGGGCGGGAGCCGTGCGGCCCGGACCGCCGACGGGCCGCCGGGCCGCCGGGCCGCCGGGCCGGGCGGGCGGCGGCCCCGGGCCGGCGGCCCGGGGCCGCCCGCTGCGGCGGGCCCGGTGCTGCGGGACCCCGGCGCGTCAGTGGCCGGAGGTCGCGGGCCGCTTGCCGAGGCCGGCCATCTGCATCGCCTTGCCGATCACGGCCGAGGCCAGGGTCAGGGCGATGCCGACCCAGAAGAGCCACGGGGTGGCGGCCACGACGGCCATGCCCGCCACGATGAAGCCGATGAAGGCGATGATGACGCCGGTCCATGCGGCGGGGGTGTGGCCGTGGGCTGATGCCGACATTGCTGGTGCTCCTTGCTGCCGGTAGGGGCGGTGTCCGGCGCCCTGGAGCTGGTGCGGGGCGACGGACGGGTTCTCGCTGACATTCTCCCCGACCGCCGGGGGTGCGGCCGACCGGGGGTCGGCCGGGGCCCGGAGGGTGCCCCCGGGGCGGGCACGGGCCGTGCGGGGGCAGGGGCGGGGCCGCCGGTTCAGCGGGGGGCGGTGGGGTCCTCGCCGCGGTCCAGGGCGTTCCACAGGTCGGCGGGGGTGGCCTCGCGCCGGGGCGCGCGGGCCCGGCCGGCGGGTGCGTCGTACCGGCTGGACATCGAGGGCCAGTCCCGGCCGCGCAGCAGCGTCAGCAGCCCGGCGGCGCAGAGCAGGACGCCGCCGGCGACGGCGAGCCAGGGCCAGGCGGTGTGGGTGACCCGGGTGGCGGAGGCGGCGGCCAGGGCGGTGCTGCGCGCGGCCTCGGCGTCGACGGCGGCGGTGTCCGCGGCGCCGAGGGCCGCCGCGACGGCGGCGCCGGCCCCGGCGAGGGCGACCAGCGCGCCGACCGCGAGGCGCCCGGCGCGGCGGACGGCGAGGACGGCCACGGCGGAGGCCAGGCCGACCAGGGCCAGCGCGCCGGGCACCCCGGAGACCTGGCGGCCGGTGACGGACAGGTGCGCCCGGCCGAGGCCGGCGGCGCTGCCCTCGGCCCAGGTCCGGCCGACGGCCCAGAGCACCAGCACCGCGCCCGCGAGGGTGAGCAGCAGCATCAGCGCGAGGCTGCGGCGGCCGCCGCGGGCGGGGGCGGTGCCGGGGGTGCCGGGGGCGGCTGCGGCCTGGGGGTCGGGCGTGGCGTTCACCGGTCCAGTGTCGCCCCTCCCCCGGCGGGCCGGGCCACCGGGCCCCCGCGGGGCCGGCCGCCGGGGCCGGCACCGCAGGGGTTCGCAGGGGGTCCGACGGGTCCGGAGGGGCGGCCCGGGGGGTTCAGCGGGGCGGGCGGAGGGTGGCGGCGGTGGCGACGGCCCGCAGGACCGCCGCGGCCTTGTTGCGGCACTCGGCGTCCTCGCCCGCCGGGTCGGAGTCGGCGACCACGCCCGCCCCGGCCTGCACGTAGGCGGTGCCGTCGCGCAGCAGGGCGGTGCGGATGGCGATGGCGGTGTCGGAGTCGCCGGCGAAGTCCAGGTAGCCGACGCAGCCGCCGTACAGGCCGCGCCGGGTGGGCTCCAGCTCCTCGATGATCTGCATGGCGCGGGGCTTGGGGGCACCGGAGAGCGTGCCGGCGGGGAAGCAGGCGGTGAGCACGTCGAAGGCGGTGCGGCCGGGGGCGATGCGGCCGGTGACGGTGGAGACGATGTGCATGACGTGGCTGTACCGCTCGACCGACATGAAGTCGACGACCTCGACGCTGCCCGGTTCGCAGACCCGGCCGAGGTCGTTGCGGCCGAGGTCGACGAGCATGAGGTGCTCGGCGCGCTCCTTGGGGTCGGCGAGCAGCTCGGCGGCGAGGTCGGCGTCCTCCTGCGGGGTGGCGCCGCGGTGGCGGGTGCCGGCGATGGGGTGCAGCACGGCCTGGCCGTCGGCGACCTTGACCAGGGCCTCCGGGCTGGAGCCGACGACGTCGAAGCCGCCCTCGGCGGTGCCGTCGGGGCCGGGGAAGCGGAAGAGGTACATGTACGGGCTGGGGTTGGTGGTCCGCAGCACCCGGTAGACGTCGAGGGCGCTCGCCGGGCAGGGCGCCTCGAACCGCTGGGAGGGGACGACCTGGAAGGCGTCGCCGGCCCGGATGTGCTCCTTGACGGCCTCCACCGCACGGCGGAACGGCTTGCCGCCGAAGGGCGAGACGGCGTCGGCGGGGGCGGTGGGGGTGAGCACGGAGGCGTGGGTGTCGACCGGGCGGGCCAGGTCGGCGGTCATGGCGTCGAGGCGGGCGACGGCGTCGCGGTGGGCGGCGTCGACGCCCGAGGGCAGGCCGTCGTGGTTGACCGCGTTGGCGATGAGCAGCACCGTGCCGTCGGCGTGGTCGAGGACGGCCAGGTCGGTGGCGAGGAGCATGGTGAGCTCGGGGAGCCCCAGGTCGTCCGGCGTGCGGGAGGGGATCCGCTCCAGGCGGCGGACGACGTCGTACCCGAGGTAGCCGACCATGCCGCCGGTGAGCGGCGGCAGCTCGTCGGCGTCGTGGAGGTCGCGCGGGGTGTGGAGGGCGTCGACGGTGGCGCGCAGCACCTCCAGCGGGTCGCCGTCGAGGGGGATGCCGACGGGCGGGGTGCCGTGCCAGCGGGCGTTGCCGTCGGCGTCGGCGGTGAGGGCGGCGGCGCTGCGGACGCCGACGAAGGAGTAGCGGGACCACGAACGGCCGTTCTCGGCCGACTCCAGCAGGAAGGTGCCGGGGCGTTCGGCGGCGAGCTTGCGGTACAGCCCGACGGGGGTGTCGCCGTCGGCGAGCAGGCGCCGTGTGACGGGGACGACCCGGCGGTCGGCGGCGAGCTTGCGGAAGGCGTCGAGGTCGGGGGTGACGGTGCCGGTGGCCATGGGGGTGAACCTCTTCGTCGGCGGGTCGGGCCGGCGCCGGGGGCGGGCCCTGCGGGCCTGCCGGGGGCCGGTGCGGGGTGCTGGGGCCGGGGACTACCGGGCGTCCGGCGCGGCGAGCGGCAGGACGTCGGCGTCGAAGCAGGTGCGGTCGCCGGTGTGGCAGGCGGCGCCGACCTGGTCGACGCGGACGAGCAGGGTGTCGCCGTCGCAGTCCAGGGCGACGGACTTCACGTGCTGGACGTGGCCGGAGGTGCCGCCCTTGACCCAGTACTCGCGGCGGCTGCGGCTCCAGTAGGTGCAGCGGCCGGTGGTGAGGGTGCGGTGCAGGGCCTCGTCGTCCATCCAGCCGAGCATGAGGACCTCGCCGGTGTCGTACTGCTGGGCGACGGCCGGGACGAGCCCGTCGGGGGTGCGCCGCAGGCGGGCGGCGACGGCGGGGTCGAGCGCGGTGCTGCCGGGGGCCGCGGGGCGGGCGGCGGCGGCCGTGCCGGGGGTGCTGGTGCCGTGGGTGCTGGTGCCGGACGGGCTGGTGCTGGACATGCCGCCCATTGTGTCAGGCCCGGGCGCCGCGGCCGGGTCGCGACCGGAGTGCGGACGGCCCGGCGCCGCGCCGGACATGCCGGACATGCGGCACGGCCGCGGGTGACGGCGGGTCAGGCGGGCCCGCGGCGGCCCGTTCTGCGGGGCGCGCGGATGCGGCATCCTTCCCCCCATGAGCTTCACGCCGCCTCCGCCGCCCCCGATACCGCCCTCCCCGCCGGCCGGTCCGCCGGGAGGCCCGCGCACCCACCGGGGGGCCCGGATCGCGGCGGCCGCCGCGGGGGCGGTGCTGCTCGCGACGGGGGCGGGCACCGCGCTGCTGGCGACGGGCCGCGACCCGGGCCGGGCGGCCGCCGCGCCGTCCCCGTCCGCGAGCACCCGCCCGGCGCCGCCGAGCGCCTCCCCGACGCCGGGCGACACCCCGGACCTGCCGTACGTGGTGCTCAAACCCGGCACCTGCTTCGACCACCCCAACCTGACCAAGGGGCTGCGGACGGTGGTCGTGCGGCCGTGCGACGGGCCCCACGACGGGGAGGCCGTCGCCGACGTGACGCTGAAGGGCGACTTCACCCGGGACAGCCAGATCTCCAAGGCCGTGTACCGGCAGTGCACGGCGGCGGGCAAGCGCACCGCGAACCGGCAGGGCGAGGGGCGCCGCTTCTACAGCTACGTCCTCACCCCTTCGGCGGAGCTGTACCGGCGCGGCTACGACCAGGCGACGTGCACCCTCACCGGCAGCGACCGGCCCGGCGGCGCGAAGCTCACCGCCAAGCTGCGCTGACCGCCGGGGCCCCGGGCCGGGTCCGCGCGGCCCGGCCCGGGGGCGCCGCCGGGACCCGCCGGGACCCGCCGGGGGTCCGCCGCGGGTGCTCCGCTGACGGGGCGTCGGGGCGCGCGTAGGGTGGTGCGCATGTCGACGTACGCCCGTGGAGAGCGCCGGCGCCTGGCCGGCCTGCTGGAGGAGGCGGGGCCGCAGGCCCCGACGCTGTGCGAGGGGTGGACGGCCACCGACCTCGCCGCCCACCTGGTGGTGCGCGAGCGGCGGCCCGACGCCGCGCCCGGCATCGTCTTCCGCCCGCTCGCGGACTGGACCGCCAAGGTCCAGGCCGGGTACGCGGCGCGGCCCTGGCCGGAACTGGTGGAACTGGTGCGCTCCGGTCCGGGGCGGTTCTCGCCGTTCGCCCTGCCGGGCGTGGACGAGGCCGCGAACACGGTGGAGTTCTTCGTCCACGCCGAGGACGTGCGCCGGGCCGGGCCGGAGTGGAAGCCCGAACCGGTCGACCCGGGCCTGGCGGAGGCGCTGTGGAAGGGCCTGCGCGTGCCGGCCCGGATGGAGGCGGGCCGCCGCTCCCCCGTGGGCCTGGTGCTGCGCCGCCCCGACGGGCAGACCGTCGTGGCCCGCAAGGGCGCGCCCGTGGTGACCGTGGTCGGCGAGCCGGCGGAGCTGCTGCTCTTCGCCTTCGGCCGCGGCGCGCAGGCCCGGGTCACGGCCGAGGGCGACCCGGACGTGGTGGCGCTGCTCGGGAACGCGCTGCCGCTGCCGCACACCGAGGGGTGACGGCGGGCGGCGGGTGGCCGCCGCCGGGAGACGGCCGCGGCCCGGACGGGGAGTCCCCGTCCGGGCCGCACGGCGTCCGCCGCGGCGCGCCGCCGGGCGGCAGCCGCGGCGCGGGAGGTCAGCGCACGGGGTGGCCGGCGCCGCGCAGGGCGTCCTTGACCTCGCCGATCCGCAGGTCGCCGAAGTGGAGGACGCTGGCGGCGAGGACCGCGTCGGCGCCCGCGTCGACGGCCGGGGCGAAGTCGCCGAGGCCCCCGGCGCCGCCGGAGGCGATCACCGGGACGGTGACGGCCCTGCGGACGGCGCGCAGCATCTCCAGGTCGTAGCCGTCCTTGGTGCCGTCGGCGTCCATGGAGTTGAGCAGGATCTCCCCGGCGCCGAGGTCGGCGGCCTCGGCCGCCCACTCGACGGCGTCGATGCCGGTGCCGCGCCGCCCGCCGTGGGTGGTCACCTCGTACCCGGAGGGGGTCTCGGTGCCCTCGGGGCAGCGGCGGGCGTCGACGGAGAGCACCAGCACCTGGCGGCCGAAGCGGCGGGCGATCTCGCGGATGAGCTCGGGCCGGGCGATGGCGGCGGTGTTGACGCCGACCTTGTCGGCGCCGGCCCGCAGCAGCCGGTCCACGTCGTCGCAGGTGCGGACGCCGCCGCCGACGGTGAGCGGGATGAAGACCTGCTCGGCGGTGCGGCGCACCACGTCGTAGGTGGTCTCCCGGTCCCCGGAGGAGGCCGTGATGTCGAGGAAGACCAGCTCGTCGGCGCCCTCGGCGTCGTAGACCTTGGCCATCTCGACGGGGTCTCCGGCGTCCCGCAGGTTCTGGAAGTTGACGCCCTTGACCACGCGGCCGGCGTCGACGTCCAGGCAGGGGATCACACGGACGGCGAGAGTCATCAGGTTCCTTCCTCGGCTGCGGAGGCCAGACGGGCGGCGAGGCCCGTGCGGTGGGCGTCGACCTCCACCTCGACCATCATGCGGGAGTCCAGCAGGGCGTCGACGACGACCATGGTGGAGGCGGGCCGCACGGAGCCGAAGAGCTCCTTGTGGGCGCGGCCGACCTCCTCGGTGTCCCGGACGTGGGTGAGGTACATCCGGGTGCGGACCACGTCCTCGGCGCCCAGGCCGAACCCCTTCAGGGCCTCCAGGGCGACCCCGAAGGCGTCCCGGGCCTGGCCGTGGGGGTCGCCCTCGTGCTGGACCATGCCGTTGTACCAGGCGGTGCACCCGGAGACGAGGACGAAGTCCCCGGCCGCGACGGCCCGGGCGAACCCGATCTCGTCCTCGTAGGGGGAGAATCCGGCGAGGCGTCGAGCGGCGCGGTCCGTCATGAAACAGCCTCCAGGGCCTCTTCGAGGGTGAACTTCTGCTCGTAGAGGGCCTTGCCCACGATGGAGCCCTCGACACCCTCGGGGACGAGGCCGGCGATGGCGCGCAGGTCGTCGAGGGAGGAGACGCCGCCGGAGGCGACGACGGGGCGGTCGGTGGCGGCGCAGACGTCGCGCAGGAGCTGGAGGTTGGGGCCGGTGAGGGTGCCGTCCTTGTCGACGTCGGTGACGACGTAGCGGGCGCAGCCGTCGGCGTCGAGGCGGGCGAGGACCTCGTACAGGTCGCCGCCGTCGCGGGTCCAGCCGCGGCCGCGCAGGGTGGTGCCGACGACGTCGAGGCCGACCGCGATCCGGTCGCCGTGCTCGGCGATGGCCTTGCGGACCCAGTCGGGGGACTCCAGGGCGGCGGTGCCGAGGTTGACGCGGCGGCAGCCGGTGGCGAGGGCGGCGCGCAGCGACGCGTCGTCGCGGATGCCGCCGGACAGCTCGACCTTGACGTCGAGGCGGCCGACGACCTCGGCGAGCAGCTCCCGGTTGGAACCGGTGCCGAAGGCGGCGTCGAGGTCCACCAGGTGGATCCACTCGGCGCCGGCCTCCTGCCAGGCGAGGGCGGCGGTGAGCGGCTCGCCGAAGGAGGTCTCGGTGCCGGACTCCCCCTTGACGAGGCGGACGGCCTGGCCGTCCCGGACGTCGACGGCGGGGAGGAGTTCGAGGCGGTGGGCGGACATGCGGGTGCGGCTCCGGGATCGGTGGCGGGGGTGGACGGGGGCGGGGGCTGGACGGGAGGGGCCTACAGCGAGCCGACCCAGTTGGCCAGGAGGGCGGCGCCGGCGTCGCCGGACTTCTCCGGGTGGAACTGGGTGGCGCTGAGCGGGCCGTTCTCCACGGCGGCGACGAACGGCTCGCCGTGGGTGGCCCAGGTGACCCGGGGCGCCCTGATCCTCTCGTTGGTGACGGCCAGCTCCCAGCGGCGGACGGCGTAGGAGTGGACGAAGTAGAAGCGGGCGTCGGCGTCGAGGCCGGCGAAGAGGGTGGAGCCGGCGGGCGCGTCCACGGTGTTCCACCCCATGTGCGGGATGACGGGGGCGTGCAGCGGCTCGACGGTGCCGGGCCACTCGTCGCAGCCGGCGGTCTCCTCGCCGTGCTCGACGCCGCGGGCGAAGAGGATCTGCATGCCGACGCAGATGCCGAGCACCGGGCGGCCGCCCGCCAGGCGGCGGCCGATGACCTGCTCGCCGCGGACGGCGCGCAGGCCCTGCATGCAGGCGGCGAAGGCGCCGACGCCGGGCACGAGCAGGCCGTCGGCGTCGAGGGCGGTCTGGAAGTCGGAGGTGACGGTGACCTCCGCGCCGGTGCGCTCGACGGCGCGCTGGGCGGAGCGGAGGTTGCCGGAGCCGTAGTCGAGGACGACCACGTGCTTGCCCATGTCGAGTCCTTGGGGGTCGAGTCCTGGGGGGGCGGGCCCTGGGGGGGCGGGTCCTGGGGGGGCGGGCCCTGGGAGTGGGGGCCGGGTGCCGGGCCCCCGGGTGCGGGGGTCCCGGGCCCGGGGCCCCGGTGGTGCGGCTACAGGCGCATGAGGCCGGAGGCGAGGCAGAGCACCGCGCCGATGGCGAGCACCGCGATGACGCTCCTGGACTGCTTCTGCTTCCAGAACGAGTACACGCCGCCGAGCAGGAAGAGGCCGAGGGCGATCAGCAGGACGGCGGGGCTCACAGGGCGCCCTTCGTGGAGGGGATGGTTCCGGCGGCGCGCGGGTCGCGCTCGGAGGCGTAGCGCAGCGCGCGGGCCAGGGCCTTGAACTGGCACTCCACGATGTGGTGGGCGTTGCGCCCGTACGGGACGTGGACGTGCAGGGCGACCTGCGCCTGGGCGACGAAGGACTCCAGGATGTGCCGGGTCATGGTGGTGTCGTAGGCCCCGATCATGGGGGCCATGCCCTCCGGCTCGGTGTGCACCAGGTAGGGGCGGCCGGAGAGGTCGACGGTGACCTGGGCGAGGGCCTCGTCCAGCGGGACCGTGCAGTTCCCGAAGCGGGTGATGCCGCGCTTGTCGCCGAGGGCCTGCCGGAAGGCGGCGCCGAGGGCGAGGGCGGTGTCCTCGATGGTGTGGTGGGTGTCGATGTGCAGGTCGCCCTCGGTCTTGACGGTGAGGTCGAAGAGTCCGTGGCGCCCGAGCTGGTCGAGCATGTGGTCGTAGAAGCCGACGCCGGTGGAGACGTCGACGGTGCCGGTGCCGTCGAGGTCGATCTCGACCAGGACGGAGGTCTCCTTGGTGGTGCGCTCGACACGGCCGGTGCGGGTCATGCGGAGGGTTCAGAGCTCCTTGCTGCGGCGTCCGCCGCGGGGGCGGCCGCCTTGAGGACGGTTCGGACGGCGTCGAGGAAGGCGTCGTTCTCGGCGGGGGTGCCGGCGGTGACGCGCAGCCAGCCGGGGACGCCGTTGTCCCGGACGAGGACGCCCCGGTCGAGGAGGGCCTGCCAGACGGCGTGGGTGTCCTCGAAGCGGCCGAACTGGACGAAGTTGGCGTCCGAGTCGACGACCTCGGCGCCCTCGGCGCGCAGGGCCTCCACGAGCCGGTCGCGCTCGGCCTTGAGCCGGTCGACGTACCCGAGGAGGGTGTCGGTGTGCTCCAGGCAGGCGAGCGCGGTCGCCTGGGTGACGGCGGACAGGTGGTACGGGAGCCGCACCAGCTGGACGGCGTCGACCACGGCCGGGTCGGCGGCGAGGTAGCCGAGGCGCAGCCCGGCGGCGCCGAACGCCTTGGACATGGTGCGGGAGACCACCAGGTGCGGCCGGCCCTCGATGAGGGGCAGCAGCGAGGGCCGGTGGGAGAACTCCACGTACGCCTCGTCGACGACGACCATGGTGGGCTTCACCGCCTGGGCGGCGTCGTGGAGGGCGAGGACGGTCCCCGCGTCGACGGCGGTGCCGGTGGGGTTGTTGGGCGAGCAGACGAAGACCACGTCGGGGCGGTGCTCGGCGATCGCCGCCTCCGCCGCCTCCGTGTCGATGGTGAAGTCGTCGTTGCGGGGCCCGGGGATCCAGCCGGTGCCGGTGCCGCGGGAGATCAGCGCGTGCATCGAGTAGGAGGGCTCGAAGCCGAGGGCGGTGCGGCCGGGCCCGCCGAAGGCCTGCAGCAGCTGCTGGAGGACCTCGTTGGAACCGTTGGCCGCCCACACCTGCTCGCGGGTGACGGCGTGGCCGCCGGTGCGGGTGAGGTACGCGGCGAGGCGGGTGCGCAGCTCGACCGCGTCCCGGTCGGGGTAGCGGTTGAGGTTCCGCGCGGCCTCGGCGACGCGCTCGGCGATGCGGGCGACCAGCGGCTCGGGCAGCGGGTGGGGGTTCTCGTTGGTGTTCAGCCGCACCGGGACGTCGAGCTGGGGCGCCCCGTACGGGGACTGGCCGCGCAGCTCGTCGCGGACGGGCAGGTCGTCGATGCGGGTGACCGGCGCGGGGGCCGCAGCCGTGGGGGTCGCAGGCGTGGGGGTCACAGTCCGGGCGTCTCCCAGTCGAAGCGGGCGCGGATCGCGTCGCCGTGGCCGGGCAGGTCCTCGGCGGTGGCGAGGGTCACCACGTGGGCGGCGACGTCGGCGAGGGCCTCGCGGCTGTAGTCGACGACGTGGATGCCGCGCAGGAAGGTCTGCACGGACAGGCCCGAGGAGTGGCAGGCGCAGCCGCCGGTGGGCAGCACGTGGTTGGAGCCGGCGGCGTAGTCGCCCAGGGAGACCGGCGCGTACGGGCCGATGAAGATCGCCCCGGCGTTGCGGACCCGGGCGGCGACGGCGGCGGCGTCGCGGGTCTGGATCTCCAGGTGCTCGGCGGCGTAGGCGTCGACGACGCGCAGGCCCTGGTCGAGGTCGTCGACAAGGACGATGCCGGACTGGCGGCCGCCGAGCGCCTCGGTGATGCGCTCGCGGTGCCTGGTCGCGGCGACCTGCGGCTCCAGCTCCTTCGCGACCCGGTCGGCGAGCTCGACGGAGTCGGTGACCAGCACGGCGGCGGCCATCGGGTCGTGCTCGGCCTGGCTGATGAGGTCGGCGGCGAGGTGGCGGGGGTCGGCGGAGTCGTCGGCGAGGATGGCGATCTCGGTGGGGCCGGCCTCGGCGTCGATGCCGATGCGGCCCTTGAGGAGGCGCTTGGCCGCGGCGACGTAGATGTTGCCCGGGCCCGTGACGAGGTTCACGGGGCGGCACTCGTCGGTGCCGTACGCGAACATGGCGACCGCCTGGGCGCCGCCGACCGCGTACACCTCGTCGACGCCGAGGAGGGCGCAGGCGGCGAGGATGGTGGGGTGCGGCAGGCCGCCGAACTCCTTCTGCGGCGGGGAGGCCACCGCGATGCCCTCGACGCCGGCCTCCTGGGCGGGCACGGTGTTCATGACCACGGAGGACGGGTAGACGGCGAGGCCGCCGGGGACGTACAGGCCGACACGCTCGACCGGCACCCAGCGCTCGGTGACGGTGCCTCCGGGCACCACCTGCACGGTGTGGTCGGTGCGGCGCTGCTCGCGGTGGACGATGCGGGCCCTGCGGACGGACTCCTCCAGGGCGGCGCGCACCCTCGGGTCGAGCCCGGCCAGCGCCTCGTCGATCGCCGTCTGCGGCACGCGCACCTGCTCCAGGCGCACCCCGTCGAACCGCTCGGTGATCTCGATGAGCGCGGCCGTGCCGCGATGGCGCACGTCGTCGCAGATGGGCCGCACTCTCTCCAGCGCGGCCTCGACGTCGAACTCGGCGCGGGGCAGCAGGTCGCGCGGGTCGCCGGTGGCGCCGCGCAGGTCGATTCGAGAGATCACTCTGCCCAGTGTAAGGAGTGGCCGGAACCATCGGCCGCAGATTCCAGTCCGTGATACACCAAGTGGGACGTCGGGGGTGACACGGGAGGGGGGGTCCGGGCGTGGACGGGCCGCCGGAGGACTGGTCGGAGCCGGAGCGCCGCCTGTGGGCCGCGTACCGGCGCGGGGAGACGCTGGACCTGCGCAGCGGCGTGCCGGAGGAGGACCACCCGGTGACCTCCGGACCGTGGGGTCCGGAGCGCACGGTGCGGGCGGAGACGATGGCCCGGCTGCTGCTGGACGGTCCGCCGCCGGAGTCCGGGCGTGTCGCGAGCCTCAAGGTCACCGGTGCGTACGTCACCGGGGCGCTGGACCTGGCGGGCGGCGTGGTGGCGGCCTACGTGGAGCTGCGGGGCTGCCGGTTCGAGCGCAAGATCCTCATGTCGGAGTGCCGGGCGGGCACGGTGCGGATGATCGGCTGCCTGGTGCCGCGGATCGAGGCGTCGCGGCTGGTCACCGAGGGCGACCTGCACCTGCCGCGGTGCGTGCTGACCGGCGGGCTGCGGCTGACCGACGCCCGGATCGGCACCGACCTGCTGCTGAACCAGGCCACCGTCGGCGGCGACCGCAACGACCGGGCGATCGCCGCCGACGGCCTCACCGTGAGCCAGGACGTCGAGGCGGAGCTGATGCGCTGCACCGGCGAGATCAGCCTGCGCAGCGCCCGGATCGGGGGGCGGCTCTCGCTGCGGGGCAGCGCGCTGCGGGCCCGGCCGGGCCGGATCTGCCTGAACGCGGCGCGGATCAGCGTGGAGCACACGCTGTACCTGAGCCGCTGCTGGCTGAGCGGGTGGAGCACGTCGGGCTCCGACTACGGCTCGGGGTACGGCGAGCGGCCCGCCGACCAGGCGGCGAGCGTGCCGTTCACGGCGCGCGGCGGGGTGCGGCTGGACGACGGCCGGTTCGGCAACGCCTGCCTGGTCGACCGGGCGGAGTTCCGGCTCGGCGAGGGCGAGGAGCTGTCGCTGCGCCGCATCCAGACCCCGGAGCTGCGGTTCTGCCTCTCGCACACCCCCACCGGCCGGGTCTCGCTCTCCCGGGCCCGGGTGGGCACCCTGATCGACACGGTGGACAGCTGGCCGGGCGGCGGGCGGGTGGGGCTGACGGGCTTCGTGTACGAGTCGCTGCGGCCGGCTGCGGACTTCCCCCTGGCGAAACGTATCGCCTGGCTGGACGGCGCCCTGGGCGACTTCCGGCCCGAGCCGTACGAGCAGCTCGCGGCGGCGCTGCTGCGCGACGGCCTCGACGAGGACGCCCGCGTCGTCCAGCTCGCCAAGCACCGCCGGCGCCGATCCACCCTGCCGCTGCTCGGCCGGCTCTGGGGGCGGCTGCAGGACACCACCGTCGGCTACGGCTACCGGCCGGCGCGGGCGGCGCTGTGGATGGCGCTGATCTGGGCACTGGGCGCCGCGTACTTCGCGGGCCACCCGCCGCAGCCGCTGAAGGCCGACGAGGTGCCGCACTGGAACGCCGCCCTGTACGCGATGGACCTGCTGCTGCCGCTGATCGACCTGGGGCAGGACGGCGCGTGGAAGCCGTCCGGCGCCGACCAGTGGGCGGCCACCGCGCTCGTCCTGCTGGGCTGGGTGCTGGCCACCACGGTGGCGGCGGGCGCCACCCGGATGCTGCGGCGCGGCTGAGCCGCCGGCCCCCCGGCGGCCCCTCACGCGACCTGCCGCGATGACACCGCGTCGCCGCCCGCCCCCGACGGGTGGCGGGGCCCGGCCGGGGCTGCCAGGGTGGAGGGGCCGGGGGTCCGCGAACGCCCGTACCGGGGCGCTGCCCCGAGCGTGCCCCGGTACGGGCCACTCCGCGGGCGCCGCCGCGCGGCGCCCCGGCCGGGCAGGGGGCGCGCGGCGGCGCCCCGGCCACGTACGCTGTGCGCCGTGACCGAACGGCTGCCGCTCTTCCCGCTGGGCTCGGTGCTCTTCCCCGGCCTGGTGCTCCCCCTCCACGTCTTCGAGGAGCGCTACCGCCGCCTGGTCGCCGACCTGGAGGCGCAGCCGGAGGACGTGCCGCGGCGCTTCGGGGTGGTGGCGATCCGCGACGGGCAGGAGGTCGCCCCGGTGCGGGACACCGACGAGCCCGCGGGTGCGGCGGACGGCTTCGGGCCCGACCCGGTGCGGGCGCTGCACACGGTGGGCTGCGTCGCCGAGGTCGCCTCGGCGCAGGCCCGGCCCGACGGCCGGTTCGAGCTCATCGCCACCGGCACCACCCGCTTCCGGCTCCTGTCCGTCGACGCCTCCGGCCCCTACCTGGTCGGCAAGGTCGAGGAGCTGCCCGAGACCGAGGGCCCCGGGGCGGGCGCGCTGGCCGCCGGGGTGGTGCAGGCGTTCCGCCGGTACCAGAAGCGGCTGGCCGGAGCGCGCGAGAGCACCCTGGCCGCCGAGCAGGAGCTGCCCGACGACCCCCGGGTGCTCTCCTACCTGGTGGCGGCGGCCTCGGTGCTGGAGGTCGCCGACCGGCAGCGGCTGCTCGCCGCGGCCGACACCACGGAGCGGCTGGCCGTCGAGCTGGAGCTGCTGCGCCGCGAGACGGCGGTGCTCTCCCGGCTGCCGTCGCTGCCCGCCTGGGAGCTGACCCGGGCGGCGGTCAACCCCAACTGAGCGGCCGGCCCCGCCCGGCGCGGTCGACCCCAACTGAGCGGCCGGCCGCGCCGGACGGGCGGCCCCGAGCGAACGGCCGGCGGCAGACCGCCGGCCACCGAGGAGGAATGGCGCAGATGGGCGCGAGGAAGAAGGGCACGGGCGGACGGGGCACCCCGGCCACGGTGGCGCTGGAGGCCGCGGGAGTGCCCTTCACGGTGCACGCGTACGTCCACGACCCGGCGGCCGCCTCGTACGGCGGGGAGGCGGCGGAGGCGCTGGGCACGGCGCCGGAGCGGGTCCTCAAGACCCTCGTCGCCGAGGTCGACGGGGCACTGGCGGTGGGGGTGGTCCCGGTGGCCGGACAGCTGGACCTCAAGGCCCTGGCGGCCGCGCTGGGCGGCCGGCGCGCGGCGATGGCCGACCCGGCGGCGGCCGAGCGGGCCACCGGGTACGTCCGCGGCGGCATCTCCCCGCTGGGCCAGCGCCGCCGGCTGCCCACCGTGGTGGACGCCGGCGCGCTGGGGCACGCCACGGTCTACGTCTCGGCGGGCCGCCGGGGCCTGGAGGTCGAACTGGCGCCGCAGGACCTGGTCGCCCTCACCGGCGCGGTCACCGCGCCCATCGGCCGGGCCTGACCCCGGCCGGCCCGGCCCCGGCCGCCGACCGCGGCGCCGGGAACGGCGGGGTGGGCGGGGGCGCGGGGCGCGGGAACGACGACGGGCGGCTCAGTGCTCCGCGGCCGGGAGCGGCGGCTGCGGCGGCTGGGGGAACTGCGGGGACTGCGGGGACTGCGGGACGCCGTGCCAGTACGGTCCGGGCTCCGGCTCGCGGCGCCCGAAGGCCGCGGTCAGCCCCAGCAGCACCACCATGGCCGTCATCGGCCACACCAGCAGGGCGCCCTTGGCCCCGAGCTGCAGCGCCGCGTCGAAGACCCTGCCCTCCCCCACCTGGCGGGCGTGGGCGACCATGTCGCTCGTCGGCCCCAGGGCGATGCCGAGCCGCCAGGCCGCGACCGCGCCGAGCAGGCCGCCCAGCGCGAGGCCGACGGCGACGGCGACACCGCCGCCGCGGCGGCGGGTGAGCAGGAAGGCGGTGAGGGCGCAGAGCGCCCCCGCACCCAGTCCCAGCAGGGCGAAGACGCCGTCGGCGGCGGCCCGCTGCTCCCCCTCGGGGTCCTTGAGGTAGACGGCCCTGGTGTCGGCGTACAGCGGCACGCGGGGGGCGAGCCAGAGCCAGAGCAGCCCCACGGCCAGTCCGGCGAGGAGGCTGCCCGCGGCGGCCAGCGCGCCGACCCTGACCTCCGCACCGGGGTTGCGCGGCGGCTGCTCGGCCGGGGGAACGGAGGGGAGGCCGGGCTGCCCGTACCCGTACCCGTGGGCGGCCGCGGGCGGCTGCGGACCGGGGTGGGCGGCCCCGGACGGCGGGGTCCACTGCGCCGGGTCCCCCGGGGTCCGGGGCCCCTGCCCCGGGGCTCCGGCGGGCTGCGGGGCCGGCGGCTCCGTGCCGGGGGCGGTGGGGCGGCCGGGACCCGGAGGGGTGTTCGGTGCGGTCACCGGCCCATCGTCCCACGCCGGGCGGCGGCGCGGGTCCCCAGGTCGCCCCGCGGCCACGGCCGGGGGCCCGCCCGGCCGGCCGCGGGGGCGCGGCTCAGCGGCCGGAGACGGCCGCCCGGCGGTAGGCCCGGGTGGCGGCGGTGAGCGAGAGCAGGCCGACGGCCGCGCACACCGCGAGGTCGGCGCCGACGGCGGTCCAGTCCGGCGCGGCGTCGAAGGTGCG
Source organism: Streptomyces sp. NPDC001380 (assembly GCF_042895785.1). Taxonomy (NCBI): domain Bacteria; kingdom Bacillati; phylum Actinomycetota; class Actinomycetes; order Kitasatosporales; family Streptomycetaceae; genus Streptomyces; species Streptomyces sp. NPDC001380. The sequence goes on along the minus strand of NZ_JBIAWP010000002.1, from coordinate 193,756 downwards.
GGCGAAGGCCTCCACGCCGTACGTGGAGGGCAGCAGGTCGCGCAGCAGGCGGACCGCCTCCGGCATCCGGGAGGCCGGGAGCACGCCCAGCAGCAGCGCGGCGGACATGCCGAGCTGGCCCAGCAGGGTCGCGATCTCCTGGCGGGGGGCCAGCAGGCCGCAGACGGCGCCGAGGCCGGAGAGCGCGGCCCCGGCGAGCGGCACGACCGCGAGCAGGATCCACAGGTGGGCCCAGGGAAGGCCGAACAGGCCGGCGCCGACCGCCGCGGTGACGAGCGTGCCGGGCAGCGTGAAGGAGGCGTACGCGCCGGCCGCGCCGAGCACCACGGCCGCCGGCGGCACCGGCAGCGTGGCGTAGTGGTCGAGGCCGCCGGTGGCGCGCAGCCGCCCGAAGTACTGGGCGAGCAGGTTGAGCGCGACGAAGGCGACGACGAGGACGCTGGAGCCGGCGACGACGGCGCGGGCCGAGTCGTTGCCGCCGGAGTCGACGACGCCGCGCATCATGACGAGGATGCCCAGCGACTGGAAGGTCGCCACGAAGAGCAGCGGCATCCGGGCGACCCGCGCGCGGGAGAGCTGGGCGCGGTAGACGGCGGCCAGGGCGGGCAGCAGCCGGGCGGCGGGCGCCAGCGGCGCGGGGGCGGGCCGCGCGGGTGCGGCGGCGGGCGCGGTGGCCTCGGCGGACGCGGTCACCCGGCCTGCCCTCCTTCGCGGTCGGCCCCCTGTGCGGCGCCCAGGTCGAGGTAGGCGTCCTCCAGGGTGGGCGTGGCGAGGGTGAAGTCGTCGAGCGCGGCGAAGGCCGGCCCGGAGGTGACGGCGGCGACCAGCTCCCTGGCCTCCTCGGGGGTGGTGCGCAGGGTCCAGCGGCGGCCGGAGACCTGGGCGCGCCCGGCGGCGGCGGCCAGGACGGGCACGTCCGGCGGGGCGTCGGTGCGCCACACCAGCTCCAGCCGGACGCGGCCGTCGACCAGGGCCTTGAGCCGCCCGGGGGTGTCGCAGGCGAGGACGCGGCCGCCGTGCACGACGGCGACCCGGTCGAGGACGGTCTCGGCCTCGATGACGTTGTGGGTGACGAGCAGGACGGTGGTGCCGTGCTCGGCACGGCGGCGGTCCACGGCGGCCCAGACGGCGCGGCGGGCGACGGGGTCCATGCCGGTGGTGGGCTCGTCCAGGACCAGCAGGGGCCGCTCGCCGACGAGGGCGGCCCCGAAGCAGGCGAGGCGGCGCTGGCCTCCCGAGAGGCGGCCGACGGGGCGGTCGGCGAGCGGTTCGAGGCCGAGCTCGGCGAGGACGGCGTCGCGTTCGGCGCGGGCGCGCCGGGCGGGCAGGCCGCGCAGCCGCCCGGTGGTCTCGGCGGCGAGGGCGACGGTCAGCTCGTCGAGCGCGGTGGACTCCTGGCCGAGGTAGCCGAGGAGGCGCGGCGCCCGCTCCGGGTGGCGCACCAGGTCGTGGCCGAGGACGTCGATGCTGCCCTCGTCGGGCCGCAGCAGGCCGGTGAGCTGCCGCACCAGGGTGGACTTGCCCGCGCCGTTGGGTCCGAGCAGGCCGAAGACCTCGCCGCGGCGGACGTCGAGGGAGATCCCGTCGTTGGCCCGCACCTCGGCGGCCTTCGCGCCGCGCCCGGTGCGGTAGGCCTTCACCAGGCCGCGCACGGTGCAGCACGGCCCGGCGGCCGGGTCGGACGCCTGCGGTGCCTGCGGCGCCCGCGGCGCCTGCTGAGGAGTCTGCGTGCTCACCCGTCACCGGCCGGGGGGACATGCGTGGTGCCCGTACTCACGGGTCACGACTCTACGCCGGGATCGGGACGGACCGGGACATGGGGCCGGGGCACGGGGCCCTCAGTCGTCGACCGAGACCATCTCGCCGCCGGGCACGCGGGCGGCCAGCTCGCGCCAGAAGCCGGCCCGGATGGCGTAGCGGTCGTGCTCGTCGATCTGGTCGTCCTTGTGGGCGAGGAGGCCGAAACGGGCGGCGTAGCGCAGCAGCTCGCCGTCGACGCGGTGCGGGATCCGCGGGTAGTCGGACCACAGGACGGTAAGGCGTTCGAGGTCGCCGAGGCGGTCGGTCCAGCGGCGGGCGAAGACCTGGCCGACCTCGTGCGGGTCGCCGCCGACGGTGGTGATGTCCTCCTCGCGGTCGGCCCAGCGCTGCTCGGCGGTGGTGACCTGGGCGAGGGTGGGCAGGGCGTCGCCGGGCACGGAGGCCTCGCCGCCCCGCTCGACCCAGCCCCGGTCGGAGGACCAGCGCAGGACGGCGGCGTGGGGCTGCCGGTCGGCCGCGGCGGCGGCCTGCTGGCCGGCGGCGGTGCGGCCGGCCAGTCCGGCGAGGTCCTTGGGGGTGGGCACGGCCCGGTGGGCGGCGGCGGGCGCGGGGCGCTCGGCGGGGCGGGGCCGGGCGGCCTCGCCCTCGGCGGCGGCGGCCGGGGCGGCGGGCTGCCGGCCGGGCGGGGCGGAGAGGATCTCGGCGATCTCGGGGCTGGGCACCGGGGGCCGGCAGGCGGCGGCCGCCTCGCGGACGCGGACCCACCGGGTGATCCACTCGCGGTCGAGGACCCGGCGCTCGTCGGCCTCGGCGACGAGGTCCTCGGACTGGTTGAAGTCGCCGTCGGCGGCCTGGACGGCCCACAGGTGGACGGCGACGCCGTGCTCCTTGGCCGCGGTCATGCCGGGCAGCAGGTCGCCGTCGCCGGTGACGAGGACGACGTCGGCGCAGGCGCGGTTGCGGGCGAGCTCGGACAGCTCGGCGTGCATGGCGGCGTCGACGCCCTTCTGCACCCAGCGGCCCTCGGCCCTGGTCAGGGCGCCGAGGCGGACGGTGACGCGGGGCATGACCCGCAGGCGGCGGTGCTCGGGCATGGGGCGGCGGTCGGGGGCCGCGTCGAACCAGTAGATGCGGAGCAGCGGCAGGCCGGTCTCGGCCTCGGCGCGCTCGCGGAGCGAGCCGATGAGGTCGGTGTGGTCGACGGCGATGCGGGAGCGGGCGGGCTCCCCGGCGAGCAGGCTGGCGGCGGCGCCGAGCAGGTACCCGGCGTCCACGAGGACGACGCAGCGGTCCACTTCCACACCTCTTCCCGAGGGGCCCGGCCGCGTACGACGCGGAGGGCCGCCCACCGTTCAGATGTCCATACCCGGCGGCCGGGCGGCGAACCGCTGTGAAGGATCTTGATTCACCCGGTCACGCCCCGGCGGCGGCCGTTCGATGATCTTGTCACTGCGGGACGCCCGCACCCGCCGGGGTCGTGTGCGCGCCGTGTGGGGATTCTCTGAAGGTGCCCGCGCACCGGGTCCCGGCACCGCGCGGGCAGCACTCCGGCGGCGGGCGGCGCCGCCGCCGGCGTCCGGACACCCGGGCGCGGCACGTCGCACGCGGCGCGGGCGCCGCCGGGCCGGCCAGGTCGGACCGGTCAGGTCGGGCCGGCCGGGCCGGACCGGTCAGCCCGCCGAGCCCGCCAGGCAGGACGGGCCGAGGAGCTGCTTGAGGTCGCCGAAGAGCGCCGGGTCGGAGGTGACCCGGTGCCGGTCCAGGCGCAGCACGGTGGTCTTGCGGCGGCCCTCCAGCCGGAGCCGGACCTCGGTGTTGCCCTTGTGGTGCGCCAGGACCTCGCCGAGGCGGGAGACCAGCGGCGGGGTGATCTTCACCATGGGGATGGAGATCACCACGGGCGCGTCGGCGTGGGCGTCGGAGAGGTCCGGGACGATCAGCTCCATGCCCATGAGCCGGGGCACGTCCTCGCGCTTGTCGAGCTTGCCCCGGACGAAGACGACGGCGTCCTCGACCAGCTGGGTGGAGACGAGCTGGTAGCTGGCGGGGAAGAACATGCAGTCGATGGAGCCCGCCAGGTCCTCGACGGTGGCGATGGCCCAGGCGTTGCCCTGCTTGGTCATCTTCCGCTGGAGGCCGGAGATGATGCCGCCGATGGTGAGGATGGAGCCGTCGGGGCGCTCGGCGAGGTCGGCGATCGCACAGTCCGCCTTGTCGGCGAGGACGTGCTCGATGCCGTGCAGGGGGTGCGAGGAGACGTACAGGCCGAGCATCTCCCGCTCCTGGGTGAGCAGGAAGGACTTGTCCCACTCCTCCTCGGAGAAGACCACGTCGAGGCCGAAGCCGGGCCCGTCGTCCTCGACGGCGTCGCCGCCGAAGAGGTCGAACTGGCCCTCGGCCTCCTTGCGCTTGACCCCGACCACGTTGTCGATCATCGGCTCGAACTGGGCGGTCAGCCCCTTGCGGGTGTGGCCCAGGGAGTCGAAGGCGCCGGCCTTGATCAGCGACTCGACGGTGCGCTTGTTGCAGACGACCGACTCGACCTTGTCGAGGAAGTCGGGGAAGGAGGTGTACTTCCCCTTGGCCTTGCGGGTGCGGACGATCGAGTCGACCACGTTGGCGCCGACGTTGCGGACGGCGGTGAGGCCGAACCGGACGGTGTCGTCGCCGTGCGGGGTGAACTCGGCGTCGGACTCGTTGACGTCCGGCGGCAGCACCTGGATGCCCATCTTGCGGCACTCGTTGAGGTAGACCGCCGACTTGTCCTTGTCGTCCTTGACGGAGGTGAGGAGCGCCGACATGTACTCGGCCGGGTAGTTGGCCTTGAGGTAGGCGGTCCAGTACGAGACCAGGCCGTAGCCGGCGGTGTGGGCCTTGTTGAAGGCGTAGCCGGAGAAGGGGACCAGCACGTCCCAGACGGCCTGGATCGCGGCGTCGGAGTAGCCGCGCTCGCGGCAGCCCTTCTGGAAGGGGACGAACTCCGCCTCCAGGATCTCCTTCTTCTTCTTGCCCATGGCGCGGCGCAGCAGGTCGGCCTGGCCGAGCGAGTAGCCGGCGAGGATCTGGGCGGCCTTCTGCACCTGCTCCTGGTAGACGATCAGGCCGTAGGTGGGCGCCAGCACCTCCTTGAGCGGCTCCTCCAGCTCGGGGTGGATCGGGGTGATCTCCTGCTGGCCGTTCTTGCGGAGCGCGTAGTTGGTGTGCGAGTTGACGCCCATCGGGCCCGGCCGGTACAGCGCGAGGACGGCGGAGATGTCCTCGAAGTTGTCGGGCTTCATCAGGCGCAGCAGCGAGCGCATGGGGCCGCCGTCGAGCTGGAAGACGCCGAGGGTGTCGCCGCGGGCCAGCAGCTCGTAGGCGGGCTTGTCGTCGAGCGGCAGCTCCAGCAGCTCGATCTTCCGGCCCTTGTTCTTCTCGATCGCCTTGACGGCGTCGTCCATGATCGTGAGGTTGCGCAGGCCCAGGAAGTCCATCTTCAGCAGTCCGAGCCCCTCGCAGGTGGGGTAGTCGAACTGCGTGATGACGGCGCCGTCGGTGTGCCGGGTCCAGACCGGGATGTGGTCGGTCAGCGGCTCGGCGGACATGATGACGCCGGCCGCGTGGACGCCGGGCTGTCGGATCAGGCCCTCGATGCCGCGGGCGGTGTCGATGACCTTGCGGACGTCGGGGTCGTTCTCGTACAGGCCGCGGATCTCGCCCGCCTCGCCGTAGCGGGGGTGCGAGCTGTCGGTGATGCCGGAGAGCGGGATGCCCTTGCCCATGACGTCCGGCGGCATGGCCTTGGTGATGCGGTCGCCCATGGCGTACGGGTAGCCGAGGACCCGGGAGGAGTCCTTGATGGCGGCCTTCGCCTTGATGGTGCCGTACGTGACGATCTGGGCGACCTTGTCGGAGCCCCACTTCTCGGTGACGTAGCGGATCACGTCGCCGCGCCGGCGCTCGTCGAAGTCGATGTCGACGTCGGGCATGGAGATGCGCTCGGGGTTGAGGAACCGCTCGAAGATCAGGCCGTGCGGGATGGGGTCGAGGTCGGTGATGCCCATCGCGTACGCGACCAGCGAGCCGGCGGCGGAGCCTCGGCCGGGGCCGACCGCGATGCCCTGGCCCTTGGCCCACAGGATGAAATCGGAGACCACGAGGAAGTACGCGGGGAAGCCCATCTGGCAGATGGTCTCCATCTCGTACTCGGCGAGCTTGCGGTGCTCCTCGTCGTAGCCGTTCGGGAAGCGGCGGTCCATGCCCTTCCACACCTCGGCGCGGAAGAACGCCTCCTCGGAGTCGAAGCCCTCCGGGATGGGGAAGCGCGGCATGAGGTTCTTGAACTCGAACATGCCGGCGGTGTCGACCCGCTCGGCCACCAGCAGCTGGCTGTTGCGGCAGCCCTCCTGCCAGGCGTCGGAGGAGTCCACGGCGTACATCTCGGCGGCGGACTTGATGTAGTAGCCGGTGCCGTCGAACTTGAAGCGGTCCGGGTCGGAGAGGTTCTTGCCGGTCTGCACGCAGAGCAGCAGGTCGTGCGCGGCGGCGTCCTCCTCCCGGGTGTAGTGGGAGTCGTTGGTGACGACCGGCGGGATGCCGAGCTTGCGCCCGATCTCGACCAGGCCGTCGCGGACCCGCTTCTCGATGTCGAGGCCGTGGTCCATCAGCTCCAGGAAGTAGTTCTCCTTGCCGAAGATCTCCTGGTACTCGGCCGCCGACTTCAGCGCCTCGTCGTACTGGCCCAGGCGCAGCCGGGTCTGCAGCTCGCCCGAGGGGCAGCCGGTGGAGGCCATCAGCCCGGCGGCGTGCTCGGCGAGGATCTCCTTGTCCATCCGGGGCCACTTCACCAGCCAGCCCTCGGCGTAGGAGCGCGAGGTCAGCTTGAAGAGGTTGTGCAGGCCCTCCTTGTTGCGGGCCCAGATGGTCTTGTGGAGGTAGGCGCCGGACGCGGAGACGTCGTCGCGCTTCTGGTGCGGCTGGCCCCACAGGATGCGCTTGGGGTTGGTGCGCTTCTCGGGCGCGACGTACGCCTCGATGCCGATGACCGGGGTGATGCCGGCGGCGGTGGCCTGCTTGTGGAACTCCGCGGCGCCGTACATGTTGCCGTGGTCGGTCATCGCGACATGGGTCATGCCCTGCCGCTCGACCTCCTTGAAGAGCTCCTTCAGGCGGGCGGCGCCGTCCAGCATCGAGTACTCGGTGTGGACGTGCAGGTGCGCGAAGGAGTCGCTCACGGCGGGGGCCTCCGGGGGCTCGCAGGCGGTCGGGCGGGCGGTGGACGCGCGGGGTGACGGCCGGGCACGCAGCGTGTGCGGCGGGGCCGGAAACACGTGAGGCCCGGACCGTCACGGCCCGGACCACGTCTCACACGTTCACGGGAGCCGAGTCTATCCCCGCCCGCCTCCCCCGTCTCCCCGGATGCCGTCCGGACACCGCCGGTCCGGGCGGCGGGGGCCCCGGACCTGGGACGCCGCCCCGGGGGCGGGCACAATGTCCGGGCGCGCCGCCGCGAGGCGCCGCGAGCCGGTCCCCGGCGCCGCGCCGGGAACCGGCGGCCCGGACGGATCGGGCCGCAGTACGGACGCCCGTCCCGCACGGACGTCCGCCCCGGTCGGACGCCCGCGCCGTGCGGACGCCCGCCCCCCGTGCCCGTCGCACCCCTTGTGGAGGTACCCCCGCCATGGCCGAAGCCCTCAACGCCGCCGACCGCGAGCCGGACCGTGCCGAGGCGATCCTGGAGGTGTTCGGCACGGCCTTCGGCGAGCTGCTGGAGAAGGACCCGGCGGCGTTCCGCGTGAAGTTCCGCAAGATGGCCGCCTCCGCCTTCGCCTTCTACCGCGGCACCGCCGCCCTCTTCTACGCCGACCTCGACCCCGCCGACGGCGTGCCCTCGCCGTTCGCCGGGGCCGGCGCCGCCTTCCTCGACGAGCGGACCGGCCGGGTGTGGATCCACGGCGACCTGCACGCCGAGAACTTCGGCACCTACCTCAACGCCGACGGCCGCCTGGTCTTCAACGTCAACGACTTCGACGAGGCCTACGTCGGCCCGTTCACCTGGGACGTGCAGCGCCTCGCCGCCAGCCTCGCCCTGATCGGGTACGCCAAGGCGCTGGCCGACGACACCATCTCCGACCTGGTCCGGGCGTACGCCCGCGCCTACCGCGCCCAGATCGCGCTGCTGGCGGGCGGCGGCCAGAAGCCGGGCGACACCGCCTTCACCCTGGACACCGCCGAGGGCCCGATCCTGGAGGTGCTGCACCGGGCGCGGCTGCAGACCCGGGTCGCGCTGCTGGACGAGCTCACCGTGATCGACGGCTACGACCGCCGCTTCCGCTCCGGCGGCGGCGCGATCGAGCTCGACGACGCGGTCCGCGCCGAGGTCATGGCCGCCTTCGAGGAGTACGTGGCCACGCTGCCCCCGGCCTCCCGCACCCGGCCCGACTCGCTGCGCGTCAAGGACGTGGTGGGCCGCCGCGGCGTCGGCATCGGCAGCGCCGGGCTCCCCTCGTTCAACCTGCTGCTGGAGGGCCACACCGACGCCCTGGAGAACGACGTCGTGATCTACATGAAGCAGGGCCAGACCCCGGCCGTCTCCCGGCACGTCACCGACGCCGCCGTCCGGGAGTACTTCCGCCACGAGGGCCACCGCACGGTGATCTCCCAGCGGGCCCTGCAGGCCCACGCCGACCCGTGGCTGGGCCACACCGAGATCGGCGGGCTGGGCCAGCTGGTCGCCGAGGTCTCCCCCTACGCGACCGACCTGGACTGGAGCGACCTGGCCGAGCCGGAGGACATCCGCGCCGTGGTCGAGTACCTGGGCCGGGCCACCGCCACCATGCACGCGGCCGCCGACGAGTCCAGCGGGCAGACCCTGGTGCCGTTCTCGACGGAGCACGCCATCGACGCGGCGGTCTCCCGCGACGAGGAGGGCTTCGTGGAGGGGCTGGTCGACTTCGCGCACGCGTACGGGGCACGGGCGCGCACCGACCACCAGATCTTCGTCGACCTGTTCCGCAACGGGCGCATCCCGGGGCTGTGAGCCCGGCCGCGCGGGGCGGCGCGGGCCACGGGGCCCGGGGCGGGACTCACCGCCCCGGGCCGCGCGGCCCGACCGTCCCGGGCCGCCGGGAGGCGTCCCCCTCCCCGTGCCCCTCCCCCTGCGGCACCTCGCCCAGGAAGATCGGGACCCGGTGCAGCGGCGGGGGCTCCCCCGGCAGCCCGGCCCGGGCCCGGGCCGCCCGGAGCGTCATCAGCAGCCTGCGGGCCCGCAGCAGCAGGCAGCCGGCCAGCAGCAGCCCCACCAGGAGCGCGGAGGCGGGGGCGGCCAGGAAGTCGCGGGAGCCGCAGGCCAGCATCACGTCGAACCAGGCGTCGCAGACCAGCAGCACCGCGGTGGCGACGGCCAGCGGGATCACCACCTGGCGGCGGCGCCAGGCGGACCAGGCCGTCCCGGCGAGCGCGGCCAGCAGGCCTGCGTCGAAGCCGACCCAGGCGTAGCGCCACTGCCGGGCGACGTAGTGCACCGGCAGGGACATCGCGAGGTGGGCGATCCACGGGATCAGCGCGAGGCAGGCCACGACCAGGACCCGCAGGGCGCGGCGGTGCCTGCGCGCGGCCCCCGGCGGGAGCGGGGCGGCGTCCATGGAGCCATGGTCCGTCCGGGCCCCGGCGGCCGCCGCCGGTGGGGCCCGGGCGCGGGGCCCGGGGCGAGCCCGGGGCGAGCCCGGGGCGAGCCCGGGGCGAACACCTGACGAACAGTCGGGCGGCGGGTTCCCCGGGCCCGTACCGGCCAGTAGCGTGCCCGGCGTGACCGAGTCCCTTCACGCGGCTCACGCCGCCGACGCCACCGCGTCCCCCCGCCGCACCCCGGCCCGCCGCGCCGTCATCAAGGCCGCCGCCGCCGTCACGGGTGCCGTCGCCCTGCCGGCCGCCACCGCGGCCCGGGCCGCCGCCTCCCCGGCCGCCACCGCCACCGCCACCGCCCCGGCCTTCGTGCACGGCGTCTGCTCCGGCGACCCGCTGCCCGACGGCGTGGTCCTGTGGACCCGGGTGACCCCGACCCCCGACGCGCTGCCCGGCTCCGGCGCCGGCCCCGACCTGCCCGTGGAGTGGACCGTCGCCGCCGACCGCGGCTTCGCCTCCGTCGTCGCCTCCGGCACGGTGACGGCCTCCGCTGCCGCCGACCACACCGTCAAGGTCGACGTGCGCGGCCTGGCCGCCGACACCCCGTACTGGTACCGCTTCACCGCGGGCGGCGCCTCCTCCCCCGCCGGCCGCACCCGCACCGCCCCCGCCGCCGACGCCGCCGTCGACCGGCTGCGCCTCGGCGTCGCCTCCTGCGCCAACTGGGAGGCCGGGTACTTCTCCGCCTACCGGCACCTGGCCGCCCGCGGCGACCTCGACGTCTTCCTCTTCCTCGGCGACTACGTCTACGAGTACCGCAGCGGCGACTTCTGCGCCCGGGGCACCGTCGTCCGCCCCCACCAGCCGCTGAACGAGACCGTCACCCTCGCCGACTACCGCACCCGGCACGGCGCCTGCAAGACCGACCCCGACCTCCAGGCGCTCCAGGCGCAGGTGCCGCTGATCGCGATCTGGGACGACCACGAGTTCGCCGACAACGCCTCCTCCACCGGCGCCGTCAACCACCAGCCCGACACCGAGGGCGACTGGGGCGCCCGGGTCGCCGCCGCCAAGCAGGCCTACTTCGAGTGGATGCCGGTCCGGCCGTCCATCGCGGGCACCACCTACCGGAAGCTGCGCTACGGGCGGCTCGCCGACCTGTCGCTGCTGGACCTGCGCTCCTTCCGCACCGCCCAGGCCGCCGCGGGCAGCGGCGGCGTGGACTCCCCCGACCGCACCATCACCGGCCGCGCCCAGCTCGACTGGCTCAAGGCCGGGCTCGCCGCCTCCGACACGGCCTGGCGGCTGGTCGGCAACTCGGTGATGATCTCGCCGGTCGCCTTCCTCTCGATGCCCGCCTACCTGCTGCGGCCGCTGGCGAAGCTGCTGGGCCTGCCCGAGGAGGGCCTGGCCGTCAACACCGACCAGTGGGACGGCTACACCCACGACCGCCGCGAACTGCTCGGCCACCTCTCCTCCCGCAGCATCCGCAACACCGTCTTCCTCACCGGCGACATCCACTCCGCCTGGGCGGCGGACGTCCCCGCCGAGGCCGCCACCTACCCGGCGTCCGGATCGGTCGCCACCGAGTTCGTCGTCACCTCGGTCACCTCCGACAACGTCGACGACTTCCTCAAGGTCCCGGCGCAGACCGTCTCCCTGGCCGGCGTCGCCGCCATCGAGGCCGCCAACCGGCACGTCAAGTGGGTCGACCTGGACTCCCACGGCTACGGCGTCCTCGACGTCACGGCGGAGCGGGTGCAGATGGACTACTACGTCCTCTCCGACCGCACCCGGCCCGACGCCACGTCGCGGTGGGTCCGCTCCTACCGGACCCGCTCCGGCAGCCAGCAGGTCGAGCGGGTCTGGTCGCCCGTCGGCTGATCCCGCGCCAGGCGGCCCGCTCCGGAGGACCTGCGCGGGGCGGCGTCGTCCGGGCACCACCGCCGCCTCCCGGCCGTTGATCGAACAGAGTGGCGGTCGGGAGGCGGAGGCAGGGCGGGCATGGCATCCAAGGGGACGGGGACCCAGGGGAAGGGAACCGGGGGGAAGGGAACCGGGGGGAAGGGAGCCGGGGGGAAGGGAGCCGGGGGCGCGTCCGGCGCGGGGAGGCGGCGGGCCGGACTGCTCGCGGCCGCCTCACTGTTCGGCGCCGTCGTGCTCCTCCTCGGCGCCCTCGGCCTGCTCGGCGGCCTCCAGGGCGTCGCCGCCCAGGTCCGGGCCGAGCACTGGAGGCCCGAGCAGCCCACCGGCCCCGACCACGTCACCGCCCGCATGCGCGCCGTCCGCGACGCCGTGGAGAAGGAGTTCCGCCTCCCCGGCGGGTCCGGCTGCTACCGCGAGGACGGCGGCATAGCCGGCGGCGGCGAGCACCCCCTCGGCCGCGCCTGCGACTTCATGCTCGGCCCCGCCGGGGTGCGCGCCACCGGCAACCGCGCCGAGCTCGGCGACCGCATCGTCCGCTGGGTGCGCGAGCACGCCGACGACTACGGCATCTGGTACGTGATCTACCGCCAGCACATCTGGTCCAGCCGCCACCCCGAGCGCGGCTGGCTCCCCATGGAGGACCGCGGCGGCGTCACCGGGAACCACTACGACCACGTCCACATCTCGGTGTACTGACCGGCGGCCCCGCCGAGCCGCGCGCCGACCGGGGACCAGCCGTCCGACCAGCACCGACGCCGCCACCCGTGGTCGACGCCTGCCCGCACCGGTCGACCTCCCACGGCTCACAGACGGTCCCGCAACTGCTCTTCCGTCAGCGCCACCGGTCCAGAAGAGAGAAGCAGCGGACCGGAGCTGACCCGGGGAGTCCTTGACCTGCAGCTACCGGCTCATTTGACCGCATCTGCCGAGGGCTCTCCGCGCCGCCCCACCTGACATGGCACGGGCGTAGCACGCGCCCCGATGCGAACTGCCCGGCGGCCCTCATCACGGGAGTTCGGTCACCGTGGTCGGCAACATGCCTGTACACGACCTCATGGACGGCCCCCCTCCCCTTGGGGCCATTCCGGCGCGTTGCCGTCCAGCTGCACAGATGTCACAGCCCTGCACGTCACGCACCACTCACACCGCTCCGCCAGACATGACTTGGATACACGACACGGGGTCGGCGGTGACCCTTTACCGGAAGATCGCGGATCGACCCCTCACAGGGCAAGGCAACGCGGCATGATACCAAGATGGACATTGCAAACTTGATCTTGGACTACATCAAGGTACTGGTCTGGCCTGCTGCCGCCCTGGTCTTCCTGCTGATGTATCGGGACGACCTCAGCAACGTGATCCGCCGCGTCAAGAGTGTCCCCACACCGGCGGGCACCATCGAATTCGTGGAGGAGGCGCGAGTCTTGCTGGACCAAGCCGAGGCAAAGGCCAGAGTGGCTGTTTCACCCAGCACGAGGCGCGGGGCACTGAGGCGACTGGAGCACGCCACTGACGTCCTTCAGGGAGGCAAGCTGCTTTGGGTCGATGATCACCCCGCACATAACAGGTCGCTGATCAAACTCTTTCGCGCAGCGGGCATGGAGGTAGACACCGCTGTCTCGACCGGCGAGGCTCTCACGCTCCTTCGCCGCCACGCATACGATCTCATCTTGAGCGATATCGGCCGAGATGACGACCAGCAAGCCGGAACCACCATGCTGCGGGATTTGGAGCGACTTGACATTGACACGCCGGTGGTACTTTACACGTTCGACTTCGATTACGATCGCGGATTTCCGAGCCGCGCGTTCGCGGCCACCGACGTTCCCGACGAAGTTGTTCATTACGTAATTGACTTGATGGAACGAGCCAAGCTCAGCTGAGCCACTTTGGACAGGTAAAGGATTGGACCCTCAAGGGGCAATTCAACCACCCCTTGCCAAGAGAATATCGGTCTCCACTGCCGCAATTCAAGATCCACTTGGGGACCGCTTTGGAGCGGGATGCACGGGCGGAAATGACAGAAACCGGGATGACATCATGATTCGGTGATGCCTAGGCTCGGCCCATGATCGTTGACCTCGCGCGCCTCACCGCCGTCCGATCGCCCCGACGGACGCCGCCGCCCTGGCCGAGCTGGTCAACGCAATCGAGGCAGCCGATACTTTCGGTGAGTACTACTCCGAGGAAGATGCTGCCGACCAGGTCAAAGCCCCTCTGCTCGACCTCGACCGCGGCACGGTCGGCTTCTTCGACGGCGACACCATGGTCGGCTACTCCTCAGCCGCGCATAGGCCACTAGCCAAAGAGGTGCACCGGGTGATCATCAGCGGAGGCGTGCACCCGGACCACCAACGACGGGGACTCGGCACAGAGCTGCTGTCTGCCGGGATCGCGAGCGCGAAGGCGCTGCACGCGATCCATCACCCCGGCTTGCCACGCGCCGTCGACGTCCAGAACAACGCGCGCAACGACAGCGCGCTTGCCTGCTACCGGGGCGCAGGCATGACGCCTGTGCGTTGGTACTCGCACTTGCGGCATCCGCTCGGAGCCGCCGTCGTCGACGTGCCGACGCCCGACGGCCTCGTCCTCAAGGGCTGCTACGCCGACAACGACAGCGAGTTCCTCGCCGTCAGGAACGAGGCCTTACTCGACCGCTGCGCCGGGGTTCCGGCGCCGGAGGAGCACTGGCGCCCGTTGCTTGGCTGGCCGGCTTTCCGCCCTGGCCTCAGTTTCCTGCTGCGCGACGCGGACAGCGGAACCGCTGCCAGCACGCTACTGACCTTTTCCTGGGATGCGGACACCGAGGCGACCGGCGCCCGTGACGCGCACGTCATAGCCCTGGCGACCCGCCGCTCATACCGCAAGCGAGGCGTCGCCGGCGCACTCATCCACCACGCACTGCGCTCCGCACGGAACAACGGCTTCGACCAGGCGAGCATCGAAATGGACGCCGACAACCCGACCGGCGGGAACAGTCTGTACGAGCGGGCCGGATTCACCGTCGCCCGCACCGAAGTCCGCTACACCCTCTACGCGTGAACGCAGTTCGGTCGATCCGAGAGAAGGTGCGCTCCGCCGCTCCTGCGAGGTTCGCAAGCGCCGGAGGCAGACGAGACCGCAGGCGAGGTCGAGCAGACCGTGGGGGAGATCAGCGCGTCGCTCGCAGCGGATGCGGAGGCGATTGAACCGGTGCAGCCAGACGAAGACGCGCTCGATGACCCAGCGGACCTTGCCCGGTCCGGAGCCGTGGGCAGCACCCCGGCGGACCGACCACTGATTCGAGCCCGCGTTTCCACAGCAGGCGGCAATACTTGTCAAAGTCGTAGCTCCGGCCGGCTGACAGGCGCCTGGGTGCCCGGCGGGGCCGTCCTTCGCAGACCCCGAATCCGTGGGACCGCGTCCAGGAGCGGTAGGAGTCGGGTGACGTCGACCTGTCCTCTTAGCGGTCGCCGCATTCGGACCGCTGTGGCTGGCCGCCGTGTCTGACGGGCTGCTGGACGCCCTGTTGCTGCGCGGCGAGCGTGTCAGCGCCTGGGAGCGGCCCACCACGGCGGCCGCTTGCGCGGGCGGGGGCGATGTTCGTCAAGGCCTGGGGCCGCCGACGGTGAGCAGCAGCCCGCGGTGACCGATGGGCGGGCTCGCTGTGGAACGATCGGCAGGCGTCCGGGGCGTTCGCCCGTCGGGCGGTCGGGGTCGGACGGAGGAGGACGGCGGCATGGGGGGACACGACGGCGTGGCGGCGTGGGCGGAAGGCCGCGGCGGCGGGGAGCCGTTCGGTCCGCTGGTGGCCGCCGGCCGGCTCGCCGGCCTGCTGGGCGCGCCCGGCGTGGTCGTGCTGGACGCCTCGGTGGGGGCGCACCGCGGCTCCCTCCGGCGGATCCCGGGAGCGCGGCCCTTCGACATCGACGGGGCGCTGTCCGACCCCTCCGGCCCCCTGCCCCACACGATGCCCGGGGCGGCGCGGCTCACCGAGGAGGTGCGCGCGCTCGGGGTGGACGACGGCAGCACGGTGGCCGTCTACGACGCGGCGGGCGTCTACTCCAGCGCCCGCGCCTGGTGAATGCTCCGGGCGATGGGCCTCGAGCGGGTCGCGGTCCTCGACGGCGGCCTGCCCGCCTGGGAGGCCGCGGGGCTGCCCGTGGAGGAGGGCCCGCCCGCGCCCGCCGGGCGGCGAGGGGACTTCACCGCCCGCCCCCGCCCCGGGCGGTTCGTGGACGCCGACGGAGTGGCGGCCGCCCTGGCCGACCCCGCCGCGGCGGTCCTCGACGCGCGCTCCCGCGAGCGCTTCCGGGGCGAGGCCCCCGAGCCCCGCCCGGGGCTGCGCGGCGGCCACATGCCCGGGGCGGTCGGCCTGCCGTTCGGCGAGATCCAGCGGGACGGTCTGATGCTCCCGGAGGCGGAGCTGCGGGCCGTCCTCGCGGCCCGGACCGGGGGCCGGGAGAGGCTGGTGGTGAGCTGCGGCTCGGGGGTCACGGCCTGCGTCCTGGCGCTGGCGGCCGTGCTCGCCGGGTACCCGGAGCCGGCGGTGTACGACGGCTCCTGGAGCGAGTGGGGCCTGCCCTCGGACCGCCCGGTGGTGACGGGCGGGTAGTCCGGCGGCCGACAACCGAGCGGCCGGGGCCGTCACTCGGGCGGGGTCGGGGTGTCCTCGCAGCGGAACATGGCCTGGACGTCCAGCTCCAGCTTGATGCGGGGGCCGACGACGGCGATGCCGCGGGCCAGCATGGAGCGCCAGTTGAGGGTGAAGTCCTCGCGGTGCAGCTCGGTGGTGGCGAGTGCGGCGCAGCGCAGCTCCTCGCCGTAGCCGCCGTTGACCATGCCGAGGTAGGTGGTGTCCAGCTGGACGGACCGGCTGGTGCCGTGCATGGTGAGCGCGCCGTGGACGGTCCACTTGGCGCCGTGCCGGTGGACGAGGCGGTCGCTGGCGAAGTGCAGGTACGGGTACCGCTTGACGTCGAGGAAGTCGGCAGACCGCAGGTGGGTGTCGCGGGTGCGGTTGCCGGTGGTGAGGGAGCCGGCCTCGATGGTGATCTCGATGGACGAGTCCTCCATCCGCTCGCCGATGCGGATGCCGCCCTCGAAGTCGGTGAACCGGCCGTGCACGTGGGCCATCCCGACGTGCTGGGCGATGAAGCGGATCGCGGTGTGCGGGGGGTCGAAGTCCCAGGCGCCGGGGACGGGCAGCTCCTTGAGCGGGGACGGCATGAGCTGGAACGGCCCGACGTGGCTGCGCTGCCCGGCCGTGACGGTCACGGCGGAGCGGACCGGCTCCAGGCTGTCGGCGGTCACCGCCAGCTGGTACTCCCCCGGCGGCAGCGCGGCCGCGAACCAGCCGAAGGGGTCGCTGGTGGCCGTCACCAGCGGGAGGCGGTGGACCGGGTCGAAGACGGTGATGTCGGCGCCGCGCAGTGCGGTGCCGATCGGGTCGTGCACCTCGCAGCTGACGACGCCCGCCCCGCGGGGCGGGGCCGGGAGCAGCGGCGCGTCGGCGGTGCCGGTGCGCGCGTGCCTGCGCCGCAGCAGTCGCAGGGGCATGGCTCTCCTCCTTGCCGGAGCGGTCCGAGGGGCGTCCCCGTCGCCTTCCGGCGGTTCTCGGGCGGTCGGCGGGATTCCGCCGATAAAGATCGTCAGTAGGCAGACTAACCCGGCCCGGAGCCGCCTCCGCGCCACGCAGGTGACCTGGGGGTGAGAGAAACTTCACCGTGTCAGAAATATGTGTGGGCGACGTGTCCGGATGTCAAGGAAAAGCATTTTCTGAAGTCCTGTCACGGATTCCCGCGCCCCGGAGGCCGCTCCCCGGACGCGACGGCAGCGCATCCCGCGCCGGTCGAGGACAGGCGCGAGCGGCCGTCCGGCCCGGCTGCGGGCGGCCCGCGCGGGAGACCTCAGCCCAGGGGGGCCAGGAGGCGGCGCGCCTGGCGCTCCAGGGTGCCCGCCGGGTTCCGTGCGTGACCCGGGGCGTCCGGCAGGAGCATGAGCAGCCGGATCAGGGCGAAGAGCCTGCGGAGGCCCTCCAGGCGGTGCGCCTCGGCCAGGGCGAGGGCGAAGCGGCCGAGGAAGGCCGGCACGTCGAGGCTGCCGTCCACCCACGTGGACACGTGCTCGGCGATCTCGGCGAGCTCGAAGGCGCGGTCGCTGCGGCCGGAGATCTCGAAGTCCACGAGGCGGACGCGGTCTCCGTCCCCGAGGAAGTTCGCCAGGGTTCCCGTCCACGAGGCCGAGGACCCCTCCCGCCGGGCGTCCCGTCCGCCGGGACGCGGCGGGGCGGCCGCCCCAGGGAGTCGCGTGCGGCCGCCCCGGCCCGCGGGGCGCGGACCGGTGCGGGCGGCGTCCCGCCGTCCCGGCCGCTCCCGGCCCCGCCCCCTGGCTCCCCAGTCCCGTCGCCCGCAGAGGGGTCGAGAGCCGTCCGGGGCGGGCCCTACCCTGCACGGGGGTCCACGGAGGAGGGGCGATGACGGTGCACTTCACCCTCGTGTGCGACGACCCGCCGCACGGCGTCGTGCTCACGCACCCGGGCCCGCACCCCGTCGAGGTGGTGAAGGCCCTGCACCGGCGGACGGAGCTGAGCCTGTGGCACAGCAAGGTCCTCATCGGCGACCTGCCCGCCACCGTGCTCGCCGACGTGCCGGAGGGGGAGGCGGTGACCCTGGCGGCGGCACTGCGCGAGGCGGGTGCCCGGGTCGACGCGGTGCGGATGCCGCCGCTTCGGCCCTGAGCTCCTGCGGGAGGCAGTCGGATCGGCGGCGGATCGTGGCATGTGCCGCGGCGGACCGCGGAACACGCCGAGGGGCACACGGACTGCCCTCAGGCGTCGGTGCGGGCGCGCTCGACGGCGGCGGACCGGAGCGCGCGGAGCGCGTCCGCGGCCTCCAGGACGGGCCCGGCACCCCGGCGGGCGTGCGAGAGGGGCGCGGGGAGCACCACCGCGGTGCCGTCCGCGGTGGTGATCCGCAGGTTCCAGTACCCTCCGTGGCGGTGGACGGCGGATGCGGCGTCGACCGAGGCGACGTCCGCCCACCGCCACGACCGGCGCCGTCTCATCGGGCGCCCGTACGAGATCCCTTCCGCGTCGGCGGTCGTGTGCACGAGGGCGCCTCCGGCGAGGTAGGCGGCCGGGAGCAGGAACGTGACGGCGGCCAGGGCCTCACCGAGGCGGTAGGCCGCGCTGTAGAGCCACGGGTCCTGTGTGAGCGCGTCCACCAGGGAGGGCGTCGCCGCCAGGGCCAGCAGACCGCCGGCCAGCAGGGAGAGCGCCCGGCTGCGGGCGTCCGCGCGGTAGCGGAGCCTGACGGGTGCGGCCGGTCGGGCGGCGGCCGATCGGGCGGCGGCCGATCGGGTGGCGGTGGGGGCGCCGGGTTCCACAGTCTGCTCCTGATGCCGAGGGGCGGGATGCAGATCATGGCACGGCCGGCCCGCGCCCTCGTGTCCGCCGGAGCGCGGTCCCGAGGAAGGGGCGGGTCGCCGCACCCTGCCGATGGCCGGACGGGGGCGGTCCGGCCGCCCGGCCGGGCGGTGCGGGGCGGTCCGCACCGCGGCCGGGCAGCCGGGCGGCCGGGCGGCCGGGCGGCCGGGCGGCCGGGCGGCCGGGCAGCCGGGCCGTCGGCTCAGGCGTCGGCGTCGATGTCCGCCAGGAAGTCCAGGGCGGCGGCCCAGGCCTGCGCGGCGGCCTCGGCGTCGTGGTCGGGCAGGTCCGGGTCGGTGAAGAGGTGGCCGGCGCCGCGGTAGCGGTGGACCTCGACGTCGGCCCCGGCGCGGCGCATCCGCAGGTACCAGGCGTTGAGCCAGTCCTCGGTCTCGAACGGGTCGGGCTCGGCGACGTGGAGCTGGACGGGGACGGAGGTGGCGGCGTCGTCGAGGATGTCGGAGGTGCCGTGGAAGAGCAGCAGGCCGCGGGCGGTCTCGTCGGCGAGGGCGAGGTTCTGCGCGAGGGCGCCGCCGAGGGAGAAGCCGGCGTAGACGAGGCCCGGGGCGTCGGGGCCCGCCCCGTTGCCGGAGGAGGTGGTGCCGATCAGGGGGACGGCGGCGGCCACGGCGCGGCGCAGCAGCTCCTCGGTGCCGATCTCGTCCTTGATCGCCATGCCCTCCTCGACGGTGTCCACGACCCGGCCGTCGTAGAGGTCGGGGACGTGCACCTCGTGGCCGGCGGCGCGCAGCCGGTCGGCCGCCGTGCGGACCGCGGGCCGCAGGCCGTAGGCGGAGTGGAGGAGGAGGATGCGAGCCACGGGAGGTGCCCTTCCTGGCGTGTCGTCCGGTTCTGTCCCCCATCATGGCCGGTGAGGGAGGGTCCGCGGTAATCGGCCGCCCGACGGTCCGTCAAGATGTCCGAAGATCATTCGAGTAGGCCCATACGAGCGGAAGTCGACAACCATGTGGAGCGTGATGCGCCCCCTGGCCCTGCTGTGCTGCGCGGTCGCCGTGCCCGTCCTGGTGGGGTGGGGGGTGGACCGGCTGCTGAGACGGGCGATGGGCTCCCGGCCCGGCTCGCGGACCCTGCCGCTGCTGCGCCGCTGCCGGATGCCCCTGCAGGCCCTGGTGGCGGCGGCGTGGCTGTACGCGGCGCTGCCGGCCGCGAGACTGCCGTCCGAGGTGTACCCGGCGGCGCGGCACACCCTGCTGGTGCTGGTGATGGCCGCCTCGGGGTGGCTGGGGGTGCGGGTGACTGGTGCCCTGGTGACCACGGCGGTCGGCCGGTACGAGAACGCGGTGGACGACCACTCCCGGGTGCGGCGGATGCGCACGCAGGTCGGGCTGATCCGCCGGGTGGTCCAGGCCGCGATCGTGCTGGTCGCGATCGCGTCCGCGCTGATGACCTTCCCGGCGGCCCGCGCGGTGGGCACCAGCCTGCTGGCGTCGGCCGGCGTGATCGGCGTGGTCGCGGGCATCGCCGCGCAGTCCACCCTGGGCAACCTCTTCGCGGGACTGCAGATCGCCTTCGGCGACATGGTGCGGATCGGCGACGTCGTGGTGGTGAACGGCCAGCAGGGCCAGATCGAGGAGATCACCCTCACCTACCTGGTCCTGACCACCTGGGACCAGCGCCGGATCGTCATGCCGGTCTCGTACTTCACCGGGCGGCCGTTCGAGAACTGGTCGCGCAAGGACCCGCGGATGACCGGCACGGTGATCCTCCACCTGGACCACGCGGCGCCGATCGGCGAGCTGCGGGCCGAGCTGAAGCGCTACCTGGACGGCAACGCGCTCTGGGACCGGCAGGGCTGGAGCCTGCTGGTCACCGACACCACGCCGTCCACGGTGGTGGTGCGGGCCCTGGTGACCGCGCGGGACGCGGACGACGTGTGGACGCTGCGCTGCGCCGTCCGCGAGCACCTGCTGGAGTACGTGCGGGAGCGCCACCCGCAGGCGCTGCCCAGGGTGGCCACGACCGTGGTCGCGGCGGGCGGGCCCGAGGGCCGCGGCACGGAGGACCAGGCCGCGCAGGAGCGCGGCACGGAGGAGCACGGGGTCGGGGCGGCCTGGGCGGAGGGTCCCTGGACCCGGCCGGAGGGGACCCCCCACGAGAGGGTCCGGGACGCGGAGGGGCCGCGGGCCGCCCGGGGCGCCCGGGTGCCGGTGCCGGCGCAGCGGCGGTCCCCCGGAGGCGTCAGCCTGGCCAAGGAGCCCCGCTGACCCGGCGGCCCGCCGCCGCCGTTCCCGCGGCGGCGGCGGGCCGCCGGGCGGTCAGGACACCACGTCCTTGCCGCGGAAGCCGCGGAAGGCCAGCGCCAGCAGCACCACCGCGTAGGAGGCGGAGACGGCCGTGCCCTTGACCATGCCGCCCCACTCCAGCTGGGGCTGGAGGGCGTCCGCCCAGGCGTACTGCCAGTGGGCGGGCAGCAGGTCGCGCCAGTCGCCGAGGGCGGTGACGGCGTCCAGCACGCTGCCGACGATGGTGAGGAAGACCGCCCCGCCGACGGCGCCGAGCGGCGCGTCGGTGGCGGTGGAGAGCCAGAAGGCGAGCCCGGCGGTGGCGAGCTGCGAGAGCAGGACGTACCCGACGGCGATCGCGAGGCGCGGCAGCGCCGACCCGGCCTCCAGGCTGGTGCCGGTGGGCAGCCTCAGGTCGCCCCAGCCGTAGGCGGCGGTGCCGACGGCGAGGGCCACCGCGGGCAGCAGCACCACCGCCGCCGCGCTGAAGGCGAGGGCGACGGAGAGCTTGGCGGCCAGCAGCCGGGTGCGCGGCACGGGGGCCGCGAGCAGGTAGCGCAGCGAGGACCAGCCGGCCTCCGCCGCCACCGTGTCGCCGCAGAACAGCGCCACCGGGATGACCAGCAGGAAGCCGGTGGAGACGAAGAGGGCGGTGGCGGCGAAGTTCGCGCCGGAGGCGGTGGCGGTGTCGATGAGGGTGGTGCGGCCGCGGTTCGGGTCGGGGCCGCCGCCGATGGCGAAGGCCGCGAGCAGCACCAGCGGCAGGCCGGCCAGGACGGCGGCCATGACGAGGGTGCGGCGGCGGCGCAGCTGGCGCACGGCCTCCACCCGGAAGGACAGGGTGCGGCGCGGCCGGTAGCCGGGGGCGTGCCCGGCGTCGGGCGGCCCGGGGGCGGCCAGCGGCGGGACGTGCGGGGTCCCGGGCTGCTGCCGGGCCGGCGACGGCGGACCGGTCTGCGGCGGCGGGGCCGCGGACGGCTGCGGGGCGCTCACGCGGGTCCTCCGATCAGGGAGAGGAAGGCGTCCTCCAGGCGGCGGTGCGGTCCGACACGCTCGACGGGCACGCCGAGCCGGACGAGTTCGGCGACCAGCGCGGGCACGGTCAGGCCGTCGAGGCGCACGAGCAGCCCGGCGTCGACCGCCTCGGCGGAGGCGACGCCGTCGAGGGCGGCGGCCTTCTCCGCAGCGGCGGTGCGGCCGCCCGCGTCCAGGGCCTCCGGGCCCTGCGCCGGGGTGGCGACGAGCAGCAGGTCGCCCGCGCCGACGATGTCCGCGACGGGCCCGGCGGTGACCAGGCGGCCGCGGTCCATGACGACGAGGTGGGTGCAGCTCTGCTCGACCTCGGAGAGCAGGTGGCTGGAGACGATGACGGTGCGCCCGGTGGCGGCGTACCGCACCATGACCTCGCGCATCTCGCGGATCTGCGGCGGGTCGAGGCCGTTGGTGGGCTCGTCGAGGATGAGCAGCTCGGGCAGGCCCAGCATGGCCTGGGCGAGGGCGAGGCGCTGCCGCATGCCCTGGGAGTAGGTGCGCACCGCCCGGTCCAGCGCCTCGCCGAGGCCGGCGATCTCCAGCGCCTCCTCCAGGTGGGAGTCCCCGTCGGGGCGGCCGGTGGCCTGCCAGTACAGGCGCAGGTTGGCGCGGCCGGTGAGGTGCGGCAGGAAGCCGGCGCCCTCGACGAACGCGCCGACGCGGGAGAGGACGGGGGCGCCGCTGCGCACGGCGTGGCCGAAGACGCGGATCTCGCCGCTGTCGGGGCGGATGAGGCCCATGAGCATGCGCAGGGTGGTGGTCTTGCCCGCGCCGTTGGGGCCCAGGAGTCCGACGACCTGGCCCTGTTCGACGCGGAAGGAGAGGTCGCGGACGGCGTACCGGTCGGCGGCGCCCGCGTAGCGCTTGGACAGGCCGGTGATCTGCAGCGGGACGGCGGCGAGGTCCGGGTCCGGCCGCGGGGTGCGGCGCAGCCGCCCGGGGCCGGTGAGCAGCAGCAGGGCGGCGAGGGCGACCGCTCCGGCGGGCATGGCCCACACCCAGGCGGGCAGCGGGGCGGCGGCGGTGCGCAGGCCCTGGTCGGTGGGGACGGCGAGTCCGGGGCCGGCCGTCGCGACGCGGTAGGCGGCGGGTTCGGCGGGCGAGGCGTAGGCGAGGTCGGTGCTGGCGAGCACGACCGCCATGCGGTGCCCGGCGGTGAACTCGTGGTCGATCGCCGGCAGCCTCACCTGCACGGTGCGGCCCTGCGGGGCGTCGGCGCCGGTGACCCGGAAGGGGGCGACCAGCTGCTGGGGCAGGGTGCGGCCGCCGTCGGGGGCGACGTCGTAGAGCTTGGCGAAGAGCACGGCGTCGGGCCGGTCGGCGCGGACCCGCACGGAGAGGCGCGGCGCGCCGGTGACCCGGACGGAGGAGGCGAGCGGCGCGGAGCTGAAGACGGCGGACTGGCCCGGGAGGTCGAGGGAGAGGCCGGGCCCGACGGCGGACAGCCGGGAGAGGGCGGCCAGGCCGGGCACGGTGGAGACGGCGGGCGGCGAGCCGCCCGGGGGGTTGGCGGCGGTCTGCTCGCCGCCGGCCAGCGGCACGGTGCGGACGGTGGTGCCGTCGAGGCCGGGGTAGCGGTCGGCGGTCGCGCCGCGCAGCACGGACTGGACGCCGGTGGAGTCGAGGCCGCCGGTGCGGGTGACGCGGAAGGCGGGGCCGGCGGGGGCGAAGCCGCCCCTGAGGTGGTGGTCGAACCAGGCGGTGACGCGCCGCTGGACGCGGGCGGTCTCCTGGTCCCCGCCGTCGTGGCCGCCCGCGTACCAGTCGACGGCGACGGGCGCGCCGTTCGCGGCGACGGCGCGGGCGATGGCGTCGCCCTGGTCGAGGGGGAAGAGCGAGTCGTGCAGGCCCTGGACGACGAGGGTGGGGACGCGGATGCGACCGGCGACCGAGGAGGGGCTGGAGCGCTCCAGGAGCCTCACCGCGGCGGCGTCGGGCCGTCCGGCGACCGCGACCCGGCGGTACATGGCGCACAGCTCGGCGGTGAAGCGGCCGCAGCCGGGGTCCGCGGCCGCGGCGGCCGGGCCGGGCCGGGCGCCGGGGGCGGCGTCGGGCCCGGCAGGGCCGCCCTGCGCGCCCTGGCCGCCCTGGCCGCCCTGTGCGGACGGCCCGGCGGGGTCGGTGGACCCGGTGGAGAAGAAGATCCCGGTCCAGAGCTTCTTGAGGACGCCGTCGGCCGGACCGCTGCCGGCCGCGTTCTGCGGGAAGAGCGCGCCGGCCAGGTCCCACCAGGTGATCTGGGGCGCGATCGCGTCGATGCGGCGGTCGTACCCGGCGGCGAGCAGCGCGACCGCGCCGCCGTAGGAGGCGCCGGTGACGCCGACCCGGGGGTCGCCCGGGGCGTCGAGCCGGACCTCCGGCCGGGTGGCCAGCCAGTCGACCAGGCCGCGGACGTCCTGCACCTCGGCGTCGGGCGCGTCCAGGCCGATCCGGCCCCCGGAGCGGCCGAAGCCGCGGGCGGACCAGGTCAGCACCGCGTACCCGGCGCGGGCGAGCTGCTCCGCCTGCGCCCGCACGCCGTCCTTGGAGCCGCCGAAGCCGTGCGCGAGCAGCACCGCGGGGCGGCGCCCCGCGGGGCCCGCGGTGAGGAAGGAGGTGTCGATGCGGACCTTCCGGGCGCTCCCGGGGACCTCCGGAAGCTCCAGGAAGCGCTGCTCGACGCGGACCGGCGGCCCGCCGCCGGAGGCGGCGGCGGTCCACACGCCGACGGTCCCGGCCGCGAGGGCCAGGGCGAGCACGGCGGCCGCGAGCCGCCGGGAGCGGCGCGGCCGCCCCGTCCACCACCGCCGCAGGCGGCCGCCGAGGTCCATGACCGGTGATCCTAACCGGCCCCGGTGACGGCGCCCGGTGCGGCCCCCGGCGCAGGGCCCGGCGGGGACCCGGGCCCGGCGGGGACCCGGGCCCGGTGTGGGCCGCGCCACGCCACCGACCGCGTGTTCGGCCCGCCCGCCCGGCAAGGGGTAACCGGATCGCGGTGCGCCGAGGAGCCGGGGGGCAGGCGGGCCGAGGAGAGCCGAGGAGAGGAGAGGGCCGACCGTGGATCCGTGGAGCGTGCTGAGGCCGGGACTGGTGCTGGTGGGCACGGTGCTGGTGACGCTGGCGCTGGGGAAGGCCGCCGAGCTGCTGGTGGGGAGGATGGCGGCAGGCCGCCCGGACAACCCGCTCTGGGCACTGCTGCGGCGGTGCCGGGCGCCGTTCCTGCTCACCGTCGGCTCGATGGTGCTGCTCGCCGGCGAACGGGCCGCGGAGCTCCCGGACGGGGTGCGGGGGCCGCTGCGGCACCTGCTGGCGCTGTTCCTGATCGGGGTGGCGGCGTGGCTGGTCTCCCGGGTCGCGGCGCTGCTGATCAACACCTCCTTCAACCGCTACGCGGCCGTCCGGCGGGACCCGGCGCGGGTGCGGCGGGTGCGCACCCAGGCGGGCATGCTCCGCCGGGTCACCACGGTCATGGTGGTGCTGATCGCGCTGGCCTGCATGCTGACGACCTTCCCGGGCGTGCGGGCGGTGGGCACGAGCCTGCTGGCCTCGGCGGGCCTGATCGGCGTGGTCGCCGGCGTCGCGGCGCAGTCCACGCTGGCGAACCTCTTCGCCGGGCTCCAGGTGGCCTTCGGCGACATGGTGCGGATCGGCGACGTCGTGGTGGTCGAGGGCGAGTGGGGGGCGGTGGAGGAGATCACCCTCACCTACCTGGTCCTGGCCACCTGGGACCAGCGGCGGATCGTCATACCGGTGTCGTACTTCGCGGGGAGGCCGTTCGAGAACTGGTCGCGCAACGACCCCCGGATGACCGGCACGGTGATCCTCCACCTGGACCACGCCACACCGGTGGCGGAGCTGCGCGAGGAGTTCGACCGGCTGATGAAGGAGTCGCCGCTCTGGGACGGCGTGGGCTCGGCGCTCCAGGTGACCGACACCACGCCGAGCGGCATCGTGGTGCGGGCGCTGATGACCGCGCGCGACGCCGACGACGCCTTCACGCTCCGCTGCGAGGTGCGGGAGCGGCTGGTCGACTGGCTGCGCCGCACCCACCCGGAGGCGCTGCCGAGGATCGCCACCTCCCCCGCCCCGGGCCCGGCCGGCCTGCCCCGGCAGCGGCCCGGCGGCCCGGCCGGGGACGGGCACGCCTGGCCCCGGGCCGGGGAGCGGCCCGGGGACGGCGGCCGGGAGCCGGAGCACCCGCGGCAGGAGCCGGAGCACCGGCGGCGGGAGCGGGTGCTCGCCGAGGCCGGCCACGACGGGGAGCCGCCCCGCCACACCGGCTCGCCGGCCGGCTCCCCCGACGGCGTCTCCCTGGCGAAGGGCGGCGACGGGGGAACCGGGGGCGTCGGGGGCGGGGGCGGGGGCGGCGACCCGCGCGGCTGAGATCGGCACGGCGCCCGGCCCCGCGGGGCCGGGCGCCGTGCGCGCGGGACCGGTCAGGCCGCCCCGGGGCCGTCCAGCGGGCGGCTCATGGTGCGGTGCGGGATGCCCGCGTCCAGGTACTCGGGGCCGCGGGCGGTGTAGCCGAGCCGCTCGTAGAAGCCGATCGCGGAGACCTGGGCGTGCAGCTCCACCTCCCGCGCGCCGAGCTCCCGGGCGGCCTGCTCGACCTCGCGGACCAGGGCGGCACCGAGCCCGGTGCCCCGGGCGGCGGGCAGGACCGCGAGGCGGCCGAGCAGGACGGCCCCGTCCCGGCCGGCCTGCTCGCGGGCGGGCGCGCCGTGGACGACGCGGCCGGTGCCCAGGGGCTCGCCGCCGGGCCCGGTGGCGAGCAGGTGGAGGCAGAACGGGTCGAGGTCGTCCCACTCGTCCTCCTCGGCGATGCCCTGCTCGACGACGAAGACCTCGCGGCGCACGCGGTGCACGAGCTCCATGTCGGCGGGGCCGTCGGCGGTGCGGACGCGGACGCCGTCGGGGCGGACGCACTCGGAGGGCCGGGCGGCGGGGGCGCCGGCGGTGCGGAGGGGTGCGTCCACTCAGCTCTCCGCGGAGATGACGTCGAGGGCCCTGGCCAGGTCCTCGGGGTACTCGCTGGCGAACTCGGCCCACTGGCCGTCCGAGGGGTGCTCGAAGCCGAGGTGGACCGCGTGCAGCCACTGCCGGGTGAGGCCGAGCCGCTTGGCGAGGACGGGGTCGGCGCCGTACGTGAGGTCGCCGGCGCAGGGGTGGCGGAGCGCGGCCATGTGCACCCGGATCTGGTGGGTGCGCCCGGTCTCCAGCTTGATGTCGAGCAGGGAGGCCGCGCGGAAGGCCTCGATGAGGTCGTAGTGGGTGACCGACGGCTTGCCGGAGGCGACGACGGCCCACTTCCAGTCGGCGGTGGGGTGCCGGTCGATGGGGGCGTCGACGGTGCCGCGCATCGGGTCCGGGTGGCCCTGGACCAGGGCGTTGTACCGCTTGTCGACGGTGCGCTCGCGGAACTGCTGCTTGAGCAGGCTGTAGGCGAGCTCGGACTTGGCGACGACCATCAGGCCGGAGGTGCCCACGTCCAGGCGGTGCACGATGCCCTGGCGCTCGGCCGCCCCGGAGGTGGAGATGCGGTAGCCGGCGGCGGCGAGGCCGCCGATGACGGTGGGGCCGGTCCAGCCGGGGCTGGGGTGGGCGGCGACGCCGACCGGCTTGTCGACGACGACGATGTGGTCGTCGTCGTGGACGATCCGCATGCCCTCGACGGGCTCGGCGACGACCTGCACGGGGGCCGGCGGGGCCGGGATCTCAACCTCCAGCCAGGCACCGGCGGTGACCCGGTCGGACTTGCCCGCCGTCGCCCCGTCGACCCGGACCTTGCCGTCGGAGGCGAGCTCGGCGGCCTTGGTGCGGGAGAAGCCGAACATGCGGGAGAGGGCGGCGTCGAGACGCTCGCCCTCCAGGCCGTCGGGTACGGGCAGGGTGCGGATCTGCGCTGCGGTGCTCACCTGAACGAGTATGCCGGACCGCGGGGGCCCGGTTGCCCGCCCCGGGAGTCGGGACCGGACGGCGGGACGGGGGGCCCGGACCGGCAGGGCGGGCCCGCTCAGCCCTGGCGGCCCTCCTCCGCGGCGCCGGCCGGCTCCTCCGCGGCATCCCGGTCGCCCCGGTCGTCCCGGTCGCGGTGGACGGTGCCGTCGGGGTTGGAGCCGCGGAAGGAGAGCAGGACCACCAGCACGCCGCCGCAGACGATGGCCGAGTCGGCCAGGTTGAAGACGGCGAAGTGCTGCAGCGAGACGAAGTCGACGACGTGCCCGCGGAAGACGGCCGGACCGCGGAAGAGGCGGTCGGTGAGGTTGCCGAGGGCGCCGCCGAGCAGCAGGCCGAGCGCGACCGCCCAGGGCAGGCTGTGCAGCTTGCGGGCGATGCGCCAGATGACGACGATCACCGAGGCGGCGATGAGGGTGAAGACGATGGTCAGCGCCTGGCCCATGCCGAAGGCCGCACCGGGGTTGCGGATGACCTGGAAGGTGAGCACGTCGCCGATGACCCTGATGGGGGCGTGGCCCTCCAGGCCGGAGACGACGAGCAGCTTGCTGCCGAGGTCGACCAGGTAGGCGACGAGGGCGACGGCGAGGAGCACGGCGACCCGGCGGCGGCGGTGCGCCGCGCGGCCGTCCCGGTCCTCGGCGGTCCCGTCCTCCGCGGCGGCGCCGGGCCCCGGCCCGGCGGGGGCGGTGCCGTCCTGGCCTGCGCCGTCCTGCCCTGTGCCGTCCCGGCCTGCGCCGTGCCGGGTCGGACCGCCCTGGGCCGCGCCGTCCTGGGTCTGGTGGGAACCTGGCGTACTGATGATCCGCTCCGCTGCCGGGTGGGCCCCTCCCGACCGAAGGCGGGCAAGGAGGGAAGGTGGGGACCGGCCCCGGGGCCGGGGCGGCGCTGTCGAGGTCGAGGGTACGGCACCGGGCCGCCGCGGGGCGGCCCGGTCCGCACCGGCCGGGCGGGCGGGCGGGGCTAGCGGCGCTCCTGCTTCGCCTTGCACTGGACGCAGAGCGTCGCGCGGGGGAACGCCTGCAGCCTGGCCTTGCCGACGGCCTGTCCGCAGGACTCGCAGAGGCCGAAGGCGTTGGCGTGCAGCCGGGCGAGGGCGCGCTCGGTCTGGGCGAGCATGTCGCGGGCGTTGTTGGCGAGGGCCAGCTCGTGCTCGCGGGAGATGTTCTTGGTCCCCGCGTCCACCTGGTCGTCGCCGGCGCCGTCGCCGGAGTCGCGCATCATGCCGGAGATGGCGGCCTCGGAGGTGTCGATCTC
Source organism: Streptomyces sp. NPDC001380 (assembly GCF_042895785.1). Lineage (NCBI taxonomy): Bacteria > Bacillati > Actinomycetota > Actinomycetes > Kitasatosporales > Streptomycetaceae > Streptomyces > Streptomyces sp. NPDC001380. The sequence goes on along the minus strand of NZ_JBIAWP010000002.1, from coordinate 164,596 downwards.
CTCGCGCAGCCGGGCGGCCTCGACGGTCAGCTCGTCGCGCAGCTCGTCGACCTCGGCGGCCGTCCAGTGGTCCTCGCCGGGGCGGACGGGGAGCTGCGCCGGGTCGAGCGGCCCGGGGTCGGGCGCGGCGACGGCGGCGGCGCCGGCCGCGGCCGGCGCGTGGGTGCGGGTGGTCGCCGCGGGCCGTGCGGCGGCGGTGCCGGTCTTGCGGCGGGTGGTCACAGTCCCCTCCCCCGGGTCCGCCACGGCCCTGCGGGCCCGCCGGACGGCGGTGGTCCCGTTCTCAGCCTTGTCAGCCATGGCTACGACCCCTTCACGAATGACGGTGGCCCGGAGGTTCCCGGACCGCTCAGTGCCGGAACGATAATTCGATGCGATTCGTGCCACAACCGGACATTCCGGCAACATCAGATGTCCACCCGGGGAGTCCCTCCCCAGGTCTGACGGGTTTGTGCCCAGAACGTCACCCACTAACCGCATTCCGTGGCCGTTACCGGCCGGTCCGGGGAAAGCGGTGGCACCGGCCTATACACTGCTGCTGCGAGGCGTCGATGGGACGAGTACCTCCGCACGCAGCCAGCAGCGAACCGGGGACGGTGGGAGCCCGGGGGCGTGCGCGGCGGGAAGATCACCCCGGAGCCGCCGGAAGAACGGCCCAGGCCCCAGGCCGCGGCCCGGTAGAACCGGCAGCAAGCACAAACGAGTGGGTCGGGGAACGCGCAGGCGGCACCCGGCCAAGGAGGGTGGTACCGCGGGCCGGCGCACGCCGTCTCGTCCCTCCGTCGGAAGCCGTCACGACACGCGTCCGCCGGAGGAAGGCCCCCGCGATGACCACTGCCGAAGAGCCCCGCTACCGGGCCGTACCCGCGCAGGTCGACCTGCCCGCCCTGGAGCACGAGGTGCTCGCCTTCTGGCGGGACGAGAAGATCTTCCAGCGCAGCCTGGAGCAGTCCGAGGGCCGCCCCGAGTGGGTCTTCTACGAGGGCCCGCCGACCGCCAACGGCATGCCCGGCGCCCACCACATCGAGGCCCGCGTCTTCAAGGACGTCTTCCCCCGCTACCGCACCATGAAGGGCTACCACGTCGGCCGCAAGGCCGGCTGGGACTGCCACGGCCTGCCCGTGGAGCTCGCGGTGGAGAAGGAGCTGGGCTTCACCGGCAAGCAGGACATCGAGGCGTACGGCATCGCCGCGTTCAACGAGAAGTGCCGCGCCTCGGTGACCCGCCACACCGACGCCTTCGCCGAGCTCACCGAGCGCATGGGCTACTGGGTCGACATGGACCAGGCCTACCGCACCATGGACCCCGACTACATCGAGTCCGTGTGGTGGTCGCTCAAGCAGATCTTCGACAAGGGCCTGCTGGTGCAGGACCACCGCGTCGCCCCCTGGTGCCCGCGCTGCGGCACCGGCCTGTCCGACCACGAGCTGGCCCAGGGCTACGAGACGGTCGTCGACCCCTCGGTGTACGTCCGCTTCCCGCTCACCTCCGGCCCGCTGGCCGGCGAGGCCTCGCTGCTGGTCTGGACGACCACCCCCTGGACGCTGGTGTCCAACACCGCCGTCGCCGCCCACCCCGAGGTGACCTACGTGGTGGCCACCGACGGCAGCGAGCGGCTGGTCGTCGCGGAGCCGCTGCTGGCCAAGGTGCTCGGCGAGGGCTGGACCGCCACCGGGCAGGCCTTCACCGGCCGCGAGATGGAGCGCTGGACCTACCGGCGCCCCTTCGACCTGGTGGAGATCGAGGACGCCCACTACGTCGTCAACGACACCTACGTCACCACCGACGACGGCAGCGGCCTGGTCCACCAGTCCCCCGCCTTCGGCGAGGACGACCTCCGGGTCTGCCGCGCCTACGGCCTGCCGGTGGTCAACCCGGTCCGCCCCGACGGCACGTTCGAGGAGCAGGTCCCGCTGGTCGGCGGCGTCTTCTTCAAGAAGGCCGACGAGGCCCTGGTGGCCGACCTCCAGGCCCGCGGCCTGCTCTTCCGCCACCTGCCGTACGAGCACAGCTACCCGCACTGCTGGCGCTGCCACACCGCGCTGCTCTACTACGCGCAGCCGTCCTGGTACATCCGCACCACCGCCGTCAAGGACGCCCTGCTCCGCGAGAACGAGAACACCAACTGGTTCCCGGAGAACATCAAGCACGGCCGCTTCGGCGACTGGCTGAACAACAACGTCGACTGGGCGCTGAGCCGCAAGCGCTACTGGGGCACCCCGCTGCCGGTGTGGACCTGCGAGGAGGGCCACCTCACCTGCGTCGGCTCCCGCGCCGAACTGGGGGAGCTCGCCGGCCGCGACCTGTCGGAGCTGGACCCGCACCGCCCGTACATCGACGACGTCACCTTCGGCTGCCCCGACTGCGGCGCGACCGCGACCCGGGTGCCCGAGGTCATCGACGCCTGGTACGACTCGGGCTCCATGCCGTTCGCGCAGTGGGGCTACCCGTACCGCAACAAGGAGCTGTTCGAGAAGCGCTACCCGGCGCAGTTCATCTCCGAGGCCATCGACCAGACCCGCGGCTGGTTCTACTCGCTGATGGCCGTCGGCACCCTGGTCTTCGACCGCTCCTCGTACGAGAACGTGGTCTGCCTCGGCCACATCCTCGCCGAGGACGGCCGCAAGATGTCCAAGCACCTGGGCAACATCCTGCAGCCCATCCCGCTGATGGACCAGCACGGCGCCGACGCCGTGCGGTGGTTCATGGCGGCCGGCGGCTCGCCGTGGGCCGCCCGGCGGGTCGGCCACGGCACCATCCAGGAGGTCGTCCGCAAGACGCTCCTCACCTACTGGAACACCGTCGCCTTCCAGGCCCTGTACGCCCGCACCGCCGACTGGGCGCCCTCCGCCGCCGACCCGGCGCCCGCGGACCGGCCGCTGCTCGACCGCTGGCTGCTCTCCGAGCTCAACATCCTGGTGCGCGAGGTGGACGCGGCCCTCGACGGCTTCGACACCCAGCGGGCCGGGCGGCTGCTCTCCGCGTTCGTCGACGACCTGTCCAACTGGTACGTGCGCCGCTCCCGCCGCCGCTTCTGGCAGGGCGAGCCCGCCGCGCTCGCCACCCTGCACGAGGTGGTGGAGACCGTGACGCGGCTCATGGCGCCGCTGGTCCCGTTCATCACCGAGCGGGTCTGGCAGGACCTGGTGGCGCCCGTCACCCCGGACGCCCCCGCCTCGGTGCACCTGTCCACCTGGCCGGAGGCCGACGAGGCGCTGGTCGACGCCGACCTCTCCCGCCGCATGGCGCTGGTCCGGCGGCTGGTGGAGCTCGGCCGGGCCACCCGGGCCGACTCCGGCGTGAAGACCCGTCAGCCGCTCTCCCGGGCCCTGGTCGCCGCCCAGGGCTGGGAGGACCTGCCGGCCGAGCTGCGCGCCCAGATCGCCGAGGAGCTGAACGTCTCCGAACTGGCCTCGCTCAGCGAGGTCGGCGGCTCCCTGGTGGACACCACCGCCAAGGCCAACTTCCGGGCGCTGGGCAGGCGGTTCGGCAAGGGCGTGCAGGCCGTGGCCAAGGCCGTCGCCGCCGCCGACGCGGCCGCGCTCTCCACCGCACTGCGCACGGACGGCACCGCGACGGTCGAGGTCGACGGCGAGGCGGTCGTGCTCACCCCGGACGAGGTCGTCGTCACCGAGACCCCGCGCGAGGGCTGGGCAGTGGCCAACGAGTCAGGCGCGACCGTCGCCCTGGACCTGCACATCACGCCCGAGCTGCGCCGCACCGGCGTCGCCCGCGACGTGGTGCGCCAGGTCCAGGAGGCCCGCAAGGCCAGCGGCCTGGAGGTCGCCGACCGCATCGTGCTGCGGTGGACCGCCACCGACGCCGAGACCGCGGCCGCGCTCGCCGAGCACGCCGCCCTGGTCGCCGACGAGGTCCTGGCCGTGGACTTCGCCGAGGGCGTCGCTGACTGGGAGTCCGAGCCGTTCACGGACGAGGCGCTGGGCCTGTCCTTCCGCCTCCGCAGGGCCTGAACCGCACGGCCCCGCCGTGCGGCCCGGCCGCACGGCGGGGCCGGACAGCCTGACCGCACGTGAAGGAGCCGCCGCCCCCGGTCCGGGGGCGGCGGCTCCTTCGTGTCCGGCTCCTCGGCGTCCCGGGCCGGCCCCGGGCGTGTCCGGCGCCCGCGGACCCCGGACACGAGGACCCGGACACGAGGACCCGGACACGAGGACCCGGACACGAGGACCCGGACACGAGGGCGCCCCCGCTGCGGTGCAGCGGGGGCGCCCTCGTGTGGCTCAGATCACGGCTGACCGGACCTCAGTTGTCGTTCTCCTCGTCGATGAGGAAGCCGCGCATCGGGGTCGGGGCCTGCTGCAGCGGCTGCGGGGGCTGCGGGCGCACCGCGGCCATCGGCTGGGTCATGCCCGCCGGGGCCATCGGGGAGCCGTTGCCGCCGCCGAAGCTCGGCTGGCCGCCGTTGCCGCCGCCGAACGACGGCTGGCCGCCGAAGCTCGGCTGGCCGCCGTTGCCGCCGCCGAAGGACTGCTGGCCGCCGAAGGTCTGGCCGCCCATGCCCGACGGGGCGCCGGCCGGGGCCATCGACGCCGCCGGGGGCAGCGAGGCGGTGGCCGGGGTCCGCGGCGGGGCGAGCGAGTCGTCGGCCTGCGACTCCAGCTGGCGCAGCTGCGTCTCCAGGTACGACTTCAGGCGGGTGCGGTACTCGCGCTCGAAGGCGCGCAGGTCCTCGACCTTGCGCTCCAGCGTGGCGCGGGCGGACTCCAGGGAGCCCATGGCGACGCGGTGCTTCTCCTGCGCGTCACGCTCCAGCGCGTCGGCCTTGGACCGGGCGTCGCGCTCCAGGCCCTCGGCGCGGCTGCGGGCCTCGCCGACGATCTTGTTGGCCTCGGAGCGGGCCTCGGCGATCGCCTGGTCGGCGGTCTGCTGGGCCAGGGCGAGCACGCGGGCGGCGCTGTCGCCGCCGGGGCCCTGCTGCTGGGGCATGTGGGGCTGCGGGCCGCCGGGACCCATGGGGCCGCCCATCGGGCCGCCCATGGGGCCGCCCATCGGACCGCCGTGGCCCATCGGGCCGCCCATGGGGCCGCCCATCTGCTGCGGCATCGGCTGGCCGCCGGGGCCGGCCGGGAGCTGCGGGGGGCCGCCCATCTGCTGCTGGTGCTGCTGCTGGCCGCCCGGGGGCAGGCCGAGCTGCTGGGGGCCGCCCATCTGCTGCGGCATCTGCTGCTGGCCCGGAACGGGGGGACCCGATATGGCAGCGGGGACGGGGGCGCCAGGACGCTGCTGCTGGTCCTGCTCCTTGCGCATGTTCTGCTGGTTCTGCGCGGCGGCACGGGTCGCCGCGGCCAGCTTGGCGCGCAGGTCCTCGTTCTCGCGGAGCAGACGGGTCAGCTCTGCTTCGACCTCGTCGAGGAAGGCATCGACCTCGTCCTCGTCATAGCCTTCGCGGAGGCGGACGGTCGTGAACTGCTTGTTACGAACGTCCTCGGGGGTCAACGGCATCTCTTCACCTCAACGTGATCGTCGGCACACCGGTGTCCTGTCTCATGACAGCCACATGAACTGCGCAACGAGCGACCTCAGGACATACACAATGATCATCAATACGAAGAAGGACAGGTCGAGCGCCACGCCCCCGAGACGCAGCGGCGGAATGAACCGCCGCAGAAGCTTGAGCGGCGGATCCGTGACAGTGTACGTGGCCTCCAGGACCACAACCATGGCCTTGCCCGGGTGCCAGGACCGGGCGAACTGGAAGACCCAGTCCATCACCAGCCGGAAGAGCAGGATGACGAGGAAAGCGGTCAGTGCGTAGAAGAGCACTGCCGACACGATGCCCATCGCGCCTTCCCCTCCCTCTTCCTGTTCGTTCCGGACGTCACTTGCTGTCAGCGGATCCGCACGTGGTGTCGCGGCCGGGTCAGCTCTGGTTGAAGAACCCACCCTCGGCGATGCGCGCCTTGTCCTCCGCCGTGACATCGACGTTAGCAGGAGACAGGAGGAACACCTTCTGCGTCACCCGCTCGATGCTGCCGTGGAGGCCGAAGACGAGCCCAGCCGCGAAGTCTACGAGGCGCTTGGCGTCGGTGTCGTCCATCTCCGTGAGATTCATGATCACGGGGGTCCCGTCGCGGAAGTGCTCCCCGATGGTGCGGGCCTCGTTGTACGTTCGGGGGTGGAGCGTGGTGATGCGGTAGGGCTCTCGCTCGTTGACGACCTTGGGCATGATCACCGGGGCGCTCTTCTCCACGTGGCGGCGTTCGGGTGTGATGGACGACACCGGGGCCATCCGCACCGGCTCCTGGCGGACCGGCACCGGCCGCTCCGGCGCGGGGGCGGCGTGCGGCACCGGCTGTGCGGGCGCGGCGGCCTGCCGGGGCACCTCCTCGGCGCGCCCGGCGCGGAGCGGCTCGGGGTCAGCGTCGTAGTCGTCGTCGGGGTCGTACCCCTGGCCGTCGTAGGTCTCGTCCTCCACGAGGCCGAGGTAGACCGCCATCTTGCGCATAGCGCCGGCCATACTCCTGTCCTCCGCTCTGTGGTGGATCGGCCCGTCACCGGCCGGACCCCGCCGTCGGCGGGGCGCCCACGGTCGGGACCGCGGTCCGCCCGGGCCCGACCATGGGTCAGATCCCGTGCGCGGCCGCGGACATGCGATCCACAGGTCGCGGCCGAGAGGTGGCTGCGACCACTTTTGTCCTATTTTGTCCTGTGGTCTGATCTACTCATCGGTGACGTTACCGGAGGGGTGGCCGCGCACCGAGCACCGCCGTTCCGACGCGCACATGTGTCGCACCGGCCGCAACGGCCTCCTCGAGGTCGCCACTCATGCCCGCGGAGACCATCGTGGCACCGGGATGCACCGCCCGTACGGCGGTTGCGATTTCCGCCAGCCGCCCGAAGGCGGCCGCCGGATCGCCCGCGTAACGGCCCGCCAGGGGTGCGACGGTCATCACACCCCCCAGCCGCAGCCCGGGCGCGTCGGCGATCATGTCCGCGAGCGCCGCGACCTCCTCGGGGGCCACGCCCGCGCGCCCTCCGCCCGCCCCCGCCTCGCGGTCGAGCGCCACCTGCACCAGGCAGCCGAGGTCGGGCCGCTCCGCGCGCACGACCGCGGCGGAGAGGGCGTCGACCAGCCGCGGCCGGTCGACGGAGTGCACCCAGTCCGCGTACCGGACGACGGAGCGGGCCTTGTTGGTCTGCAGCTGTCCGACGAAGTGCCAGGTGAGCGGCAGGTCCGCGCAGGCCTCGGCCTTGGGGGCGGCGTCCTGGTCGCGGTTCTCGGCGACGTCGGACACCCCGAGCGCGCTCAGGAGCCGGGTGTCCTCGGCCGGATAGGTCTTGGTCACCACGACGAGGGAGACCTCGTCGCGGGCGCGGCCGGCGGCGGCGCACGCGGCGGCGATCCGCCGCTCGACGGCGGCGAGGTTCGCGGCGAGCTGCCGGTGGCGCTCCCGCGGGGCGGGGGCCGGTTCCTCGGGGGGCGGGGGGAGTGGCGGCCCGCCGGGGTGCGGGCCGTCGAGGTGGTCGTTCATGTCGATCGGGGGTCCAGCCAGACGTAGCCCGCGAGGCGCCCGGTGCGCTGCTCGCGGCGGTAGGAGAAGTGGTCCGCCGACTCCAGGGTGCAGACCGGGGAGCGGCGCAGGTCGGTGACGCCGGCCTCGGCGAGCTGGGCGGCGACCCCGCCCGGCACGTCCAGGGCCGGGGTGCCCCAGGAGGTGGCGGCGCGCGCGGCCGGGACCACGGCGGCGACCTCGGCGCGCAGCGCCTCGGGCACCTCGTAGCAGTGGCCGCAGACGGCGGGCCCGGCCACGGCGGTGATCCGCCCGGGTCGGGCGCCGAGCCGCACCATCGCGGCGACGGCGGCGGGGACGACCCCCGCGGCGAGGCCGGGGCGCCCGGCGTGGACGGCGGCGGCCACCCCGGCGACGGGGTCGGCCAGCAGCACCGGGGTGCAGTCGGCCGTGAGCACGGCGAGGGCGAGGCCGGGCCGGGCGGTCACCAGGGCGTCCACCCGGGGGGCCTCCCCGTCGGCCTGACGGCCGGTCGCCTCGGCGACGTCGCGGCCGTGGACCTGGTTCATCCAGACCACGTCGGCCGGGTCGAGGCCGAGGGCCCCGGCGGCGAGCGCCCGGTTGCGGCGCACGTCGGCGGGGTCGTCGCCGACGGCCCCGCCGAGGTTGAGCTCACCGTACGGAGCGGAGCTCACCCCGCCCCACCGGTCGGTGAAGGCGAAGTGAGCCCTGTCGCGGTCGATCCGCTCCCCGATCACGCGCTGCTCCCCAGTCGTGCGGCGGGCGGTGCGGCTATCGGTGCTGCCGGAGCGGTCACTTGAGGAAGTCCGGGACGTCCAGCTCCTCGGCCGGCGTCTCCACGTAGGGCCGCTGCACCGGGGGCATCTGCGGCGGGACCGGCGGCGCCACGGGGGCGGGCTCGGTGCGGGCGGCCGGCATCTCGTCGGCGGCCGGGGCCACCGAGCCGAGGCCGCCGTACGAGGGGCGCGAGGGCGCGGCCGGGCGGTCGCGGTCGCGGTCCGCCGGACCGGCCTTGACCACCGGCTCGCGGACGATGGCCGGGGGCTGCCCGCCGTCGAACCCGGCCGCGATCACCGTCACCCGGACCTCGTCGCCGAGCGCGTCGTCGATGACGGCGCCGAAGATGATGTTGGCCTCCGGATGGGCGGCCTCGCTGACCAGCTGGGCCGCCTCGTTGATCTCGAAGAGGCCGAGGTCGGAGCCGCCGGAGATGGAGAGCAGCACGCCGCGGGCACCGTCGATGGACGCCTCCAGCAGCGGGGAGGAGATCGCCATCTCGGCCGCGGCCTTGGCGCGGTCCTCGCCGCGGGCGGAGCCGATGCCCATGAGGGCCGAACCGGCGTCCGACATGACGGACTTGACGTCGGCGAAGTCGAGGTTGATCAGACCCGGGGTGGTGATGAGGTCGGTGATGCCCTGGACGCCGGAGAGCAGCACCTGGTCGGCGGAGCGGAACGCGTCCAGCACGCTGACCTGGCGGTCCGAGATGGACAGCAGCCGGTCGTTGGGGATGACGATGAGGGTGTCGACCTCCTCGCGCAGCTGCGCGATGCCGTCCTCCGCCTGGTTGGCGCGGCGGCGGCCCTCGAACGTGAAGGGGCGGGTGACCACGCCGATGGTCAGGGCGCCCAGCGAGCGGGCGATGTTGGCGACGACGGGCGCGCCGCCGGTGCCGGTGCCGCCGCCCTCGCCGGCGGTGACGAAAACCATGTCGGCCCCCTTGAGGACCTCCTCGATCTCCTCGCGGTGGTCCTCGGCGGCCTTGCGGCCGACGTCGGGGTTGGCGCCGGCGCCGAGGCCCCTGGTGAGTTCGCGGCCCACGTCGAGCTTGACGTCGGCGTCGCTCATCAGGAGGGCCTGTGCATCGGTGTTGATCGCGATGAACTCGACGCCCTTGAGCCCGACCTCGATCATCCGGTTGATGGCGTTCACGCCACCGCCGCCGATACCGACGACCTTGATGACTGCGAGGTAGTTCTGCGGTGCTGCCACGTCGAAGGCCTCTCGCCTCGGTGTACCGGGTCGGACGGCTGCGTGGTGACCGCCGTTCGACGAATGCCGATGGGTGGGGTGCCCGTTTCCGGGGCATGCGCCCCGGAATGCCGACCGCCGACCCGAACCCTAAACTTGAGGTTTAGGGTTAATGCCGTGTCCGTGTCCTTCTCAACGTCCTGGTGACACAGGACCCTAGGTCGATGCGCGGCCGTGTTCAACGAACACGCCGAGCCTCCCGCTTTTCTTTTGAGCCTATGTGATCATCCTGCGGCCCTCACAGCCGGGGTGGACCACCAAGGGTCGGGGCCGCGCGGCCGTCCCGTCAATATCCGGGAGCCGTCCGGCACACCGGCGGGGGCACCGGCCGGCACGGCGGCCGGGGAACCGCCCGAACCGGCGTCAGCCCGCCGTCGCCGGCGCCTCGGGGGCGCTGACGTCGTAGGTCCGGGCCCGGTGCCCGAGCAGCGCGGTGAGCACCTTCGCCTTGCGCGGCCCGCGCTCGCTGCTGCCCCAGCGGACCGTGCGCCCGCCGTCCAGCCGCAGCTCGATGTCGTCGTACGAGTGCACCTCGACCGCGGCGGCCTTCCCCGCCACCGCCGACGGCAGGTCCCCGGCGACCCGGACCGCGGCCGCGACCAGTTCCCGCTGCGGGATGACGGCGTCCGCGTCCCGGGCGGCCTGGTCGAGGACGAGCCGCACCACCGGCACCCCGGGCGGGGCGGCGGGCCCGGTCGCGAAGCGGACGCCCGCGGCGTCGACCTCGGTGAAGCGGCCGTCCGCCTCCGCCACGGCCGCCACCGGGCGGCGTTCGACGACCTTGATCCGCAGGGTGTGCGGCCAGCCCCGCCACACCTCCACCCGGTCCACCCGCCGCAGCCGGCCGGTGATCCGGCGGCGCACCGCGTCGGTGTCCACCCGGGCCAGCGGCCCGCCGGGGTCCACCCCGGCCGCGGCCGCGACCTGGTCCGGGGTCAGCTTCGCGGTGCCGGTGACGGCGACAGCGCGGACGTCGAGGACCGGGGAGAAGAAGACCAGCCAGACGCAGCCGCCCGCGGCCAGCGCGCCCAGGGCGCCGACCACGGCCGTGCCGCGCCGGGAGAGGCGGAGCCGGGGCGGCGGCCCCTCGGCCGCCGCCCGCTCCGTCCCCTCCGGGGGTGCGGTCTCCTCAGCCACGGTGCGTGCCGTGCCCCCGGGCCGCGCTGATGGCCTCGTACACCATGCCGACCAGCAGGTCGTCGGCGTCCCGGCGGCCGAACTCGGACGCGGCGCGGCTCATGTCCCACAGGCGCTGCGGGTCGGTGAGCACCGGCAGGACGTTGCCGAGGACCCACTCCGGGGTCAGCTCCGCGTCGTCGACCAGCAGGCCGCCGCCGGCCTTCACCACCGGCTGGGCGTTGAGCCGCTGCTCGCCGTTGCCGATCGGCAGCGGGACGAACGCGGCGGGCAGGCCCACCGCGGCGAGCTCGGCGACCGTCATGGCGCCGGCCCGGCAGAGCATCATGTCGGCCGCGGCGTAGGCGAGGTCCATGCGGTCCAGGTAGGGCACCACCCGGTACGGGGGCATCCCGGGCACGTCGGCGACCTGCGGCACCTCGTTCTTGGGGCCGACCGCGTGCAGGATCTGGACCCCGTACTGCTGGAGGCGGGGGGCGATGGCCTGCACGGTCTCGTTGAGGCGGCGGGCGCCCTGGGAGCCGCCGGTGACCAGCAGGGTGGGCAGCCGCTGGTCGAGGCCGAAGTAGTGGCGGGCCTCGGGGCGGGCCGCGTTGCGGTCCAGGGTGGCGATGGTGCGGCGCAGCGGGATGCCGACGTAGCGGGCGCCGCGCAGCTTGCTGTCGGGCGTGGAGACCGCGACGAAGTCGGTGTAGCGGGAGCCGACCTTGTTCGCCAGGCCGGGCCGGGCGTTGGCCTCGTGGACGACGATCGGCACGCCGGCCCGCTTGGCGGCGAGGTACGCGGGCATGGCCACGTAGCCGCCGAAGCCGACGACGGCGTCGGCCTTGGAGCGCTCGATGATGTCCTGGGTGGCCTTGACGGTGGCGCGCAGCCGGCCCGGGACGGTGATCAGCTCCGGGGTGGGCCTGCGCGGCAGCGGGACCGCCGGGATCAGTTCCAGGTGGTAGCCGCGCTCGGGGACCAGTCTGGTCTCCAGGCCCCGCTCCGTGCCCAGCGCCGTGATGCCGACCGTGGGGTCGTGCCGGCGGAGTGCGTCGGCGAGGGCGAGCGCGGGCTCGATGTGACCGGCGGTCCCCCCGCCGGCGAGTACGACATGCACCGAAATTCACCGCTCCCTGCGCGGCTGCTTCGCGGGCCGCGCTGTGGTTCGTCGTGGCAGCACCCGGGCCAGGACCGACCTGGACCGGGAGGTGGAGCCCCGCGCGGCCAGCGCCGCCCTGGCCCCCGGCTCGCTGCGCGCGAAGCACAGCAGCATGCCGACGGCGAACAGGGTCGGCAGCAGTGCGGACCCCCCGTAGGAGAACAGCGGGAGCGGGACGCCCGCAATGGGCAGCAGTCCCAGCACCGCACCGATGTTGATCACGGCCTGGGCCGTGATCCAGGTGGTGGCGCCTCCCGCGGCGTACCTGACGAAGGGGTCCTTCGTGCGTCCGGCCACGCGGATACCCGCATACCCTAGTGCCGCGAAGAGGGCGAGCACCGACAGCGTCCCTGCCAGGCCGAGCTCCTCCCCCGTGACGGCGAAGATGAAGTCGGTGTGCGAGGCGGGCAGCTGGCCCCACTTCTCGACGCCGGCGCCCAGCCCCGAGCCGAAGAGGCCGCCGGAGGCCAGCGCGTACAGGCCGTGGACCGCCTGCCAGCAGGGCTCGTCGGGGCCGGTGTGGGTGACGCCCACGCAGTTGATCCGGGCGAGCCGGTGCGGGGCGAGGACGATGAGTGCGGCGGACATCACCACGGCGACCCCGGCCGAGCCCGCGAAGAGCCGCAGCGGGGCCCCGGCCATCCACAGGAGGCCGAAAAGGACCGCGACCAGGATCATGGCGGTGCCCATGTCGCCGCCGGCCATGATGAGCATCAGCAGGAAGACCGCGCCGGGCACCAGCGGCACCAGCAGGTGCTTCCACTGGTCCAGCATCCGGTTGCGCTGCTTGCGGGCCAGCAGGTCGGCGCCCCACAGGACGAGGGCGAGCTTGCCGAACTCCGAGGGCTGGATCTGGAAGAGGCCGACGTTGATCCAGTTGCGGTTGCCGCCCACCTCCACGCCGATGCCGGGGATGGTGACGAGGACCATCAGCAGGACGGAGAGCAGCAGCAGCGGGTAGGCCAGCGCCCGGTGCGCCGCGACCGGCAGGCGGGCGGCGACCAGCATCAGGCCGCAGCCGAGGACGACGGCCAGCAGCTGCTTGCCGAAGTAGAAGAGCACCGGCAGGCCCTGGCGCAGGGCGGTGATCTGGGAGGCGGAGAAGACCATCACCAGGCCCAGCACCAGGATCAGCAGGCTGGAGCCGAGGAGCAGGTAGTAGGCGGTCAGGGGCCGGTCCAGGGTGCGGCGCAGCCGGGCGGAGGCCCCGCGCAGGGCCGCCGCCCGGCCGGCGGCGCGGAAGGTGGTGCTGGTGGCCGAGATCACCGGCAGGCGGCCGGAGGGGCGCTCGGCGGGCCGGGCGGCGGTGCGCCCGCGTACCTGTCCTGGCACCGCTCGCCCCTTCCCGGTCGTTCCCCTCGGCCCTGCTGCCGGGCCGTCCCGCCGCGGGACCGCCCCGCCGCCGGGCCGGGCGGCGCGCGGCCGCCCGGCCCCGGGCCTCAGCGGCCCCGGAGACCCCGCACCGCGGCGGCGAAGAGGTCGCCGCGCTCGCCGTAGTTCGTGAACATGTCCATCGAGGCGCAGGCCGGGGCCAGCAGCACGGTGTCGCCGGGCCGGGCGAGGTCCGCGGCGGCGCGGACGACGGTGTCCATGGCCTGCGCGCCAGTCTGGCCCTCGGCCGCCTCGATCACCGGCACATCCGGGGCGTGTCGCGCCAGCGCCTCCCGGATCACCGCGCGGTCGGCGCCGATGAGCACGACGGCCCGCAGCCGGGACGCCGCACCGGCCGCCAGTCCGTCGAAGGCGGCGCCCTTGGCGAGGCCGCCGGCGATCCAGACGACCGGGTCGTAGGCGGCCAGCGAGGCGGCGGCGGCGTGGGTGTTGGTGGCCTTGGAGTCGTCGACCCAGGTGACGCCGTCCACCACGGCCACCTGCGCGATGCGGTGGGCGTCGGGCCGGAAGGCCCGCAGGCCGTCGCGGACGGCGCGCGGCTCCACGCCGTAGGCGCGGGCCAGGGCGGCGGCGGCCAGGGCGTCGGCGACGTTGTGCGGGGCGGGCGGCTGGACGTCCTCGACGGAGGCCAGTTCGGCGGCGGTGCGCTGCCGGTCCGCGACGAAGGCCCGGTCGACCAGGAGGCCGTCCACGACGCCGAGCTCGGACGGGCCGGGGGCGCCGAGGGTGAAGCCGACGGCGCGGCAGCCCTCCTCGACGTCGGCGGCGCGCACCAGCTCCTCGGTGGCGGGGTCGGCCGTGTTGTACACGCAGGCGACCCGGTTGCCCTCGTAGATGCGGCCCTTGTCGGCGGCGTACGCCTCCATGGAGCCGTGCCAGTCGAGGTGGTCCGGCGCCAGGTTGAGGACGACCGCCGAGTGCGGGCGCAGTGAGGGCGCCCAGTGCAGCTGGTAGCTGGAGAGCTCGACGGCGAGCACGTCGTAGGGCTCCGCCCCCTCCGCGCCGTCCGTGCCGTCCCCGTCCGCGCCGCCGAAGCCGGTGAGGACGGCGTCGAGGACGGAGACGCCGACGTTGCCGACGGCGGCGGTGCGCCTCCCGGCCGCGGTGAGGATGCTGGCGAGCATCTGCACGGTCGTCGTCTTGCCGTTGGTCCCGGTGACGGCCAGCCAGGGTGCGGGCTCGCCGGTGGCGGGGTGCGGGCGGCGCAGGCGCCAGGCCAGCTCGACGTCGCCCCAGACGGGCACGCCGGCGGCGTCCGCGGCGGCGAAGAGCGCGCTGGAGGGCGGCCAGCCGGGCGAGGTGACGACCAGCCGGGTGCCCTCGGGCAGGGTGGCGCCGTCGCCGAGGCGGACGGCGACGCCGTCCGCCTCCAGGCCGGCGGCGCGCTCGCGCAGCGCCGGGGAGTCGCCGCCGTCGACGACGGTGACGTCGGCGCCGAGCCCGTGCAGGACGCGGGCGGCGCTGATGCCGGAGACGCCGAGGCCGGCGACGGCGACGGGCAGGCCCTTGAAGTCGGGGGTGTCCGGGGTGCCCGGGGTGTCGGGGGTGTCCGCGCCGTGCGCGGCGGCGCTGTCCGTCATCCGGTCACCCAGCCCGCGTAGAAGAGTCCGAGGCCGACGGCGACGCAGAGGCCCTGGATGATCCAGAAGCGGACCACGATGAGGACCTCGCTCCACCCCTTGAGCTCGAAGTGGTGCTGGAGCGGCGCCATGCGGAAGACGCGCCTGCCGGTCATCCGGAAGGAGCTGACCTGGATGATCACCGAGAGGGTGATCAGCACGAAGAGGCCGCCGAGCAGGGCGAGCAGCATCTCGGTGCGGGAGCAGATGGCGAGGCCGGCCAGGGCGCCGCCGAGCGCCAGGGAGCCGGTGTCGCCCATGAAGATCTTGGCGGGCGAGGTGTTCCACCACAGGAAGCCGAAGCAGGAGCCCATCAGCGCCGAGGCCACCACCGCGAGGTCGAGCGGGTCGCGGACGTCGTAGCAGTTGGCGGTGGCGGTGAGGGCGAAGGCGCAGTTCTGGCCGTGCTGCCAGACGCCGATGAAGACGTACGCGCCGAAGACCATCACCGAGGCGCCGGTGGCGAGGCCGTCGAGGCCGTCGGTGAGGTTCACGCCGTTCGACATCGCAGCGATCATGAAATACGCCCAGACGACGAACAGCACGGGCCCTATCGACCAGCCGAAGTCCTGCACGAACGACAGCTTGGTGGAGGCCGGGGTCAGGCCGCGGCTGTCCTGGAACTGCAGCGCCAGGATCGCGAAGGCGAGGCCCACCGCCGACTGGCCGACCAGCTTGGCCTTGGCCCGCAGGCCGAGCGACCGCTGCTTGATGACCTTGATGTAGTCGTCGAGGAAGCCGACGAGGCCCAGACCGGCCGTCAGGAAGAGCACCAGCAGCCCGGAGGCGGTGGGCTTCTCCATGGTGATGGCCTTGGTGGCCGCGTACGCGATCAGCGTCGCCAGGATGAAGGCGATGCCGCCCATCGTGGGGGTGCCGCGCTTGCTGTGGTGGGCGGCGGGGCCGTCGTCGCGGATCATCTGGCCGTAGCCGTGCCGGGCGAGCAGCCGGATCAGCAGCGGGGTCCCGATGAGCGTGAGGACCAGGCCGATGACGCCGGCGAAGAGGATCTGCCTCACCGGGCCGCTCCGTCCGCCGCGGCGCCGCCGTCCGCGAGCAGGGCCTCCGCGACCCGCTCCAGACCTGCCGCGCGCGATGCCTTCACCAGCACCACGTCCCCCGGCCGTACCTGATCGCGCAGCAGATCGATCGCCGCCTCAGCGTCGGACACCAGCACCGACTCCTCACCCCACGAACCCTCGTTCTTGGCACCCATGTCGAGCCATGCGGCCTCGCGGCCGCCGACCGCCACCACCTTGGTGACGTTCAGCCGGACCGCCAGGCGCCCGATGGCGTCGTGCTCCGCGAGGGAGTCCTCGCCGAGCTCCCGCATCTCGCCGAGCACCGCCCAGGTGCGCCGGCGCCCGGGCCCGGTGCCGGCCATCGACACGAGCGCCCGCAGTGCGGCCCGCACCGAGTCCGGGTTCGCGTTGTAGGCGTCGTTGACGACGGTGACACCGTCGGCCCGCTCGACGACCTCCATGCGCCAGCGGGAGAGCGCACCCGCCTCGCCCAGGGCGGCGGCGGTGTCGTCGACGGACATTCCGAACTCCCCCGCCACCGCTGCGGCGGCAAGGGCGTTCGAGACGTGGTGCTCACCGTACAGGCGCAGGGTCACGGGGGCGGAACCGGCCGGGGTGATGAGGGTGAAGGAGGGGCGGCCGGAGGCGTCCAGGCGGACGTCCTCGGCCCTGACCTGCGCCTCCGCGGACTCGCCGAAGAGGACGACGCGGGCCCGGGTGCGGGAGGCCATGGCCCGTACCAGCGGGTCGTCGGCGTTGAGCACCGCGGCGCCGTCGGCGGGCAGGGCCTCCACCAGCTCGCCCTTGGCCTCGGCGATGGCGGCCTTGCCGCCGAACTCGCCGATGTGGGCGGTGCCGACGTTGAGGACGACGCCGATCCGGGGCGGGGTCAGGCCGGTGAGGTAGGCGATGTGGCCCTTGCCGCGGGCGCCCATCTCCAGCACCAGGTGGCGGGTGGAGGCGTCGGCGCGCAGCGCGGTGAGGGGCAGGCCGATCTCGTTGTTGAAGCTGCCGGTGGGGCAGATCGTCGGGCCGACGCGCTCCAGGAGCTGGCCGATCAGGTCCTTGGTGCTGGTCTTGCCGGCCGAGCCGGTCAGGCCCACCACCGCGGTGGTCTCCCGCAGCCGGTCGACGACGGCGCGGGCGAGGCGGCCGAGCGCGTCGACGACGTCGTCGACGACGACGGCGGGGACGCCCACCGGCCGGGCGGCGAGCACGGCGGCGGCGCCGTCGGCGGCGGCCCCGGCGGCGAAGTCGTGCCCGTCCGCGTGCTCGCCGCGGACGGCGGCGAACAGCCCTCCCGGCTGCACCTGGCGGGAGTCCACGACCACCGGTCCGGTGATCCGGGCCTGCGGGTCGGGGGCGTCGTGCAGCGTCCCCCCGACGGCCGTGGCGACCTCGGCGAGGGTCAGTGCGATCACTGGGGGTTACTCCTTGGAGTCTGCCGCGCCGGCGCCCGCGGGGCGGGGCTCCTGTGCCGCGGCCTCCGGGTGGCTGCGGACGATGGCGTCGCGCAGCACCTCCCGGTCGTCGAAGGGTCGGATCTCGCCGCGGACGTACTGGCCGAGCTCGTGGCCCTTGCCCGCGACGAGGACGGAGTCGCCCGCATGGGCGCGGGCGACGGCGGCGGCGACCGCGTCGGCCCGGGAGGGCACGACCAGGACGTCGCCGCGCTCCGCCTCGGGGACCTCCAGCGCGCCGCCGAGCATGGCGGCGAGGATGGCGAGGGGGTCCTCGGTGCGGGGGTTGTCGCTGGTGAGGACGGCGGTGTCGGCGAGCCGGGCGGCGATGGCGCCCATGGGGCCGCGCTTGTGCGGGTCCCGGTCGCCGCCGCAGCCGACGACGAGGTGCACGCGGCCCTTGGTGACCTCGCGCAGCGACTCCAGGACGGACCTCAGGGCGTCCGGCTTGTGGGCGTAGTCGACGACGGCGACGAACGGCTGGCCGGCGTCGACCCGCTCCATGCGGCCGGGCACGCCGGGCACGGCGGCGACGCCCGCCACCGCCTGCTCCAGCGGCAGCCCGGCGCTCGCCAGGGCCGCGATCGCGGCGAGGGCGTTGGCGACGTTGAACGGGCCGGGCAGCGGCACCGAGGCGTCGGCGGCGGCGCCGTCCGGGCCGACCACGCGGAACGTGGAGTCGGCCGGGCCCAGGTGGACGGCCTCGGCCCGCCAGTCGGCGTCCGGGTCGCCCTCGGCGGAGAAGGTGGTGACCGGGATGCCCGCCTCGGCGGCGAGGCGGCGGCCGTAGGGGTCGTCGAGGTTGACCACGCCCCGGCGGGCGCGGCGCTCGGTGAAGAGCTGCGCCTTGGCCCGGAAGTAGTCCTCCATGTCGGGGTGGAAGTCGAGGTGCTCCGGCGTCAGGTTGAGGAAGACCGCGACGTCGTAGACCACGCCGTCGACCCGGCCGAAGACCAGGGCGTGGCTGGAGACCTCCATGGCGACCGCGTCGGCGCCCTGCTCGCGCATCAGCGCGAGGACGGCGTGCAGGTCGGTGGCCTCGGGGGTGGTGCGCTCGCTCGGGATGCGGCGGTCGCCGACCCGCATCTCCACGGTGCCGATGACGCCCGGGGCGCGCCCGGCGCCGCGCAGGCCGCCCTCGACCAGGTACGAGGTGGTGGTCTTGCCGCTGGTACCGGTGACGCCGACCATGAGCAGGTCCTCGGCGGGCCGCCCGTACACGGCGGCGGCGAGGGCGCCCATGCGGGCCCGCGGCTCGTCGACGACGAGGACCGGCAGGCCGCAGGCGGCCGCCTGCTCCGCCCCGGCCGGGTCGGTGAGCACCGCGACGGCCCCGGCGGCGGCCGCCCGGTCGGCGAAGGCCGCGCCGTGGTGGTTGGCGCCGCCGAAGGCGACGTACACGTCGCCGGGGCGCACCGCCCGGGAGTCGTGGGTGATGCCGGTGACCTCGGCCTCCGCGGCGGCCCCGGCCACGGCGGCGGACGGGACCGGGCCCAGCAGGGCGGCGGCCTCGGCGAGCGGGGTCGGCCGCACCGCGTCGGGGCGGGGCGGGCCGGGGTGCTTCGGGGGCTGATCAGGTTTCGGCACGGCAGGCAGGGTATCCGGAGCGGCGGCGCCCGGGCCACGCGAGAGGCCGGGGGCGGACCCCGCGGGCTCCTGGGGTGTGATCGAGGTCACGTCGGCTCTCCTGTCGCTGCTCACGGGGAGGGCTTCCACTCGACGGGGAGCCCGGGGGCTGCGGCACCGCTGGGCGGCACCTGGAGGGACTTCAGGGCGAACTCCATCACCTGCTTGAACACCGGCCCGCACAGCTGGCCGCCGAAGTGGCCGTTGACCGGGTCCTGGATGGTGCAGGAGACGGTGAGCCGGGGCCGGTCGGCGGGGGCGAAGCCGATGAAGGAGGCGGTGTAGCCGGAGTAGCGGCCCGTCCTCGGGTCGACGCGGTTGGCGGTGCCGGTCTTGCCGGCGACCCGGTAGCCGGGGATCTGCGCCCTGGCGCCGGTGCCCTGCTCGTCGGAGACGACCGACTCCAGCATCCGGGCGAGGGTCCCCGCGGTCTGCGGGCTGACCACGCGGGTCCGCCCGGGGGCGGGGGCGGGGGTGAAGCGGCCGTCGGGGCCGGTGGTGCCGCGCACGAGGCTCGGGTCGACCCGCACGCCGCCGTTGGCGATGGTGGAGTAGACCGAGGTCGCCTGGAGGGCGTTGAGCGAGAGGCCCTGCCCGAAGGGGATGGTGTACTGCTGCGAGCCCTGCCAGTCGGCCGCGGCGGCGAGGATGCCGCGGGTCTCGCCGGGGAAGCCGAGGCCGGTGGGGCGGCCGATGCCGAACTTCCGCAGGTAGCCCTCCAGGACCCGGTTGGACTCCTTCTGGGTCTTCCCGAGGTGCTCGGCGGCCTCGATGGTGCCGATGTTGGAGGACTTGGCCAGCACCCCGTTGAGGGTGAGGTACCAGGTGCCGTGGTCGACGTCGTCGTGGAAGATCCGGTCGGCGCGGTGCAGGGTGCCGGGGACGGTGACGTGGGTGTCCCAGGCGGCGGTGCCGGTGTCGAGGACCGCGGCCATCGTCATCAGCTTGGCGGTGCTGCCGGGCTCGTAGGCGTCCTGGAGGGCGGGGTTGCCGAGGGCGCCGGGGGCGGCGTGGGCGAGGTCGCCGGCGTTGAAGCCCGGGGCGGTGGCCATGGCCAGCACCTGCCCGGACCGCACGTCCTGCACGATGACGTAGCCCTTCTCCGCGCCCGCCGCCCGCACCTGGTCGGTGATGGCGCGCTGGGCGGCCCACTGGATGTCGCGGTCCAGGGTGAGCCGCAGGGTGGAGCCGGGGACGGCGGCGCGCTCGTGGAAGCCCGCGGTGGGCACCAGCTGCCCGCCGGACTGGGCGTACGTGATGCGGCCGTCGCGGCCCGCCAGCTCGGCCTGGTACTGCTGCTCCAGGCCGCCCGCGCCGAGGCCCTCGCCGTTGACGAAGCCCACGACGTTGGAGGCCAGGCCGCCGTCGGGGTAGACGCGGCGGCTGGTCCCGCGGTGGAAGACCCCGGCCAGCACGTCGGCGCAGCCCGCGTCCACGGAGGTGCGGCCGCCCTGGTCCGCGGGCCTGCCGACCTGCGCGGCCTGCGCCTGGCAGGCGGGTGTGGCGGCCTGCTTGGCGAAGGCCGCCTTGAGCGCGCTGATCTGGGTCCAGGCCTGCGGCGGCTGGCGGCCGGCGAGCAGCGCGTACCGCTTGCCGGGGGCGCTGAGGGCGGCGGCGAGCCTCGCCCGGTCGGTGCCGAGGATCGGGGCGAGCAGGGCGGCGGCCTGCTGCGGCGCGTCGGGGACCTTCGTCTGCGCGGGGGTGAACATCGTCGGGTCGGCGGTGATGTCGTCGGCGTCGACGGTCGCGGCGAGGACGGCGCCCGAGGCGTCCGTTATGGCACCGCGGTCGGCGGGGAGCACGTCGTCGACGTACCGGTTGACGGCGGCCTCCCCGGCGAGGGCGGAGGCGTCCACCAGCTGGAGCTGGACGAGGCGGCCGACGAAGAGGGCGAGGACGGCGGCCAGGACGGCGGTGACCACCCGCAGCCGGCGGCGGGGGTCGCCCAGGCGGATGGCCTTCCCGGCGGACCCGCGGGCCGCCGGGGGGCGTCCGGGCAGGGCGGGGCGGCCCGGACGCCCCTCGCGGTCCTGGGGCCTCTCACGGTCCTGCCCGCGGTCCTGCGGCCTCTCGCGGTCCTGCCCGCGGTCCTGCCCGCGGTCGGGCCGGCCGGTACGGGGGCGGGGCGGGCGCGGCGCGGCGGCCCCGGCCGCCGGGCGGCCGCCCGCGGGCCGGGGGGCGGGGGCGGGCCGGGGGGCGGGGGCGGGCCGGGCCGCCGCGGGGCGGCGGGGCCGGCGGGGTTCGTCGGTCACCGGGCGGCACCCCCCGCGGCGGCCGGCGCGGCCTGGATGGCGCCGTCGGCGCCGGCGGGCGCGGGCGCGGCGGCCTGGGGGCTGGGGCTGGGGACGCTCCACAGGGCGCCGGAGGAGCGGGTGACCGGCGGGGTGCCGACGGCCTTGCCGGGCTTCCCCAGCACCGTGCCGTCGTCCCGGAGGAAGGCGGGGCTGCCGCCGGGGACCATGCCGAGCCCGCGGGCGCGCCGCTCCAGCGCGTCCGGGGCGGACAGCTGCGCGATCTGCTGCTCCAGGCTCTGCTGCTCGTCGGTGAGCCGGGTGGTCTCGCTCTGCAGGCGCGACAGCTCGAAGGAGCCCTGGTTGAGCGCGGTGTTGAGGGTCAGCAGGCCGATCAGGCCCGCCGCCAGCAGCACCACCACCAGGACGGCGAAGGGCGTGCGGCCGCGGGCCGGCCGGCGGGGGGCGGAGAGCCGGCGGACGGTCGGACGCGGCCCGGCCCCGGGGCGTCCCGGCTGCCGCCGCGCCCCCGCCGTCCCCGCTGCGGGCACCCTCAACTCCCTGCTCCTTCCCTCCCCCGGCGGACGCCCCGGGCGCCGCCGCAGGGCCGCTAGCCCCGGTCCGCCTTCCGCTCCCTGATCCTCTCCGCCGCGCGCAGCCTGGCCGGGGCGGCGCGCCGGTTCTCCTCGATCTCCGCCTCGGTCGGCAGTTCGGCGCCGCGGGTGAGCAGCCTCAGCCAGGGCTGGTACTCCTCCGGGACGACCGGCAGGCCGGGCGGCGCGGTGCTGGTGGCCCCGGCGGCGAGGTACTGCTTGACGAGGCGGTCCTCCAGGGAGTGGTACGAGAGGACGGCGATGCGGCCGCCGACCGCGAGCGCGTCCAGCGCGCCGGGGATCGCCCGGTCGAGCACCGCCAGCTCGCCGTTGACCTCGATGCGCAGCGCCTGGAAGGTGCGCTTGGCCGGGTTGCCGCCGGTGCGGCGGGTGGCGGCGGGGATGGCGTTCCGCACCAGGTCCACGAGGCGGGCGCTGGTGGTGAACGGCTCCTTCTCCCGCTCGCGGACGATCACCGAGGCGATCTTCTTGGCGAACCGCTCCTCGCCGTACACCTTGAGGATGCGGGCCAGCTCGCCGTGGCTGTAGGTGTTGAGCACCTCGGCGGCGCTCAGGCCCCGGGACTGGTCCATCCGCATGTCCAGCGGGGCGTCCTGGGCGTACGCGAAGCCGCGGTCGGCCTCGTCGAGCTGCATGGAGGAGACGCCGAGGTCGAAGAGGACGCCCTGGACGCGGGGGATGCCGAGGCGCTCCAGCACGGCCGGGATCTCGTCGTACACGGCGTGCACCAGGGACGCCCGGTCCCCGTACGGGGCGAGGCGCCGCCCGGCGAGCTCCAGCGCGGCCGGGTCGCGGTCCACCGCGACCAGCCGGGCCTCGGGGAAGGTCCGCAGCAGCGCCTCGCTGTGGCCGCCGAGGCCCAGGGTGGCGTCCACGACGACGGCGCCGGGCTCGGCGAGGGCGGGGGCGAGGACGTCCAGGCACCGCCCGAGCATCACCGGGACGTGCCGGGGGCCCTGCTCCTGCCCGGTCGCCCGGCCTCCCGCGGCGGCGGTGCGTGCGGGGTCGTCGGTGCTCATGGCGGGGAGGGGCCCTTCTCGTGGTGCCGTCGCCCCGGGGCGGGGCGCCGTGCCGTCCCATGGTGGACGACGGCCCGCCGGCCCGGTCGCGCGGGGTCGGGGGCGGCCGGGAGGGGGCCGCGCGCGGCGGGGCCCGCGCGGGGTGCGGACGCGGCGTCTGGTCCCCGCCCGCTCACTGGGGGAAGTGACCCTCCTGGCGCCGGGGAAGGGGAGCCAGGGGGTGCGGAGCGGGAGGAGGCCGGGCGCAGCGTCCGGCGGGTGGGGGCGGGGGCCGGCGGGCGTCGTCCCGCGGTGGACTGACGGCGTGTGACGACCCGTGGCGCTCCGCCGTCACTCTACTCCACCGCCTGCCGGGGTCAATCGTCCGCGACGGCGCACCACCCGTGCGGCGCACCGCGAAAGGCCAGGTCGGCGGGGAGCGGGGCGGCGGCGGCCGGGGCGCACCGCACCCGGTCCCGCGCCGGGCGGCCACCCGGGCGGGTGAAGGTCCGGCGGACGGGCGCGGACGGGCGCGGACGGGCGCGGTGCCGGCCCGGGGCGGGGCGGGCGGCACCGGGGGCGGCCCGCGGGCGGCTGGGCCGAACCGGCGAGCCGCCTCCGTCCGGTCGGCCGCAAAGCGTCCCCTCCCCGGGTGACACGGGGCGCCGCGACGGGACAGGGCCCCCGGAACCGGTGATCGGGTGCCGGTGAGCCCCGCAGCCCCCTGCCCCGAGTGAGGTCGTCCGTGCGGAACCAGCGCAGCACCGCCCCCCGTCCGAGAGCGGCCGTCGCCGCGGCCGCCTGCCTGCTGGCGGTCGGCGCCCCCGCCGCGGCCCGCGCCGAGGGCCTGCACGTCTTCTCCGGGCAGACGGCGCACCGGGTGCTGGACCTGGTCAACGAGGAGCGGTGGCGCGCCGGGTGCGGGTCGCTGGTCCTGGAGGAGCGCCTGAACGCCTCCGCGCGGGAGCACAGCCGGGACATGGCCGTCCGCCACCTCATGTCGCACCAGGGATCCGACGGCTCCGGCCCGGTGGACCGCATCCGGCGCAGCGGCTACCGCCCCTCGGCCTGGGGCGAGAACGTCGCCCGCGGCTACGGCAGCGCCGAGGAGGTGGTGCGGGCGTGGATGTCCAGCCCCGAGCACCGCTGGAACATCCTCGACTGCGAGTACCGGGAGATGGGCCTCGGGGTGGCGGATCCGGGCGACTACTGGACGCAGGACTTCGGCACCCCGCGGTAGCACCCCGCGGTAGCGCCCCGCGCGACGGCCCCGTCCGGCGGCGCCCCCTCCCCGCCTCCCCCGTCCGGTTCCGCCCTCCCGCCCCGGCCCGCCCCACCCCGGTCCGGTCCGCAGCGCCCTCCCGATCCCGGGCAAAGCGGGCGTGTCGCCCGGCCGGGTGACTTGTGACACCGATGCAGGGAAGAATGCGTGGGGCAGGCCGGGTCCCCGCACCACCTGGGGCGGCCTGCCCGCGTGCCCGGAGCCGGGCGGCCGGTCCCCCTGGAACCGATCAGCCGGGGTGCGCGTAATCCGGGGTGGAGGGGCCGGTCCCTGGACCAGGAACGGCCGACAGGACGGGTCCGAGGAGCAGCGGGTGACGACCTTCAACGAGCGTGCCGGTCTCGACGGTCAGGGACCGGCCGGCGCCGCCTACCCCCGGGCGGGTGCGCCGGTGCCGGAGTTCCGGCGCGGGCCCGCGGCGCTGGACGAGCTCCGGGCCGTCGTGGAGCGGGTGCGGTCGTCCGTGGAGAGCGTCATCGAGGGCAAGCCGGAGGCGGTGCGGATCGCGCTGACGGTGATGCTGGCCGAGGGCCACCTGCTGATCGAGGACGTGCCCGGCGTCGGCAAGACGATGCTGGCCAAGGCGCTGGCCCGGTCGGTGGACTGCACCGTGCGGCGCATCCAGTTCACCCCGGACCTGCTGCCCTCCGACGTCACCGGCACCAACGTCTTCGACCAGAACCGCCGCGACTTCGAGTTCCGCCCCGGCGCGATCTTCGCCCAGATCGTCGTCGGCGACGAGATCAACCGCGCCTCGCCCAAGACCCAGTCGGCGCTGCTGGAGTCCATGGAGGAGCGCCAGGTCACCATCGACGGCACCAGCTACGAGCTGCCGTCGCCGTTCATGGTGATCGCCACCCAGAACCCGGTCGAGATGGAGGGCACCTACCCGCTGCCCGAGGCCCAGCGGGACCGCTTCATGGCCCGCATCTCCATCGGCTACCCCGGCCCCGAGGCCGAGCTGGCGATGCTGGACACCCACGGCGGCGCCTCGCCGCTGGACGACCTGCAGCCGGTGGCGCACGCCCACGACGTGCTGAAGCTCGTCGAGGCGGTCCGGGGGGTGCACGTCGCCGACACGGTCCGCCGGTACGCCGTCGAGCTGGTCGGCGCCACCCGCACCTCGCCCGAGCTGCGGCTCGGCGCCTCCCCCCGCGCCACACTGCACCTGCTGCGGGCCGCCCGCGCGGCCGCCGCACTGGAGGGCCGCGACTACGTGCTGCCGGACGACGTGCAGGCGCTGGCGGTGCCGGTGCTCGCCCACCGCCTGCTGCCCACGGCCGAGACCCAGCTGAGCCGCCGCTCCACCGAGCAGGTCGTCCGGGACATGGTGCAGCGGCTGCCGATCCCGCGTCCGTTCGGGGACCAGGGCGCGCCGCTGCGGAGGGGCTGAGGTGGCCCCCCAGGGCCAGGGGGAGGCGTCGGGACTGCGCACCGGGCTGCGGGGGCTGACCACCCGGGGCCGCTCCTTCCTGGCGGCCGGCCTGACCGCGGTCCTCTGCTCCTACCTGCTGGGGCAGGGCGCCCTGCTGCGGGTCGGCATCCTGCTCGCCGCCCTGCCGCTCGCCTCCGCGGTGCTGCTGCTGCGCACGCGCTACCGGGTCGCCAGCGGCCGCCGCCTCACCCCGCACCGGGTGCCCGCCGGACAGGAGGCACGGGTGCACCTGCGGGTCGACAACGTCTCGCGCGTGCCCACCGGGCTGCTCATGCTGGAGGACCGGGTGCCGTACGTCCTCGGTCCGCGCCCGCGCTTCGTCCTGGACCGGGTGGAGCCGCGCGGCCACCGCGAGGTGTCCTACCGGGTCCGCTCCGACCTGCGCGGCCGCTACCCGCTCGGGCCGCTGCAGCTGCGGCTGTCCGACCCGTTCGGCATGTGCGAGCTGGCCCGGGCCTTCACCGCGGCCGACACCCTCACCGTGGTGCCGCAGGTCGAGCCGCTGCCCCCGGTCCGGCTGGCCGGCGAGTGGACCGGCCACGGCGACAGCCGGTCGCGGGCGGTGGCGCTGGCCGGCGAGGACGACGTGGTGCCGCGCGGCTACCGGCACGGCGACGACCTGCGGCGGGTGCACTGGAAGTCCACCGCGCGCTACGGGGAGCTGATGGTGCGCCGCGAGGAGCAGCCGCTGCGCTCCCGCGCCACCGTCCTGCTGGACACCCGCGGCGTCGGCCACCGCGGCAGCGGTCCCGCCTCCTCCCTGGAGTGGGCCGTCGCCACCGCCGCCTCGGTCGCGGTGCACCTGCTGGAGCGGGGGTACGCGGTGCGGCTGCTCACCGACACGGGGCTGTCGGTACCCGGCACCGCCGGGGAGGGCGGGGCGGCCTCCGAGACGTCGGGGCTGATCCTGGACACCCTGGCCGTGCTGCAGGCGTCGGACGGCGGGGGGCTCTCCCGCGCCGAGGACGTGCTGCGGCTCGGCGGCGAGGGCCTGGTGGTCGCCGTCCTGGGGACGCTCGACGAGGAGCAGGTGGCGCGGCTCGGCAGACTGCGGCGCCGCGCCGGCGCGGCGGTCGCCTTCCTCCTGGACACCGCCACCTGGGCCGCCGTGCGCCCCGCGGCGCACGGCGCGGACGCCGTCGGCGCCGGCACCGGGGAGCGGCTGCTGCGGGAGGCCGGCTGGACGGTGCTGCGCGCCGCCGCCGGGGACACCGCCGCCGCGCTGTGGCGGCAGGCCGACCGCGCCGCCCGGCCGGGGCCGCGGGAGGCGTCGGGGGTGCAGGGCCCGCCCGGGGGCGCGCCGCAGGGGACCGGCACCGGGGCACGGGCCGACGGGACCCGGGCCGACGGAGCCTGGGCCGACGCGGCACGGACCGCCGCAGCGCGGGCCGAGGGAGCACGGACCGACGGAGAGGGGGGTCCGCAGTGACGGGCCGCACCCGGCTGACGCTGTGCTCGGCGGCGGCCGTCATGCTGGTGTCCTTCTGCCTGGAACCGCTGGTGAAGCCCGCGGGGTGGATCCTGCACGCCGCGTTCCTGACCGCGGCCGCAACGGGCGTCGGCGCCCTCGGGCGGCGGCTGCGGCTGCCCCGCCTGCTGATCCCGGCCGCGCAGGTGGCCGCGGTGGGGTGCCTGCTGGCCCTGGGCTTCGCCCGCGACGCCGCCGTGTACGGGCTGGTGCCCGGCCCGGCCTCGGTGAGCCGGCTGGTCCAGGTGCTGCAGGGCGGCGTGAACGACGTCGGCAACTACGGCACGCCCGCGCCGGCCACCCCCGGCCTGCGGCTGATCCTGGTCGGCTCGGTGGCCCTGGTCGCGGTCGCGGTCGACACGCTGGCGGTGACCTACCGGCGGGCCGCGCTGGCGGGCCTGCCGCTGCTGGCCCTGTACTCGGTGGGCACCGGCCTGGACGACCGGGGGCCCGCGTGGCTCTGGTTCCTGCTCGCGGCGGGCGGCTACCTGGCGGTGCTGTTCGCGGAGGGCCAGGACCGGATGTCCCGCTGGGGCCGGGTCTTCCACGGCGCGGGCAGCGGCTCCGGCGGTCCGCTCACCGGCGGCGGCCGGCGGGCCGGGGTGGCGGCGCTGGCGGTCGCCCTCGCGGTGCCGTTCTTCCTCCCGGACCTGGACGGGGGCCTGATCGCGAGCCGCCTGGGCCACGGGGGCGGCAGGGGCGGGGGGACCATCACCGCGATCAACCCGGTGGTGTCCCTCCAGTCCGACCTGAACCAGCCGGACAACATCGAGCAGCTGAGCTACACCACCACCTCGAAGAACGCCGGCAGCATGTACATCCGGGTGGCGGTGTCGGACGACTTCGACGGGGTCGAGTGGCGGCCCTCCCCGCAGCGGGTCGAGGACGTCCCCTCGCCGCTGCCCGACCCCCCGGGGCTCTCCGGCGCGGTGGAGCGCACCGAGGTCACCACCCGGATCGCCGTCGGCAGCCACCTCAGGCAGGAGTGGCTGCCCATGCCGTACCCCGCCTCCCGGGTGGACGTGCCGGGCAGGTGGCGGTTCGAGCCCAACAGCCGCACGGTGGTCGGCGACAACGGGCAGAAGACGCTCGGCCTGTCGTACACGGTGACCAGCCTCGACCTGGACCCCACGCCGGAGCAGCTGCGCGCCGCGGCGGCGCCGCCCGCGGACATCGCCGAGCGCGACCTCGCGCTGCCCGCCGACCTGCCCGACGTGGTCCGCACCACCGCCCGGCAGGTGACGCAGGACGCCGACACCCCGTACGACAGGGCGGTGGCGCTGCAGGACTGGTTCTCCCAGTCCGGCGGCTTCTCGTACAACACCGAGGTGCGGGCCGGCACCGGCATCGACGCCATCACCTCCTTCCTCCGCCGGAAGGAGGGCTTTTGCGTGCACTTCTCCGCCACCATGGCGGCGATGGCGCGCACCCTGGGCATCCCCGCGCGGGTGGCCGTCGGCTTCACCTCCGGCAGCCCCCGGTCCGACGGCAGCTGGACGGTGGGCAGCAAGGACGCCCACGCCTGGCCCGAGCTGTACTTCGAGGGGGCGGGCTGGATCCGCTTCGAGCCCACGCCCAGCCGCGGCACCATGCCCGACTACACCCGGCAGCAGACGCCCGCCGCGCCGGGCGCCGACGACCGGGAGCCGCGGACCAGGCCGACGGCCCGGCCCTCGGCCGGTCCCAGCACCACCCCCGGCTGCACCGTCCAGGAGCGCCGGGCGGGCGAGTGCGGCAAGCCGGTCACGGCCGTGCCCAAGGCGGCGCCGCAGCGGTCGGCGTGGCCGACGGCGGCCGTGCTGGCGGGTGCCGCGGTCGGACTCCTGCTGCTGGCGCTGCTGCTCGTCCCCATGCTGTGGCGGACCAGGCTGCGGCGGATCCGGCTGCGGCCGGTGGACGGCGGCGGGGGGAGCAGGGGCGGGCCGGAGGGCGGGTCCGGACCGCCGGAGCTGACGGAGGCCCAGGTGATCGCCGCCTGGCAGGAGCTGGTGGACTCGGCCTGGGACCTGGGCATCGCACCGGACGGTGCGGAGACCCCGCGCCGCACCCTGGAACGGATCGCGGCGGCGGCGCCGCTGGAGGACGGGCCGCGGGAGGCCGCCGGGCGGGTGGCGCTGGCCACCGAGCGGGCGCTGTACGCGCGCTCCGCGCAGGCGCCGGCCGGGCTGGGCGACGACGTGCGGGCGGCCAGCGAGGGGCTCCGGGCCGCCGCGGGCAGGTGGACCAGGGTGCGGGCGGTGGTGCTGCCGCCGTCCTCGGTGCGGATGGTGTGGCGGGTCGCCGGGCGCTACGCCGCCGTGCGGGACGCGGTCCGGGACGCCTGGTGGTCGGCGCGGCGGCGGGCCGCGGACGCGGTCGGCGGGCTGCTGCGGCGGGGCGGGCGCGGCTGAGCGGGCGCGGCTGAGCGGGCGCGGCGGGGTGGACGCGGCGGGGTGGACGCGGCGGGGTGGACGCGGCGGGGTGGACGGGCACCGTTGAACGGGCGCGGCTGAGCAGGCGCGGGTGGACAGCCGCCGCGGCCCCGGCCGGGCGGCGGGCGGGCTGCCGGCGCCGGACGGACGGGGCGCGGCCGGGGACGGACGGGTGCCCGGGCCACCCCTCCGGGCGGCGGCCGGGCCGTCCGCCCGGGGGCCGTGCCCCGCTCCGGCGGGGCGGGGCGGGCCGGGGTGCGGACCGGTGGTGGTGCAGGCCACCAGGGGCAGGGCGCCGTCACCGGCGGGGACCAGGGTGGGGACGGGGACGGGGACGAGCACGGCCGGGCCGCCGAGGATCCGGCGCGCACGAGGGCGGCGGGCGGACAGTGCCCCTGTCCGCCCGCCGCCCGCCCCGTGCCGCCGCGCCCCGGAGGCGCGGCCCTCAGGGGCCCTGCTGCTCGTCCCGGCGCCGCTGCCAGCGCTGTTCGATGCGGTCCATCATCCCGGCCCTGCGGCGCGGGGCAGGTGCGGAGCGGGGACCCCGGTCGCCGAGTCCGCGCGGTGCGCGCCTCCACCCGGTGACGGCGAGGACGGCACACCCCAGCATGACCAGGAAGCCGACCACACTGACCGGCACGATCTTGGCGACCATGCCCCCCATCAGGAGGCCGACCCCGACCACGAACCCGGCGGCGGCCAGGTAGACGCGCCGGCGGGTGTAGGTGCGCAGTCCGGTTCCCTCAAGCGCTGTCGCGAACTTGGGATCTTCGGCGTACAGCGCTCGCTCCATCTGCTCGAGCAGTCGCTGCTCGTGCTCCGAGAGCGGCACGGAGTCCTCCTACTCGTCGGTCGCGGGGGCGACCGTCGCCACCCCGGCGGGGGTGGCGAGTCCCTTCAGGATAGGCAGGGAGGCGACTCCCCGGAACCCAGCCCGATGCAGACGGACACAGCGCGGTTCCGGACGGTTGCGACTCCGCCATGCCATCCGGGCCCTGATGTGGTCCATATGCCCCATGCGCCTGGCTGCCATGCTTCGTTGCTTTACCCAGATCATACGGTTCGGCGCCCTGTCGTGGTGGGGTCACCCGAAGGTGCGTTGGACCACTCCCGGGCGGCGACCCGCCGTCCCTCCAACGGCGGAAGGGGGCGGGGAGTGCCCGCCGGTCCGTCCGGCGGGTCCGGCGGCCGCCCCGCGCAGCCGCGCCGGAGGGCGGACGGACACGGGCGGACGCGGTCCGGCGGACGGCCGGAGCGGGGGCGGCCAGGCCGGTGGCGCGGGGCGGAAGACGCGGGGCGTCCCGGGCGGTGGCGCGGGGCGGAAGACGCGGGGCGTCCCGGGCGGTGGCGCGGGGCGGAAGACGCGGGGCGTCCCGGGCGGTGGCGCGGGGCCGCCCGGCGGGCGCGAGGGTCGGGCGGAGGGGGGTCAGGCGAGCTCGGCGAGGAGGTGGAGCTGGGTGGCGACCGCGTGGAAGGCGGGCTGCCGGGCGGCGGCCTCCTCCAGCCTGAGCAGCGACTCCAGGGCGCCGGGCTCGCTGTCCACCAGCACGCCGGGGACCAGGTCCGCGAAGACCCGGATGCCGTGCACCGCGAGCACGTGCAGCCCCGCGCCGCCGGCCAGGCCCCGGAGCTCGTCGGCGGTGAAGCGGCGCGGCACGGGGTCGCCGGCGCCCCAGCGGCCCGTCTCGTCCTCCAGCGCGTGGCGCGCCTCCGCGAAGTGGCCCGCCAGGGCGCGGGCGAGGACGGCCCCGTCCCGGTTGGCGGCGAGCAGACTGGCCAGGCCGCCCTTGCGCAGGACCGCCGCGAGGCCGGACAGCGCGTCGGCCGGGTCGTCCACGACCTCCAGGACGCCGTGGCAGAGCACCGCGTCGACGCTGCCGGGCTCGACCAGGTCGGCCAGGGTCTGGGTGTCGCCCTGCACGGCGCGGACCAGGTCGGTGACGCCCGCCTCGGCGGCGCGGCGCTCCAGGGCGAACAGGGCGTCGGGGCTCGGGTCGACCACGGTGACGCGGTGGCCGAGGCGGGCGACGGGCACGGCGAAGTTGCCGGTGCCGCCGCCGGTGTCCAGGACGTCGAGCACCGGCCGGTCCTGCTCCGCGGCCCGGCGGTCGAGGGCCTCGCTGAGCACCTCCCAGACCACGGCGGTGCGCAGGGAGCTGCGGGGACGCGTCGGGTACACGGAGGGACTCCTCGGGCACGGCGGGACGGGACCGGACGGGACCACCTTAGAGCGTGGACCCGGGGCGCGGCGCACCGGCGCGGCCCGACGGCCGGGACCCCGGCGGGCGGCAGGTCGGCAGCCCGCCCGGCGCCGGGACGTCCCGTCAGGAGCCGTGCGGCCAGGGGGGTCGGGTCAGGGGGGTCGGGTCAGGGGGGATCGAGTCAGGGGGTCGGGCTCGGGGGCGCCCGTTCAGCCGGTCCGGGGCATCGGCGGCGCCGGGTCGTCCCCCGCCCCGCCGCGGGCGTCCGGGTCGCCCGCGTCACCGGGGGCACCCGCGTCGCCGAGCGGGAGGGTCGGGTCGAGGTCCGGCCGCAGGGAGAGCAGCCGCTCGACGATCCGCAGGAAGAGCGCGGTGTTGCGGACCAGGTCGTCGGCGTCGCGCAGGGTGGCGGCCCCCTGGATGCCCGCCTCGGCGGCGGCGCGGCGGCGCGCGCCCGCGGCGAAGTACACCGCCCACTCCGCGAGTTCGGGGGCGACCTCGGGGAGGACGTCCCAGGCGCTGCGGATGGCCTTGCGCCTCCGGGGGCTCTTCTCCGGACGGCCCCGCACGGCCAGGACGGCGGCGGAGGTCCGCAGCGCCGCGAGGTGGGCGGCGGCGTAGCGCTCCAGCGGGTCCTCCAGGGAGCGGGCCCCGTCGAGCGTGCGGTGGGCGTGCGCGAGCAGGTCGAGGGCGGCGGGCGGCGCGGCGGCGCGGCGCAGCACGGGGTGGACGTCGGAGGGCGGGCGGTAGGGGGAGCCGCGGTGGCCGGCCGGCCCGCCGCCGGGCCCGCCCCACGGGTGCCCGGCCGGTCCGCCGAGCGGGCCCGGCCCCGCGGCCTGGGCCTGCTGGACGGGCAGGGTGCCCTGGACGGGTCCGCCGCCCAGGCGGATGACACGGGCGTCGCCGCCGGTGGTCGCCATCTGCTCCAACCCCCTTCAGTCGGCGGTCCGGGTGAGGGTCCATCGGCCGGCGGGGTCGAGGCTGAGGTCGTAGACCCCGGCGGCGAAGGCCCGGCCGGGGCTCGCCTCGACCCGCCACACCTCGCGCCCGGCCCGCTCGGCGCGGATGCGGCCCGCCGCCGCGGGCGGGGGCGCCTCGGCCACCGGCCGGGAGCGGCCGGTGGCGGGCGCGGCGGACCGCCGGGCGCCCTCCGGCCGGGGCGCGCCCTCCCGCCAGTGGCCGAGCACCTCGCGGACCGCGTAGACCCGGTCGCGCCAGAGGAAGTGGGTGGGTCTGTCGCCGGTGCCCCGGACCTCGACGGGGTCCGGGTGACGCCTGGTCATGGTGCCTCCTGGCTGTTCCTCGTGCCGACGGTCCGGGCCGCGGGTGCGCCGCCCGGGAACGCCCCGCACCCCCGGTCGAAAACCCGTTCGAACGCCTTCAAGGTAACCCCGTGGTCGGACACCACGTCAACGCCACCCCCTCCGCCCGCCGTGCGGGCCCGAACGGCCCGCACGTCCCATGGTGGACGCCGCCACTGACAATCCGGCCGGAGCGCGAGGGGTGCGGGAGCTCACACCGGGGGCGCACACGGGCCGGACGGACCCGGGCTAGTATTTGAACTGACCAGTCAGTGCAAAAGGGGGAACGACAGATGACCGACCCCGGATCGGGCGCGGCCGTCACGGCGCGGGCCCTGTCCCTGCGCGGTCCGCGCGGCTGGGTGTACCGGGACGTGGACCTCGCCGCCGGGCCCGGCACCCTGGCCGCCGTCGAGGGGCCCGCCGGCTCCGGCCGCACCTCGCTCCTGCTCACCCTGGCCGGGCGCATGCGCCCCACCGGCGGCGAGGCCGCCGTGGACGGGCTGGAGCTGCCCCGGCAGGCGGCGCGGGTGCGGCGGATCGCGGCCCTCGGGCACATGCCCGGCGTCAACCAGCCGGACCCGGCGCTCACCGTGGGCGAGCACCTGCGCGAGCGGCGGCTGCTGCACGCGCCGGTCCTCTCCCTGCTGGGCCGCGGCCGCGACCGGCAGGTGTCCGACGCCCTGGCCCGGGCGGGACTGGCCGTGGACGGGCTGCCGCACGGTGCGCGCACCCCCGTCCGCGACCTCGACGCCCTGCAGCTGCTGCGGCTGACCGTCGGCCTCGCCCTGGCCGGCCGGCCCCGGCTGCTGTGCGTGGACGACACCGACGACCGGCTGCACGCCGGGGACCGCGAGGCCGTCTGGCGGCTGCTCCGCTCCGTCGCCGCGGACGGGGTCACCGTCCTGGCCGCCACCGCCGACGCCGTCGCGGCCGGCGGCCTGGCCGGCCTGGTGGTGCGCCTGCCGGGCGGCCCCGCCGACGACGCCCCGGACGCTCCGCAGGACCGTCCGGGCGACGACGGCCGTCCGGGGGACGACGGCCGTCCGGCGGGCGGCGGGGACCGCGGGGGCCACGGCGGTCGCAGCGGCGACGGCACCGGCAGCACCGGCAGCACCGGCGGCGAGGACCGCCGGGACGACGACGAGAACGAGGGGGAAGCCGCGGATGCGCGCGTTTAGCCTGGCCCGCCTGGAGCTGCGGAGGTTCGCCCGCGGGCGCCTCCCCCGGGCCGCGATGGCGGCCCTGCTGCTGCTCCCCCTGCTCTACGGCGCCCTGTACCTCTGGTCGTTCTGGGACCCGTACGGACGCCTGGACCGGCTGCCCGTCGCCCTGGTCGTCCAGGACCGGCCCGCCACCGTCCACGGCACCCGGATCGACGCGGGCCGGCAACTGGCCGGGGAGCTGGAGCGGCGCCGCGTCTTCGACTGGCGGGAGACCACCCCGCAGGAGGCCGCGGCGGGCCTCGCCTCCGGGACGTACTACCTGTCCCTGACGGTCCCGCAGGACTTCAGCCGGAACATCGGCTCCAGCGACAGCGACCACCCCGAGCGCGGCGCCCTGCAGGTGCGCACGGACGACGCGAACAACTACATCGTCGGCCAGATCTCCCGCTCCGTCTTCACCGAGGTCCGCGCCGCGGCCTCCGCGAAGGCGTCCGCAGGCTTCTACGACCGGATCTTCGTCGCCTTCTCCGACCTGCACGACCGGACGGCGCAGGCGGCCGGGGGCGCCGACCGGGTCCGCTCCGGCGCCGACCGGGCCCACCGGGGGGCGGGCGAACTGGCCGACGGCGCCGACCGGGCCGAGAGCGGCGCCGGGGCGCTCGCCTCCGGCGCGGACCGGGCGCAGCAGGGAGCGGGCGCGCTCGCCGACGGCCTCGCCCGGGCACGGAAGGGCAGCAGCGCCCTCGCCGACGGACTGTCCGGCCTCGACCGCGGCGCGGCGCAGCTCGCCGCGGGCAGCCGCGAGGCCGCCGCCGGCACCCAGCGCCTCGCCGACGCGGTCGACCCGCTCGCCGCGGACGTCTCGCCGCTGCTCCACGGCCACCCGGAGGAGATCGCCGCCTCGGCCCGGCTGGTCGCCGACGCCGCGCACGCGATCTCCGCCGACCTGGGGCGGCTGCCCGCCGCCTCCGCCGCGGCGCTCGCCGACGCACGGTCGGCCGCCGCCCGGATGAACGCCGTGTACGCCGCGCAGTGCCCCGGCGGCTCCCCCGCCGCGTCCCCGGGCCCCTCCGGTGCGGCGGCCGACTGCGCCGCCCTGGGGCGGGCCGACCGGGCCGCCCGCCAGGTGGTGGACGCCGCCGAGCGGGTCGACGCGGCCGTGCGGCGGGCGGGCCCGCGGCTCGACGGCCTGGCGGCGGACGCAGCCCGGGTCGAGCGGCTCGCCCGGCAGCTCTCCCGGCCCGGCCTCGCCCGCGACGTCGACCGGGCGGTCGCCGACGTCCACCGCCTGAACGCGGGCGTGCACCGGCTCGCCGCCGGATCCGCCGAGCTCAGCGACGGCACAGGCCGGGCCCTCGGCGGCGCCCGCGCCCTGGACTCCGGCCTCGGCCGGCTCGCCGACGGCGCCCGGTCGCTCAGCGGCGGCCTGTACCGGCTCTCCGACGGCGCCCGGAGCCTCGACTCCGGGCTGGGGGCCCTCGCCGACGGCGCCGACCGGCTCGACTCCGGGCTCGGGCGGCTCACGGACGGCGCCGGCACCCTGGCGGACGGCCTCCACGACGGCGCCGCGAAAATCCCCGACCACGACCGGGCGCAGCGGGACGCCCGCGCCGCGGCGATGAGCGACCCGGTGCAGCTGGCGAGGAACGAGCTGCACCGGGCGCCCAACTACGGCACCGGCTTCGCGCCCTACTTCATCCCGCTCGCCCTCTGGGTCGGCGCCATGGTCGCGTACATGCTGCTGCGGCCGCTCAGCCCCCGGGCGCTCGCCGCCAACGCGCCCTCCTGGCGGGTGGCGGCGGCCGGCTGGCTGCCCGCCGCCGGGATCGGCGTGCTCCAGGCCGGGGCGCTGCTGGCGGTGCTGCACTGGGGCGTCGGCCTGCAGATGGAGCGGGGCGCCGGGGTGGCCGCCTACCTGGTCCTCACCGTGCTCTGCTTCACCGCGCTGATGCAGTGGCTGAACGCCCGCTTCGGCCCGGCGGGGCGGCTGCTCGCCCTGGCCCTGCTGATGCTCCAGCTCACCTCGGCCGGCGGCACCTACCCGGTGGAGACCAGCCCCGGGTTCTTCGGCGCCGTGCACCCCTTCCTGCCCATGACATATGTGGTGCAGGGGCTGCGACGGCTGATCAGCGGCGGCGGCCTGGCACCGGTGTGGACGGGCTGCGCGGTGCTGGCCGCCTTCTGGGCCGCGGCGCTCGTCCTCACCGCGCTCACCGCCCGCCGCCGCCAGGTGTGGTCGGTGTCCCGCCTCCACCCGGAGCTGGCGCTGTGACGGCGGCCGTGGCGGCCGCGCGGCCCGCCGGCGGCGAGAATGGCGCCATGAGCACCAGCAGCACGCGGCGCGACGCGACCCGGCAGAAGCTGTACGAGGCGGCGGTGACCCTGATCGCCGAGCAGGGCTTCTCGGGGACGACCGTGGAGGAGATCGCGGACCGCGCCGGGGTCGCCAAGGGCACCGTCTACTACAACTTCGGCAGCAAGACCGAGCTGTTCGAGGGGCTGCTGCGGCACGGCGTGGGGCTGCTGACCGACGCGCTGCGGCGGGCGGCGGCGGACCGGCCGCCGCTGGAGGGCCTGGAGGCGATGGTGCGGGCCGGGCTGGAGTTCATCGCCGCCTACCCGTCCTTCGCGCAGCTCTTCGTCGCGGAGACGTGGCGGACCAACCGCGCCTGGCACGACACGCTGCGGCTGCTGCGGGACGAGGCGGTGTCGGTGGTGTCCGGGGTGCTGGACGAGGCCGTGCGGCAGGGCGCGCTGGCGGCGGACCTGGACACCCGGCTGACCGCCTCCGCGCTCTTCGGGATGGTGCTGGTGGTGGCGCTCGACTGGCTGGCCTTCCAGCCGGAGCGCAGCGTGGACGACGTGCACGCGGCCCTGGTGCGGCTGCTGCGGGGCCGCATCCGCGGCTGAGGGCGGCCGGGGGCGGCCCGGGGCGCGTTCGCGGGGCCGCGGGGCGGGCCGTCCCGGCGTCCCCCGGGCCGGCCTCCCCGCGCCGCCCCCCGGGTCCCGCTCCGCCGCCCCGTGTCGGCGGTGCGGGACCCGCGGCCGGCTCCCCCGCGACGGCCGTGCCCGGCCGGTCCCGGGGGGAGCACGGGCCCCGTGTCCCCCGTGGCCCGTGCTCCCCGCCGGCCCCCGTACCCGCCGGGCACCGTCCGTCGCGCCCGGGCCGGCGGCGCCTCGCGGCCCGCCGTCCCGGTCCCCACACTCTGCCGTCCGCGCAGGTCGGACGGCATCCGCACAGGTACTCAGAACCGCGGGCGAGTACCTCTGAGTACGCGTACTCAGGTTCCCCGGACGCCGGGCCGGGCGGAACCGGCCGCCGCGGTGCGGACGTCCCCTCCCCTACCCTGTGGAGGGGCCCCGGGACCGCCGGGAACGAGGGAGGCGGACGTGTCGATCGTCCCGATGATCTTCACCAGCGGCTGGGCGAGCGGCATCAACGCCTACGCGGTGGTGCTGCTGCTCGGCCTCTTCGGCCGGTTCGGCGGCGCGGACTCGGTGCCGCCCGCCCTGGAGCGCACGGACGTGCTGGTCGCGGCCGGCGTGCTCTTCCTGTTCGAGGCGGTGGCCGACAAGATCCCGTACGTGGACTCCGCGTGGGACGCCGTCCACACGGTGGTCCGCCCGGTGGCGGGCGCCACCGTCGGCGCCCTGATGGCCGGTCACGCCGACGGCTCGCTGGGCGAGGTCGCGGCCGGCGCGGTGGGCGGCACCACCGCCCTGCTCAGCCACCTCACCAAGGCGTCGCTGCGGATGGCGGTGAACACCTCGCCCGAGCCCGCCAGCAACATCGTCGTCAGCACCGCGGAGGACCTCTCCGTCGCCGGGATCGTGACCCTCGCGGTCTTCCACCCCGTGGCGGCCGCCTCGATCGCGGGCGCGCTGCTGCTGGCCGGGCTGCTGCTGGTCTGGTTCGCCGTCTCCCGCATCCGCCGCTTCCTGGAGCGGCGCCGCGAGCGCAGGGCGCTGCGGGCCGCCGCCGCGGGCGCGGCGCAGCCGGCCGCGGGGCGCCGTTAGGATCCTCCTCCATGGCGAGGATCGTGGTCATCGGTGCGGGTATGGGAGGTCTGGCGGCTGCGGCGCGGCTGGCCACGGTGGGCCACCGGGTGCTGGTCTGCGAGGCGTCCGGCACCTACGGCGGCATGGTCGGCCGGTACGCGCGGGACGGCTTCGCCTTCGACACCGGCCCGGCGCTGCTCGCCCTGCCCGCCGTCTACCGCGACCTGGCGCTGAAGACCGGCCGGGAGCGGCTGGAGGACCTGGTGGACCTCGCCCCGGTCGACCCGGAGAGCCGCCACCTGCTGCCCGACGGCACCGAGGTGCTGCTGCCCAACGCCTCCCGCGCCGGGGTGGTGCGGGCGCTGGACGGCGCGTTCGGCGCCGGGGCGGGCGAGCGGTGGGGCGCGGTCATGGACCGCGGCCGGCAGGTCTGGGAGGCCACCCGCCGCCCCCTGCTGGAGGAGCCGCTCGCCGACGACCCCCGCCCGCTGCACGCCGACCCCTACCCCGCCGTGCGGCGCGGCCTGGCCCGGCTGCGCCGCGGCCCGTGGACGCTCGCCGACGTGGCCCGCCACGAGCTCGGCGGGCAGCCGGGGCCCGCCGCGCTGCTGGGCGAGTACGCGCTGCGCCACGGCCTGGACCCGCGCCGGGCGCCCGCGAGCACCACCGTGGTGCCCTACATGGAGCAGACCTTCGGCGTGTGGCGGGTCGGCGGCGGCCTGCGGGCCCTGGCCGACGCGGTGCACGCGCGCTGCGAGCAGCGGCGGGTGGAGTTCCTGTACCACGCGCCGGTCTCCGAGGTGGTGGTGGAGGACGGCCGGGCGGCGGGCGTGGAGCTCTCCGACGGCAGCCGCATCGACGCCGACCTGGTGGTCTCCGCGATCGACGTGCGGGCGCTGTACGGGCAGCACCTGGTGCCGTGGGAGCGGCAGGACGCGTGGCCGCCGGTGCCGGCCCCCGCGCCGGGCCGCCTCACGGTGCTGCTGGCGCTGCGCGGCGCCCGCCCGGAGGGGACCGTCCACCGCACGGTCGTGCACGCCGCCGACCCCGCCGACGAGCTCGACGCCCTCTTCTCCGCCTCGCCGCGGCCCTGCGACCGGCCCACCGTGCAGGTGTTGCGGCCCGGCGACCGGGCGCAGGTGCCGGACGGCGCCCACGAGGCCGCCGTGCTGACGGTGACGGTGCCCCGGCACGGGCCGGTGGACTGGACGGCCCCGGGCCTGGCCGACGCGTACGCCGACCGGGTGCTCGCCCACGTGGACGCGGCCGGGCTCGGCCTGACCGGACGGGTGCTGTGGCGGGTCGTGCGCACCCCCGCGGACACCGAGCGGGAGACCGGCGCCCCGGGCGGCTCGGTGCCCGCGCCGTCGCTGGCGGGGGCGGGCGGCGCCTTCCTGGCGCCGGCGAACCGCTCCCCGCTGCCGGGCCTGCTCCTGGCGGGCGGCTCGGCCCACCCCGGCGGCGGGCTGCCGCGGGCGGGGATGTCGGCGGCGGTGACGGCCGCGCTGGCCGGCACGCCCTGAGGGCGGCGGGGCCCGGGCGCGGGGTGTGCCCGGCGCACCCGGCGCAGGGCTAGGCGCAGGGCTAGGCGGAGGACTAGGCGGAGGGCTGCCAGGTGCCGGTCTGCGGCTCGTAGTGGTACTGCTGGTGCTGCTGCGGGTCGCCGCCCTGCTGCGGCACGGTGTACCCGGCGTAGGCCTGCTGCGACCAGTCCGCCTGGGCGTACTGGCCCTGCTGGGCGTAGCCCTGGGCGTACTGGGCCTGCTGGTCGTAGCCGCCCTGGGCGGCCGCCGCGTACGGGTCCTGCTGCGGGTGGCCCGCGTAGGAGGCGTCGTACCAGCCCTGCTGGGCGTAGCCCTGGGCGTACTGGGTCTGCTGGCCGTAGCCGCCCTGGGCGGCCGCCGCGTACGGGTCCTGCTGCGGGTGGTCCGCGTAGGAGGCGTCGTACCAGCCCTGGCCGTCCGCCCCCGCCGCCGCGCCCGGGTCCGCGCCGACGCCCGCGCCCGCGCCCGTGTAGACGCCGTAGCCGTCGGAGTCGTCGTCGTGCAGCGGCTGCATCTCGTAGACCTGCTGCCCGGCGGGCGCCTGCGGCCCGCCGTGGTCCCCGCCGTCGTGGTCCCCGCCGTCGTGGTCGAACCCGGCGGACCCGAACTCGACGGGGCCGACCTCGCCGACCGGCTCCTCCCAGGGCTCCCCGGCCGGCCCGGGGGCGGCGGAGAGGAACGGCAGGCGCCCCAGCGGGCCGGGCAGCGAGCCGTCCGGGCGGTGCAGGGACCAGCCCGCCTCGTAGCCGCGCTTGACGGAGAGCGTGACGAAGGTCTGCCCCACCGCGAAGGCCGCCGCGCCCAGGCCGATCACCGCGACGGAGGCCATCCGCATCCCGCCGACCACGCCGAGGAACCCGGCCAGGGCGGCCGCCCGCCAAGCCAGGGGGGCCTTGTACTGGAGCAGCAGCTCGCCGACCAGCCAGAGCGCCACGACCGCGAACGCGGCGTACAGCAGCAGGTACCCGACGCCCATCGAAACCTCCACTCCGCGGTCCGGCACCGCACCGGCCGGCCCCTCCGCGCCGCGCGCGGGTCGAGCGAGCGTACCGCGCCCGCGCGGCGGTGGGGCCGCACCGTGCCGGGTGCGCGCACGGGCTCCGGACGGGCCGGGCCGCCGGGCCGCGCGGCCCGCGTCAGCGGACCCGCTCGTGGAGCCCGAGGCTCTGGTAGATCTCCAGCGTGGCGGTGGAGTGGTTGAGCGTGATGAAGTGCAGGCCGGGCGCGTCCTCGGCCAGCAGGCGCTCCGCCATCCCGGTGGCGTACTCCACGCCGATGGCGCGCACCGCCGCCGGGTCGTCGGCGACGGCCAGGATCCGCTCGGCCAACGCGGGCGGGAAGTCGGCGTTGCTGAGCTTGGCGAAGAAGTCGATCTGCCGGACGTTGGTGACCGGCATGATCTCCGGGATGATCGGCACGTCGCAGCCCGCGGCGGCGACCCGGTCGCGCAGCCGCAGGTAGTCCTCCACGTGGAAGAACATCTGCGTGATCGCGTAGTCGGCCCCCGCCCGGACCTTGGCGACGAAGTGCCGGACGTCCTCCTCCCAGGTGGCCGACCGGGGGTGCATCTCGGGGAAGGCGGCGACGCCGACGCAGAAGTCGCCCGCGTCCTTGATGAGCTCCACCAGCTCGCTGGCGTAGGAGACGCCCTGCGGGTGGCGGACCCACTCGCCCATCGGGTCGCCGGGCGGGTCGCCGCGCACGGCCAGCACGTTCCGCACGCCCTCGTCGGCGTAGTGGCCGATGATGTTGCGCAGCTCGGCGACCGAGTGGCCGACGGCGGTGAGGTGCGCGACGGGCGTGAGGGTGGTCTCGCCGGCGATCCGGCCGACCATGTCGACGGTGCGGTCGCGGGACTTGCCGCCCGCGCCGTACGTCATGCACACGAAGTTGGGGGCCAGCGCCTCCAGGCGGCGGATGGCGTCCCACAGCCGGCGCTCGCCCTGCTCGGAGCGCGGCGGCATGAACTCGAAGGAGAACGAGCGGTGCCCCTCCGCCAGCAGCTCGCGGACGGTCACCGCGCGGTCCGTTCTGGTCGAGGGGATGCCGAGTGCCATAAGGGCAGGTTATCCGCGATACGGACGGCCGGGGCACCTCGCGTCCACCTCGTGAGACGCGGCACCGGCCGGGTGATCGCGCAATGCGCGCAGGCGTCCGGTTAGGCTGGCAGCCCCGTCTTCCACCGGAGCCGCATCGTGACCCTGCCCGCCGACGCAGCCGCACTCCTCGACGAGAACGCCGGCAACCCCGTGGACCGGGAGGGGCTGCGCATGCGCGTCAACGACGCACTGGCGGACTTCCTGGACCGCCAGGAGGCGGTGCTCTCCTCCATCTCGCCGCGGCTCTCCGACGCCTCGACGGCGCTGCGCGACTTCCTGCTGGACGGCGGCAAGCGGCTGCGCCCGGCCTTCTGCTACTGGGGCTGGCGCGGCGCGGGCGGCGCGACGGGGTCGGACGGGATCGTCGCGGCCGCCGCCGCGCTGGAGCTGCTGCAGGCGAGCGCACTGGTCCACGACGACCTGATGGACCGCAGCGACACCCGCCGCGGGCTGCCCTCGGTGCACCGGCGGTTCGAGGCGCTGCACCGCACGAGCGGCTGGCGGGGCGACCGGGGCCAGTTCGGCACGGCCGCCGCCGTGCTGCTGGGCGACATGCTGCTCTGCTGGTGTGACGAATTGTTTCTGCGCTGCGGGCTGGAGCCGTCGGCGGTCCTGGCGGCCAAGCCCGTCTTCGACGTCATGCGCACCGAGGTGATGGCGGGCCAGTACCTGGACGTCCTGGAGCCGGTCGCGGGCGGGTCGATGGGCGAGGGCGCCGCCGAGCGGGCCCTGGCGGTGGTCCGGTACAAGTCGGCGAAGTACTCGGTGGAGCGGCCGCTGCAGGTGGGGGCGCTGCTGGCCGGCGCCGGACCGGAGCTGGTGGAGGCGTACTCGGCGTTCGGCCTGCCGCTGGGCGAGGCCTTCCAGCTGCGCGACGACCAGCTGGGCGTCTTCGGCGACCCGGCGGTCACCGGCAAGCCGGCCGGCGACGACCTGCGGGAGGGCAAGCGCACCCTGCTGGTGGCGCTGGCCGTGGAGTCCTCCCCGGCCGCCGACGGCCGCATCCTGGACGACCGGCTGGGCGCCCCCGACCTGGACGGGGACGAGGTGGAGCGGCTGCGCGGGATCATCGCCCGCAGCGGCGCCGCCGAGCAGGTGGAGCGGCGGATCGACGCGCTGCTGGGCCAGGCGCTGGAGGCGCTGGAGGCGGCGCCGCTCGCCGACGGGCCGGCCCGCGACGCGCTGCGCTCGCTGGCGACGGCGGCGACCGTGCGGCGGTACTGAGCAGGACAGGGCGGGACAGGGCGGGGACGGACGGACTCCGGGTCCCGGCGGTCCACCGGGAACGCGGCCGGGGCGGGCGGCCGGTGCCGCCCGCCCCGGTCGTCCGGTACGGGTCCCACGGGTCTGCGGCCCGCCGGACGGCGCGGTCGTGCGCCGCACCGCCGAACGGGCCCTGCCGGACGGTCCGGTCACGAGGCCGGGCCGGACGGCCCTTCCGGACGCCCGGTCAGGTGCCCCTGCCGGACGGCCCGGTCAGGCGGTGCGGAGCCTGCGGGCCAGGTCCGCGGCGGCGGCCCCCGGGTCGTCGGCCGCGGTGATCGCCCGGACCACCACGACGCGCTCCGCCCCGGCCTCCAGCACCCGGTCGAGGTTGCCGGCGTCGATGCCGCCGATCGCGAACCACGGCCGGGCCTGGTGCAGCCCCGCCGCGTACTCCACCAGGCCGAGGCCGGGCGCGGGCCGGCCGGGCTTGGTCGGGGTCGGCCACACCGGTCCGGTGCAGAAGTAGTCCACCCCCGGCTCGGCGGCGGCCGCGTCCACCTCCGCCTCGGTGTGGCAGGACCGGCCGACGAGGATGCCGTCGCCGAGGATCGCCCGCGCGTGCCGTACCGGCAGGTCGCCCTGCCCGAGGTGGAGCACGTCGGGGCGGGCGGCGTGGGCGACGTCGGCGCGGTCGTTCACGGCCAGCAGGCGGCCGTGGCGGCGGCAGGCGTCGGCGAGGACCTCCAGCACCTCCAGCTCCTCGGCGGCCTCCAGGGCCTTGTCGCGCAGCTGGACGACGTCCACGCCGCCGGCAAGCACGGCGTCCAGGAACTGCGGCAGGTCGCCCTGCTCCCGCCGGGCGTCGGTGCACAGGTACAGGCGGGCGTCGGCGAGACGGGCCCGCGCCGCGGCGGCGCGGGCCTGCGGTTCGGCCACCGGCTCAGACCGCCATCGCCTGGGCGCGGCGCTTGACCTCGGTGCCGCGGTTCTCGCGCAGCGCCTGGACGGGCGTGCCCGGGAGGGTCGGGTCCTCGGTGAAGAGCCACTCCAGGGCCTCGGCGTCGCTGAACCCGGAGTCCCGCAGGACGGTCAGGGTGCCCAGCAGCCCCTTGACGGGCTTGTCGTCGCCGATGAAGTCGGCGGGGACCTGAAGGGCG
The DNA here is from genome assembly GCF_042895785.1 of Streptomyces sp. NPDC001380. Taxonomy (NCBI): domain Bacteria; kingdom Bacillati; phylum Actinomycetota; class Actinomycetes; order Kitasatosporales; family Streptomycetaceae; genus Streptomyces; species Streptomyces sp. NPDC001380. The sequence continues at coordinate 120,563 of NZ_JBIAWP010000002.1, read as the reverse complement.
TTGTTCTCGCCGCGGCGCACCGCGATGAGGTCGCCCTCCTTCACCATCTGGCGGACGCGGGTGACCTCCACGCCCCACCGCTCGGAGATGTCGGGAAGGTACAGCCAGGCCGGGACAAGGGCCTCAATCTTGGGATCGATCTCGCTCACCCGTCCAGACTGCCATCCGCAGGGCCCGGATGGGTAACTCCGGGCCCCGGCGGTGTCGCGCCGCGCCGCCCCGGCGCGCGGGGGCCGGGGCGGCGCGGGACCGCGGCGGCGGGGCTCAGCGGACGGCGGACTTCAGCGGCACGGCCGGGTCGGCGGCCGCCGCCGGGTCCAGCGGCGTGCCGCGCTCCAGGAGGCGCCGCCCCTGGGCGAGGTCGCGCGGCCGGTCCACGGCCAGCAGGGCGACCGGCACGTCGCCGCGCAGCCACAGCACGGTCCAGGCGGGGTCGTCCGGCGAACCGCGCCACAGCACGCGGTCACCCGACGGGTGGTGCCCGGCGTACTGGACCGTACGGCCGAACTGCTCGGACCAGAAGTACGGCACCGGGTCGTACGGCGGCACGTCGAGGCCGAGCAGGTCGGCGGCGGCGGTGCGGGCGGCCTGCACGGCGTTGTCCCAGTGCTGCACCGTCAGCCGGGCGCCGTAGCGGGCGGAGGGGAAGGAGGCGCAGTCGCCGACGGCGTGCACGCCGGGGAGGGTGGTGCGCAGCCGGTCGTCGGTGAGGACCGCGCCGTCGTCGCCGAGGGCCGCCCCGGAGTCGCCCAGCCAGCCGGTGGCGGGCCGGGCGCCCACGCCGACGACCACGGCGTCGGCGTCCAGGCGGGTGCCGTCGGCCAGGTGGACGGCGCCGGGCTCGACGTCCGCGACGGGCGCGCCGGTCCGCAGGTCGACACCGGCGGCGTCGTACCAGGCGCGGGTGAGACGGCCGACCTCCGCGGGAAGGGCGCCGGCCAGCGGTTCGGCGGCGGCCTCCACGACGGTGGCCTCGCAGCCGAGCGCCCGGGCGGCGGTGGCGGTCTCGGCGCCGATCCAGCCGGCGCCGACGACCACGACCCGGGTGCCGGGGCGCAGGGCGGCGCGCAGCGCGAGCGCGTCGTCGACGGTCCGCAGCAGGTGGACCCCGGGCACGCCGAGCGCGCCGGGCAGCGGGGCGGCGGAGGCGCCGGTGGCGGCCACCAGCCGGTCGTAGGGGACGGGTCCGGCGTCGGTGAGGACGGTGCGGTCGGCGCCCTCCAGGCGCAGGGCGCGGTGGCCGGTGAGCAGCTCGACGTCGAGGGCGGCCCAGTCGAGGTCGAGGGTGGTGGAGTCGGCCTTGCCCAGCAGCACGTCCTTGGAGAGCGGCGGCCGGTCGTACGGGGCGTGCGGCTCGTCGCCGAGCAGGGTGACCCTGCCCGTCCAGCCGTGCCCGCGCAGGGCGGCGGCGGTCTGGGCGCCGGCGACGCCCGCGCCGACGATCACGATCCTGTCCTTGCCGGTCGGTTCAGCCATCCGGTCAATCTAACGGCTCAACGCCGCGGCCCCCGGGGTGCAGGGGCCGGACGGCGGGGTTCCACTCGCACCATGGACGACACGTACCCGCAGGGCGGTCTGCTCCTCACCGCGAGCAGCACGGACTACCCGCTGCTCAACCTCTTCCTGACGATGCTCTGGATCTTCGTCTGGGTGCTCTGGTTCTTCCTGCTGTTCCGGGTGATCACGGACCTGTTCCGCGACCGGTCGCTCAGCGGCTGGGCCAAGGCGGCGTGGCTGATCTTCGTGATCGTGCTGCCGTACCTCGGCGTGCTGGTGTACCTCATCGCGCGCGGGCGCAGCATGGGCGAGCGCGAGGCGGAGCGGATGCAGGAGCAGAAGCAGGCCATGGACGCCTACATCCGCGAGACCGCCGGGGGCGGCGGGGGCGGGGGCGGCAGCGTGGACCAGCTCCACAAGCTGTCCGAGCTCAAGAGCCGCGGCGACCTGACCCAGGAGGAGTACGAGCGGGCCAAGGCGAAGCTGCTGCCCTGAGCCCCGCACCCCGCCCGGGCCGCCCCTCCGGGAGCGCCCCGGGCGGGGATAAGCTGGACCGCGTACACACGGGAGCCCGGCGCACCGGGCTGAGAGGGAGGCTGGTGCGGCCTCCGACCGTCGGAACCTGATCCGGGTCATGCCGGCGAAGGGAGAGTCGCGGCCGTGGCGCGCACACCCACCGACGTGCTGGTCGTCGGCGGCGGGATCATCGGACTGGCCGTCGCCTGGCGGACGGCGCAGCGCGGCCTGTCCACGGCGCTGCTCGACCCCGACCCGGGCCGCGGCGCGGCGCAGGTGGCAGCCGGGATGCTGGCCCCGGTCACCGAGCTGCAGTACGGCGAGGAGCCGCTGCTGCGCCTGGGCACGGCGTCCAACGCCCGGTACGCGGCGTTCGCCGCCGAGCTGGAGGACGCCTCCGGCCTGCCCACCGGCTACCGCGCCTGCGGCACCCTGGCCGTGGCGCTCGACGCCGACGACCGCGCCGAACTGCGCGAGCTGCACGCCTTCCACCGGCGGCTGGGCCTGGAGTCGGACTGGCTGACCGGGCGGGAGGCCCGCCGCCTGGAGCCGATGCTGGCGCCGTCGGTGAGCGGGGGGCTGCTCGCCGCCGACGACCACCAGGTGGACGGCCGCCGGGTCGGCGCCGCCCTGGTGGAGGCCTGCCGGCGCGCCGGCGTGGAGCTGGTGCGGGGCTCCGCGCAGCGGCTCCTCGTGGCGGGGGACCGGGCCGTCGGGGCCGCCGTCGACGACGGCGGGGAGCTGCACGCCGGACAGGTCGTGCTGGCCGCCGGGAGCCGCAGCCACCTGCTGCCGGGCCTGCCCGAGGGCGTGCTGCCGGCGGTGCGGCCGGTCAAGGGCCAGGTGCTGCGGCTGCGGGTGCCGCCCGTGTACGCGCCGTTCCTCTCCCGCAACGTCCGCGCCGTGGTCCGCGGCCACCACGTCTACCTGGTGCCGCGCGCCGACGGCGAGCTGGTGGTCGGCGCCACCACCGAGGAGATGGGGTACGACACCACGGTCACCGCGGGCGGCGTGTACGAGCTGCTGCGCGACGCGCACGCGCTCGTCCCCGGCATCACCGAGCTGCCGCTGGTGGAGACCGGCGCCGGGCTGCGCCCGGGCTCGCCGGACAACGCCCCGCTGCTCGGCCCGACCGCCCTGGACGGGCTGGTCGCCGCCACCGGCCACCACCGCAACGGGGTGCTGCTCACCCCGGTCACCGGCGACCTCGTCGCCGCGTACCTGGCGACCGGCCGGGTGCCGGACCTCGCCGCACCCTTCCTGCCCACCCGCTTCGCCCGCACCACCCGCACCACCGCCGCCCAGGAGGCCCAGCGATGACCGCACCCGACCGGACCGCCCCGGAGATACCCCTGTCGGTGAACGGCGAGCCGCGCCGCTTCCCGGACGGCGCCACCCTCGCCGACGTCGTGGCGACGCTGAGCGCCGCGCCCTCCGGCGTCGCCGCCGCCGTGAACGAGGCCGTCGTGCCGCGCGGCGCCTGGGGCGGCACGCCGCTGGCCGCCGGCGACCGGGTCGAGATCCTCACCGCCGTGCAGGGGGGCTGAGCCGTGGCCGACGACCCGCTCGTCATCGCCGGGACGCCCTTCTCCTCGCGCCTGATCATGGGCACGGGCGGCGCCCCCAGCCTGGAGGTGCTGGAGCAGGCGCTGCGCGTCTCCGGCACCGAGCTGACCACGGTGGCCCTGCGCCGCGTGGACCCGACCGTCAAGGGCTCGGTCCTGGAGGTGCTGGCCCGCAACTCCATCCGGGTGCTGCCCAACACCGCGGGCTGCTTCACCGCGGGCGAGGCGGTGCTGACCGCCCGGCTGGCGCGGGAGGCGCTCGGCACCGACTGGGTGAAGCTCGAGGTGGTCGCCGACGAGCACACCCTGCTGCCGGACCCGGTGGAGCTGCTGGACGCCGCCGAGACCCTCGTCGACGACGGCTTCACCGTGCTGCCGTACACGAACGACGACCCCGTGCTGGCGCGGCGGCTGGAGGACGTGGGCTGCGCGGCGGTCATGCCGCTGGGCTCGCCGATCGGCTCCGGCCTCGGCATCCGCAACCCGCACAACTTCCAGCTGATCGTGGAGAACGCCGGGGTGCCGGTGATCCTGGACGCGGGCGCGGGCACCGCCTCCGACGCGGCCCTCGCGATGGAGCTGGGCTGCGACGCGGTGATGCTGGCCTCGGCGGTCACCCGGGCCCAGGACCCGGCGCTGATGGCCGACGCCATGCGCCGGGCGGTGGAGGCGGGCCGGCTGGCCCGGCGGGCGGGACGCATCCCGCGCCGGTTCCACGCGGAGGCGTCCTCGCCGGTCGCGGGCCGCGCCGTCCTGGAGCACCGGGAGACGCCCGCGTTCTGACCCGCCCGCGCCCCCCGCGCCGGGTCCGCCGGCCGGGGCGCGGAGGGGGCGCGCCGCGCCGCCCGGGGTCACCCGCAGGGCTTGCGCGCTGCGCCCTCCGGGGCACCTGCGGCGGCCCCCGCCCGTACACTCCCCTCGTGGACACGACGCTGCACGACCCGCTCATCGGAGCGCTGCTCGACGGCCGCTACCGGGTCGAGCAGCGCCTCGCGGTGGGCGGCATGGCCACGGTCTACCGGGGCACCGACACCCGTCTGGACCGGGTGGTGGCGCTGAAGGTGATGCATCCGGCGCTCGCCGCCGACGCCGCGTTCACCAGCCGCTTCATCCGCGAGGCCAAGGCCGTCGCCCGGCTCTCGCACCCCAACGTCGTCAACGTCTTCGACCAGGGCGCCGACGGCTCCTGCGTCTTCCTGGCCATGGAGTACGTGCCCGGCTGCACCCTGCGCGACGTGCTGCGGGACCGGGGGGCGCTGTCCGTGCGCGCCGCGCTGGACATCCTGGAGCCGGTCCTGGCCGCGCTGGGCGCCGCCCACCGCGCCGGGCTGGTGCACCGGGACGTCAAGCCGGAGAACGTGCTGATCACCGACGCCGGCCTGGTGAAGGTCGCCGACTTCGGGCTCGTCCGTACCGTCGCGACCGTCGCGGCGGACACCGGCGGGCCCGCCGGCGCCACCCCGGCGGGCACCGTGATCGGCAGCGTCTCGTACCTCTCCCCCGAGCAGATCCGGCAGCAGCCCGCCGACCCGCGCTCGGACGTGTACGCCTGCGGCATCGTCCTCTACGAGATGCTGACGGGCCGCAAGCCGCACTCCGGCGACTCCCCGGCCCAGATCGTCTACCGGCACCTCGGCGAGGACGTCCCGCCGCCGTCCCTCGCCGTGCCCGGCCTGCCGCGCGAGCTGGACGCCGTCGTGGCCGCCGCCACCGCCCGCGACCCGGGGCGCCGCCCGTACGACGCCGTCGAGCTGCTGGCCGTGCTGCAGCGGCTGCGCCGCGACCTGGACCCGGCGCTGCTGGACGCCGAGCCGCCGGCCTCCACCCGCCCGACGCCGCAGTACCCCGCCAACGAGGCCACCGCGATGCTCCCGGCGCTGCCGCCGGACGGGGGACCGCCGTTCGGCGGACCGCTCCCCGGCGGCCGGGCCCCGGGCGGGCCGGTGCCCGGCTCCTCCGCGGCGCCCGAGCACACCAGCGTGCTGGAGCTGCCGTCGGACCTGGTGATGCCGCAGAGCCGGGCGTACGACGAGACGGCGGAGTTCGCCGGGCTCCCCGCCCCCGCGCGCCGCTCCCGGCGCGGACCGGTGACCGTGGCCGTCCTGACCGCGCTGGTGGTGGTCGTGGGCCTGGCGACCTGGCTGCTCTCCGGCGCCCTGTACGCGACCACGCCGAGCGTGCTGGGGATGGACCGGCCGGCGGCCGCCGCGCGGCTGCAGTCGGCGGGGCTGAGCGCCTCCTTCACCGAGGCGTTCTCCGAGACCGTGCCGCGGGGCCAGGTGGTCGAGAGCGACCCCGGCCCGGGCGCGCGCGCCCGCAAGGACCACCCGGTCACCGTCGTGCTCTCCCGGGGGCCCGAGCGGATCGCCGTGCCGACCGTGGCCGGCAGGGCGGTGGACGAGGCCCGCCGGCGGCTCACCGACGCGGGCCTGTCCCCGGGCACCGTCAGCGAGGACTTCAGCGACTCCATCCCGCAGGGGTCGGTGATCCGCACCGACCCGGCGGCCGGCCGGGAGCTGGCCCGGGAGACCCCCGTGTCGCTGGTGGTGAGCAAGGGCCCGGCGCCGCTGCCGGTGCCGCAGGTGGTGGGCGTGCCCGTCGACGACGCGCAGGCGCAGCTGACCGACGAGGGCTTCACCGTGCGGATCAGCCCCGACCAGGTGTTCTCCGACACGGTGGAGGCGGGGTCGGTCGCCTCCCAGGACCCGGACGACCGGGCGGGCCCCGGCGCCACGGTGACGCTGACGGTCTCCAAGGGCCCGCAGGTCTTCCCGGTGCCGGACGTGCGGGGGCGCTCCGAGGCGGACGCCACCGCGACCCTGCGGGCGGCCGGGTTCCAGGTGCGGGCGCTGCGGCTCAACCCGTTCGGCACGCCCGTGGTGCGCAACCAGAACCCGGGCGGCGGGGACCAGCAGCCGAAGGGCGCCACGATCACCATCGTGCTGCTCTGAACCGTGCCGCCCCGGACCGTGCCGCCCCGGACGGCGCCGCCCTGCACCGGGCCTCCCCGGCCCGCACCGCCCCCGCCGGTCCGCCCGGCGGAGCGGCGCGGCCGGTGTGATGGGATGGCCGGCATGCGCGCCGAGCCCGTCGTCACCGCCGTCACCACCTGGTACCTGGAGCAGACCTCCCCGGAGGCGCTGCGGCCCGCCGCCGGGCCGGACGCCGCCGAGGGCCTGTCCGTGGTGCGCGCCGAGCGGACCTACCCGGCCTTCAACCGCTTCCTGTACACCGCCGTGGGCGGCGACTGGTCGTGGACCGACCGGCTGCCCTGGACCCACCGCCAGTGGGATGAGTACCTGGGCCGCGACGGCACGGAGACCTGGGTGGCCTGGGTGCGCGGCACCCCGGCGGGCTACGTCGAGCTGTCGCCGAGCGGCCCCGGCGAGGTGGAGATCGCCTACTTCGGCCTGGTCGCGGCCTTCCACGGGCGCGGCATCGGGAGCCGCCTGCTCGCCGAGGGCCTCGCCCGCGCGTGGGACCTCGCCGACCGGTGGCCGGCGCTGGGGCCCACCCGGCGGGTGTGGGTGCACACCTGCAGCCTGGACGGCCCGGCCGCGCTGCGGACGTACCGGTCCCGGGGCATGGAGGTGTACGACGTGCGGACGGCGGACGAGGAGGTCCGCCCGGCCCCCGGCCCCTGGCCGGGCGCGCGCGGGGAGTGACGGGCCGGGGGTGACGGGCCGGCGGGCGGCCGGCCGGGCCGGGGGTCAGGTCTCCGGGCCGTCCCCGGGCTGCTCCTGGTAGGAGTAGCGCTGCTCCCGCCAGGGGTCGCCGAGGTTGTGGTAGCCGCGCTCCTCCCAGAAGCCGCGGCGGTCGGTCCGCATGTACTCCACCGCGCGCACCCACTTGGGGCCCTTCCACGCGTACAGGTGCGGCACGACCAGGCGCACCGGGAAGCCGTGCTCCACGGTGAGCGGCTCGCCGCCGCGGTGGGTGGCGAAGAGGGACCGCTCGTCGGCGAAGTCGGCGAGCCGCAGGTTGGAGCTGTAGCCGTACTCGGCCCACACCATCACATGGGTGACGTCGGGGGCGGGCGGCGCCAGCTCCAGCACGGTCCGGGTGGCGACGCCGCCCCACTCGTTGCCGAACATGGTGAAGCGGGTGACGCAGTGCAGGTCGCCGACCACGGTGGTGCGGGGCAGGGCGGAGAACTCCTCGTGGTCCCAGGTGTGCTTCGCGCCCGAGGCGGTGGCGCCGAAGACCTGGAACTCCCAGGTCAGGGGCTTGAAGCGGGGCACGGGGCCGTAGTGCAGGACCGGCCAGCCGCGCTGCGGCCGCTGCCCCGGCGGCAGACGCGGGTCGGCCTCGCCGGGCCGGGCGCCCTGCTGCTGGTGTTCGGACTGGCCCATGCCCCCATGGTCGCAGAGCGGCGCCCCGGCGCCTCCCCCGACCCCGCCCGCCGGGGGACACACCCTCCCGCACCCGGGCGAACCCGCTGGCACCGCCGGCCCCGCGGGGGGACGATGCCCTCGGGTGCCGGCGCCCCCGCGGACCGTCCACGCCCCCGGCGCACGGCCCGGCAGCCCCCACCCCGACAGCCCGACCCCGACAGCACAACCCCGACAGCCCCGACCCGACAGTCCCGACCCGACAGTCCCGACCCTCACAGACGTGGAGCGGCCCATGCAGGGCGACCCCGAGGTCCTCGAGTTCCTCAACGAGCAGCTGACCGCCGAGCTCACCGCGATCAACCAGTACTTCCTGCACGCGAAGATGCAGGAGAGTGCCGGCTGGACGAAGCTCGCCGCGTACACCCGGCACGAGTCGTTCGACGAGATGCGGCACGCCGAGGTCCTCACCGACCGGATCCTGCTCCTCGACGGGCTGCCCAACTACCAGCGGCTCTTCCACGTCCGGGTGGGCCAGACGGTGCGGGAGATGTTCGAGGCGGACCGGCAGGTCGAGGTGGAGGCCATCGACCGGCTGCGGCGCGGGATCGTGGTGATGCGGGCGAAGGACGACGTCACCTCGGCGAACGTCTTCGAGGCGATCCTCGCCGACGAGGAGGAGCACATCGACTACCTGGACACGCAGCTGGAGCTGCTGGAGCGGCTCGGCGAGGCGCTGTACCTGGCCCAGCAGATCGAGCAGCCCGCGACCTGAGGAGCCCGCCGGGCGGCGCCGGCGGCCCGGGGCCCGGACGGTCAGGCCGCCTCGGCGGTCCCGTCGCCGGGGCCGCCGGGCGCGGCGGCGAGGCCGAGGCGGGCGGCGAGGCGGGGGGTGGGGCAGGGCCGGGCGCCGTGCTGCCCGAGGAGGGCCTGGATGCGGCGGACGCAGGAGCCGCAGTCGGTGCCGGCCCGGCAGCCCCTGGCGACCTGGCGGGGGGTGGCCGCGCCCCGGTCGATCTCCTCGCGGACCCGCTGCTCGGTGACCGCGTGGCAGCTGCAGACGTACATGGGCGCGGTCTCTCCTCACGGCTGATCAGCCAAGGCTCGCCTTACTCCGGTAAGCCTCACCTTACCTGGCCGCCCCGGGCAGCGGAAAGCCCTCCCGGCACCGGATGTCCGGTACGCCGGGAGGGCTTCGTCACACACGGGGGGACCCGGGGCCCGGAGGCCGGCGGATCACTGGCCGCGGTACATCTCCGCGACCAGGAAGGCCAGGTCCAGGGACTGGCTGCGGTTGAGCCGCGGGTCGCAGGCCGTCTCGTAGCGCTGGTGCAGGTCGTCGACGAAGACCTCGTCGCCGCCGCCCACGCACTCCGTGACGTCGTCGCCGGTCAGCTCCACGTGGATGCCGCCCGGGTGGGTGCCGAGCGCCCGGTGCACCTCGAAGAAGCCCTTGACCTCGTCGAGCACGTCGTCGAAGCGCCGGGTCTTGTGGCCGGTCTCCGCCTCGAAGGTGTTGCCGTGCATCGGGTCGCAGATCCAGACGACCTGCGCCCCGGAGGCGGTGACCTTCTCCACCAGCTCGGGCAGCCGGTCGCGGACCTTCCCCGCGCCCATGCGGGTGATGAAGGTGAGCCGGCCGGGCTCCCGCTCCGGGTCGAGGCGGTCGATGAGGGTGAGGGCCTCCTCCGGAGTGGTGGTCGGGCCGAGCTTCACCCCGACCGGGTTGCGGATGCGGGAGGCGAACTCGACGTGCGCCCCGTCCAGCTGCCGGGTCCGCTCACCGATCCAGACCATGTGGCCGGAGACGTCGTAGAGGTGCCCGGTGCGCGAGTCGGTGCGGGTGAGCGCCGTCTCGTAGTCCAGGATCAGCGCCTCGTGCGAGGAGAAGAACTCGACCGTCCGGAACTCCTCCGGCTCGGCGCCGCAGGCCCGCATGAAGGCCAGCGCGTTGTCGATCTCCTTGGCCAGCGACTCGTAGCGCTGCCCGGCCGGGGAGTTGCGCACGAAGTCCTGGTTCCAGGCGTGCACCTGCCGCAGGTCGGCGTAGCCGCCCGTGGTGAAGGCGCGGACCAGGTTGAGGGTGGCGGCGGAGGCGTTGTACATCCGCTTGAGCCGCTCCGGGTCCGGGATGCGGGACTCGGGGGTGAACTCGAAGCCGTTCACCGAGTCGCCCCGGTAGACCGGCAGCGTCACGCCGTCGCGGGTCTCCGTCGGCTTGGAGCGCGGCTTGGAGTACTGGCCGGCGATGCGGCCGACCTTCACCACCGGCACCGAGGCGGCGTAGGTCAGCACGACCGCCATCTGGAGCAGTGTCTTGAGCTTGTTGCGGATGTGGTCGGCGGAGACGCCGTCGAAGGCCTCGGCGCAGTCGCCGCCCTGCAGCAGGAACGCCTCGCCACGCGCGACAGCGCCGAGCCGGGCGCGCAGCTGGTCGCACTCGCCGGCGAAGACGAGCGGCGGATACGACGCGAGGTCCGCGAGTGCGGTGCGCAGAGCCTCGGGGTCGGGCCATTCGGGCTGCTGCGCCGCGGGCAGGGACTGCCAGGTGTGGAGATCGTTCACGGTCACACACCCAAGGCTACGGGGTGTGTGCACGGATGTGTCCGAAGGGCCCGAGGACTGAGACGCGTCGCGGACACGCCTGGTCCCGGGCCCGGCCGCGGCGGCACGGCGCGCGGACGGCCCCTCCGGGGGCGCCCGATCCGCTAGAGTCGGAGCCATGCACGCGCCGCACACCTTCTCCTGGTGGTGGACCGTCCCTCACGGCGGCCCACAGCTCGCGCGTCCCTAGACGAACACGACGGCCGCCCCGCGGGGCGGCCGTCGGCGTACCGGCCAGGCGACCCTCCCCGGACGGCGGAAGCACCCGCTCCCCGCAGCCCCCTCGGAAGGAAGCCCGCCATGGCCCCCGAACCGCACCCGGCACCCCCCGCCCCGCGGACACCCCCCGCCCCTGGCAGCCCGGCGTCCGGCACCCCGGCGTCCGGCACCGCGGCGTTCGGGACCCGGGCGCCCGAGGCGCTGGTCGGCCGCCTCACCGCTCCCGGCGCCCCCGCGTTCGCCCTGCTCCACCGCCGGGCCCCCCGCCTCGCCCCGGACACCGTCGAGGTGCTGCTCGGGGAGATCGGCACCCACGAGCGCCTGGCCGACCTGCCGGTCCCCTCCGGCGCGCCCGCCTCCCGCACCCCCGTGCACGACCTGCTCGCGCTGGTCCCGTACCGGCAGATCCGCGAGCGGGGCTTCGAGGTCCGCGACGACGGCACGCCGCTGCAGGCGCTGCGGGTCGCCGAGCAGTACGCGCTGCCGCTGGACGCCCTGCTGGCCGCCCTCCCCCGCGAGCGGGTGGTGCTGCGGGACGGCGCCTTCGACGTGGACGACGCGCGGTACGCCGAGACCGTGCGCCGGGTCGTGGAGGAGGAGATCGGCCGGGGCGAGGGCGCCAACTTCGTGGTCCGCCGCGACTTCACCGGCACCCTGGAGGGCTTCTCGCCCGCCGTGGCGCTCACCCTCTTCCGGCGGCTGCTGGAGCAGGAGCGCGGCGCGTACTGGACGTTCCTGGTCCACACCGGGGAGCGGGTGCTGGTGGGGGCGAGCCCGGAGGTGCACGTCCGGCAGACCGGCGGCACCGTCGTGATGAACCCGATCTCCGGCACCTACCGCTACCCGGCGGGCGGGCCGACCCTGCCGACGCTGCTGGACTTCCTGGCCGACCCCAAGGAGCTGGAGGAGCTCACCATGGTGGTCGACGAGGAGCTGAAGATGATGTGCACGGTGGGCGACCTCGGCGGCCAGGTGCTCGGGCCCCGGCTGAAGGAGATGTCCCACCTCGCCCACACCGAGTACGAGCTGCGCGGGCGGACCAGCATGGACGTGCGGGACGTGCTGCGGGAGACCATGTTCGCCGCCACCGTCACCGGCAGCCCGGTGCAGAACGCCGCCCGGGTGATCGCCCGCCACGAGCCCACCGGGCGCGGCTACTACTCGGGGGCGCTGGCCCTGATCGGGCGCACCGGGAGCGGCGGGCAGCTGCTGGACTCCCCCATCTGCATCCGCACCGCCGACGTCGACGCCGCCACCGGCCGGCTGGCCGTGCGGGTCGGCGCGACCCTGGTCCGGCACTCCGACCCCGCCTCCGAGGTCGCCGAGACCCACGCCAAGGCCGCCGGCGTCCTCACCGCGATCGGTGCCCGGCCCGCCCCCGCGGGCCGCCCGGTGCGGCGGGCCGCGCCGCGGCTCGCGGACGACCACCGGGTGCAGGCCGCCCTGGACGCCCGGCGGGCCGGCCTGGCGCCGTTCTGGCTGCGGATGCAGCAGCCGCTCCCCGCGACCGGCCCGCACGCGCTCGTCGTCGACGCCGAGGACACCTTCACCTCGATGCTGGCGCACCTGCTGCGGTCCCTCGGCCACCGGGTCACCGTGCTGCGGCACGACGCGCCGGGCCTGCGGGAGGCGGTCGCCGCCCACGACGGGCCGCTCGTCCTCGGCCCCGGCCCGGGCGACCCGTCCGACCCGGACGACCCGCGGATCGCGGTGCTGCGGGAGCTGGCGGACCACGCCCTGGCGGAGCACCGCGGCGGGGTGCTGGCCGTCTGCCTCAGCCACCAGCTGGTCGCCGGGCGGCTCGGCCTGCCGCTGCGGCGCCGGGCCGTCCCGTACCAGGGCGCGCAGGAGCAGGTCGACCTCTTCGGGTGGCGGCGGACGGTGGGCTTCTACAACACCTTCGCCGCGCGCTGCGACGACGCGGACGCCGCCCGGCTCGCCGCCCTGGGGGTGGAGGCGGCCCGCGACCCGCTGACGGGGGACGTCCACGCGCTGCGCGGGCCCGGCTTCGCGAGCGTGCAGTTCCACCCCGAGTCGGTGCTGACCCGGGAGGGCGCCGCGATCACGGCGGAGCTGCTGCGGGCCGCCGTGCCGGCGGTCTGACCCGGGCCCGGCGGCCGGCTGCGGGGCCGGGGCGGCCCGCGCCGCCGGATCCGCCCCGCGGACCCCCTTCCCCGGGGCGCCGCCGGCTGGGAGGCTCGCCCCATGAGCCAGCTCACCGCGCCCGGCTCCCCCACCGGCCCCGTCCCGGTCCACGGCCCGGTCCCCGGCCCGCGCAACGCGATCACCGACGTGCCGGGCCTGCGGGTGGGCCACGCCCGGCTGCCCGGCGCGCTCGCCCTCAGCGGCACCACGGTGGTGCTGGCGCCGCCGGGCGGGGCGGTGGCGGCGGTCGACGTGCGGGGGTCCGGTCCGGGCACCCGGGAGACGGACGCGCTCACGCCGGGCAACGTGGTGGAGCGGGTGGACGCCGTGGTGCTGACCGGGGGCAGCGCGTACGGCCTGGCGGCGGCCGACGGGGTCGCGGCCTGGCTGGAGGAGGCGGGCCGCGGCCACCGGGTCGGGCCCGACCCGGCGCAGGTGGTGCCGGTGGTGCCGACGGCCGCCCTCTTCGACCTGGGGCGCGGCGGCGACTTCCGGGCCCGGCCCGACGCGGCGACCGGCCGGGCCGCGGTGGCGGCGGCCGCCGCCTCCCCGGAGGGCGCGCCGGTGGAGCAGGGGGCGGTGGGCGCGGGCACCGGTGCGATGACGGCCGGGATGCGGGGCGGGGTCGGCACGGCCAGCGCCGTCCTGCCGGGCGGGGTGACGGTGGCGGCGCTGGTGGCGGTCAACGCCCTGGGGTCGACGGTGGACCCCGCCACCGGGCTGCCGTACGGCGTCGGCGACGGGCTGCGGTACGCGGACGGGACGCCGGAGTTCCCGCTGCGGGTGCCGGGCCCGGAGGCGGCGGAGCGCGCCCGGCGGCGGCTGCGGGAACTGGCGGCGGAGCGGGAGGCGCTCTCCCCGCTGAACACCACCCTCGGCGTGGTCGCGACCGACGCCCGGCTGGACCGGGCGCACACCCGCAAGCTGGCCGCGGTCGCCCACGACGGCATGGCGCGCGCGGTGCGCCCCTGCCACTCGCTCGCCGACGGCGACACCGTCTTCGCCCTGGCCACCGGTACCGCCGGGCCGCCGCCCGCACGGCCGGGCCTGCTGCCGGAGCACGCCGCCGCGGACGCGGTGAACGCCCTGCTGGCGGCGGTCGCGGACGTGTTCGCGCGCGCCGTGGCGCACGCGGTGCTGCACGCGGAGCCGGCGACGACGCCGTGGGGGCACCTGCCGTCCTACCGCGAGCTCCACCCCGAGGCCTTCGCCTGAGACTCCAGGGCGAACATCAGCTCGGCGAGGCAGTCGCTGACGCCGCGCCCGGCGGTGTCCAGGACGATCCGGTCGCGGTGCCACGGCTCGTACGCGCGGCGGCAGACCGCGTCCCAGTCGGGGAGCGGCAGGCCGGGGACGTCGGCGGAGCGGGAGGCCACCCGGCGGCGGTGCTCGGCGCGGTCCGAGCAGACGACCTCCACCTCGGCGACGTCGGCGCCCGCCCGGCGTCCGGCGTCCCGCCAGGCGTCGCGGGTGACGGCCAGCGGGTTGACGGACTCGGCGACCACGGACAGGCCCTGCCGCAGGTGGTCCTCGGCGAGGGCGTACCCGACCGCGTACCCGGCCGGGCCGACCGGGTGGACCGCCAGGCCGGAGCGGACGATCGCCTGCTCCACCGTACCGGTCCGCAGGTGGACGGCGCCGGTGCTGCGGGCCAGGGCCCGGCCGACGGTGGTCTTGCCGGTGGCGGGGAGGCCGCCCAGGACGATGAGCATGCTCCATCCTGGCGCACGCCCGCCCCCCGGCGGGGGCGGACGCCGCTGACGTCCCGCCGGTCCCGCGGGAGGGGCACCGGTCCCACGGGAGGGGCACCGGGGGCCGTCAGCCGAAGAAGACGCCGAACTCCTCGTAGAGGGCGAGGTCCACGGTCTTGACGCGGGCGGTGGCGGCCTCCAGCGGGGCGCGGACGATGTCCGTGCCGCGCAGGGCGACCATGGTGCCGAAGGCGCCGTCGCGCACGGCGTCGACCGCGTGCAGGCCGAAGCGGGTGGCGAGCCAGCGGTCGGCGGCGGTGGGGGTGCCGCCGCGCTGGATGTGGCCGAGGACGGTGGTGCGGGCCTCCTTGCCGGTGCGCCGCTCGATCTCGGCGGCCAGCCACTCGCCGATCCCGGAGAGCCGGACGTGCCCGAAGGCGTCCCGGGAGTCGTCCTTGGTGACCATGCCGCCGTCGGCGGGGACGGCCCCCTCGGCGACGACCACGATCGGCGCATAGTTGATCTTGAACCGGTTCTCCACCCACCCGCAGACGCGGTCCAGGTCGAAGGGGTGCTCCGGGACGAGGATCACGTTGGCGCCGCCGGCGACGCCCGCGTGCAGCGCGATCCAGCCCGTGTGGCGCCCCATCACCTCCACCACCAGCACCCGCCGGTGCGACTCGGCGGTGGTGTGGAGGCGGTCGATGGCCTCGGTGCAGATGTTGACGGCGGTGTCGAAGCCGAAGGTGTAGTCCGTGCCGTCGAGGTCGTTGTCGATGGTCTTCGGCACGCCGACGACGCGCACCCCGGCCCGGCCCAGTTCGGCCGCCACGCCGAGGGTGTCCTCGCCGCCGATGGCGATCAGGGCGTCCACCCCGTGCCGGTCGAGGTTCTCCCGGACCCGCCGCACCCCGCCGTCGACCCGGAGCGGGTTGGTGCGCGAGGAGCCGAGGACGGTGCCGCCGCGGGGCAGGATGCCCCGCACGGCCGGCACGTCCAGCCGCACCGCCACGTTCTCCAGCGGCCCGCGCCAGCCGTCGCGGAAGCCGACGAACTCGTAGCCGTGGCTCTGCACGCCCCTGCGCACGATGCCCCGGATGACCGCGTTGAGCCCGGGGCAGTCGCCGCCGCCGGTGAGCACTCCGATCCGCATGGTCCGTTCCCTCCAGCCGTGCGGCCCCCGGCCGTGCGGTGGCGCGGGGGCCCGCAGGACGAGTGTGACCCGGATCACCCGGCGGCGGGAGGGGGCCCGGGGGCCCGGCGGGCCCCGCCGGCGGACCGTCAGTCCCCGTCCAGCCCCTGCTCGATGGCGTACCGGACCAGCTCCACCCGGTTGTGCAGCTGGAGCTTGCCGAGGGTGTTCTGGACGTGGTTCTGCACGGTGCGGTGCGACAGCACCAGCCGGTCGGCGATCTGCCGGTACGACAGGCCCTTGGCCACCAGCCGCAGCACCTCGGTCTCCCGGGGGGTGAGCTGCGGCGGCGCCGGGGCGCGGGTGTCCGCGGACGGCGGCTCGGCGGCGAGGCGGCGGAACTCGCCCAGCACCAGGCCGGCCAGCCCCGGTGTGAAGACGGCGTCGCCCGCGGCGGTGCGGCGCACCGCGTCCAGCAGCTCCTCCCGGCCCGCGGACTTCACCAGGTAGCCGGTGGCCCCGGACTTCACCGCCTCCAGCACGTCGGCGTGCTCGCCGCTGGCGGAGAGCACCAGGACCCGCACGCCCGGGTCGGCGGCGACGACCTCCCGGCAGACCTGCACGCCGGGCAGGCCGGGCAGGTTGAGGTCGAGCACCAGTACCCGGGGGCGCACGGCGCGGGCGCGGCGCACCGCCTCGTGGCCCTCGCCGGCGGTGGCCGCCACGTCGAACCCGGCGTCGGCGAGGTCGCGGGCGACCGCGTCGCGCCACATCGGGTGGTCGTCCACCACCATCACCCGGAGCGGTGCCCCGCCGTCCGACGGCGTCCCCTCCACGGGCGCCCCCTCCACGGGAGCCCCGTCCTGCGGTGCCCCGTCCGCCGCTCCGCCGCCTGCCGTCACGCCGTCCCGTCCTTCCCGGGGCCGCGCGGCCGCGGCACCCGCATCTCGACCTCCGCGCCCTGGCCCGGCACGGAGACCACGTCGGCGCTGCCGCCGAGGTCGCGCAGCCGGCCCCGGATGGACTGGGCGACGCCCAGCCGCCCCTCGCGCTCCGCGTCCCCCAGCCGCCCGGGCGGGAAGCCGGGCCCGTCGTCGCGGACGCCGACCACCACCTCGTCCGGCTCCTCCTCGACCAGGATCCAGGCGCGGGCGCCCTCCCCGGCGTGGACGCGCACGTTGTCCAGCGCCGCGCCCACGGCGGCGGCGAGCTCGGCGGCGGTGCGGCCGGGCAGCAGCACCGGCGTGCCGGGCGCGGAGACGGTGACCCGGGCACCCGCGTACCGGCCGAGCAGCGCCCGCAGGTCCTGCGGCGCGGCCGGGTCGGGCCCCGGGGCGGCGCCCCGCGGTCCGGCGGGACCGCCCTGCTGCGGGACCCCGCCCACCAGGGCGCGCAGCGCCGCCTCCTGCTCGCCGGCCCTGCGGCCCAGTTCCGCGGCCTCCCCGCCGAGCTCCGCGCCGCGGCGCTGCACCATGGCGAGCACCTGGAGGACGCCGTCGTGGATGTCCCGGGCCAGCCGCTCGCGCTCCCGGGTGGCCGCCTCCAGCTGCAGGGCGCGGGCGAGCGCGGTCTCGCTGGCGCGGGCGAGGTCGACGATCCAGCCGATGGCGCAGCCGGCCACCAGGAGCAGCACGATGTTGTGGACGTTGTCGGTGGTGACGGCACCGCGCTCGGCGATGTCCGCGGTCCCGACGACGGCCGCGGCGAGGGCTGCGGTCCGCCAGCCGCCCTTGGCGGCGAAGCCCAGGACGGGTCCGGCCGCCCAGATGGTCGGCAGGGTGACCTCCTCCGGCAGGGCGATGCGGGCGGGGGCGTCGAGGAACCGGGTGAGCATGATGCCGGTGACGGCCATGCCGAGGTCGGCGGCGAGCAGCGGCCAGGCGCACCGCTCGGCGGAGAGGAACGAGCGGGCGGTGGCGAGGGTCCAGGCGGCGAGCACGGCCATGAAGAGCCAGCCGCCCAGCGGGTGGGCGTACTCGCGGTGGACGGCGAGGTAGCGGAAGGCGGCGTAGGCCAGGGTCAGCAGGCGGAAGAACGCGATGGCGCGCCAGAGCGGGAGCTCGACGGACATGCCCCCGCCCGGACCGGCCCCCGGGGCCCGCCCGGCCGCGGCCGCCCTCTCCCCCGTCCCGGCGGTCCCCGCCCTTCCGGCCCGCGCTCGTCCGGTCCGCACCATCCCGACACCCCCCATCCCGGCGGCCCCCGCCCCTTCCGGTCCTCGCTCCCCGGCCCCGTCCCGCGGCGCCCGGCGTCAGCCGGCCGCCGGGCGCTCGTCCCGCTGCTCCGGCTCCGCCGGCTGCGACGGCTGCGACGGCTGCGCAGGCTGTCCGGCGTCGTGCGCCTGGGCCTGCTGGGCCTTGGCGGCGGCCTGCTCGGCCTTCCGCTCGGCCTTGCGCTCGGCGTCGGCCTGCTTCTTCTCGTCGGCGATCCGGCGCTTGGCGGCGGTGGCGTAGATGTCCACGTACTCCTGGCCGGAGAGCTTCATGATCTCGTACATGACCTCGTCGGTCACCGAGCGGAGGATGAAGCGGTCGTTCTCCATGCCCTGGTAGCGGGAGAAGTCCAGCGGGCGGCCGACCCGGATGCCCGGGCGGACGCCGAAGTTGGGGACGACCTGGCCGGGGGGCTGCACCTTCTCGGTGTCGATCATCGCGACGGGGATGACCGGGGCGCCGGTGGCCAGCGCGACGCGGGCGAGGCCGCCGACCTTGCCGCGGTAGAGCTTGCCGTCGGGCGAGCGGGTGCCCTCCGGGTAGACGCCGAACAGCTCGCCGCGCTCGATGACGGCGATGCCGCTGCGGATCGCCGCCTCGCCCGCGCCGCGGGTGCCGGAGCGGTCGACCGGCAGCTGGCCGACGCCCTTGAAGAAGGCGGCGGTGAGCTTGCCCTTGAGGCCGGGGGTGGTGAAGTACTCGGCCTTGGCGATGAAGGTCACCCGGCGCTTCATCAGCGCGGGCAGGAAGAAGGAGTCCGAGAAGGACAGGTGATTGCTGGCGATGATGGCGGGGCCCTCGTCGGGGATGTTCTCCATGCCCTCGACCCACGGGCGGAAGAAGATCCGCAGCAGTGGTGCGACGATCATCTTCATGAACCGGTAGAACAACGCCTGACCTCCTGAGTCCCGGACCGATAGAACCTTAATGCCGATCCGGGGAAAGTCTCTCCCGGGACCGGGCCGCTGTACGACTCCGGCACCGCCGTGGGACGATGCGCTCCCGCCCCGCGAAGGAGCCCGTCATGACGCTGCTGCCCGGTGCCGAACCGTTCCACCACGAGGGCGGCCCGGTGGGGGTCCTCCTCTGCCACGGATTCACCGGTACGCCGCAGTCGCTGCGCCCCTGGGGCGAGCACCTGGCCGCGAACGGCCTCACCGTCTCCCTTCCGCTGCTCCCCGGCCACGGCACCCGCTGGCAGGACATGCAGGTCACCCGGTGGGAGGACTGGTACGCGGAGGTGGACCGCGAGCTGCGGTCCCTGTCCGCCGCCTGCGAGCAGGTCTTCGTCTGCGGCCTCTCCATGGGCGGGGCCCTGGCGCTGCGGCTCGCGGCGCAGCACGGCGACGCCGTCTCCGGCCTGGTGCTGGTCAACCCGTCGGTGCGGTCCGACAGCCCGGCGACCGCGCTGCTGCCCGTCCTGCGGCACCTGGTGCCGAGCATCCCGGGTGTGGCGAACGACATCGCCCGCGAGGGCTCCACGGAGGTCGCGTACGACCGCACCCCGCTGCACGCCGCGTGGTCGCTCTCCCGGCTCTGGCGGACGGTGCAGGCCGAGCTCCCGCAGGTCACGCAGCCGCTGCTGCTGTTCCGCAGCCCGGAGGACCACGTGGTCTCCCCCGGCAGCGCACGGCTGCTGCTCGGCCGCATATCCTCCACTGATGTGGAGGAGCGGCTCTGCGAGCGCTCGTACCACGTGGCGACGCTGGACCACGACGCCGAGGTGATCTTCGAGGGCGGCCTCGACTTCATCCGCCGTCTGGCGCCGGCCGCGAAGGCCGACCCGGTCTGAGCCGGGCGGCGGGCCACCGACACAAGGCTGGGGACCACGGGTGCAGGAGAGCGACAGGACGGGCGGCGACGCCGACCTCCCGGAGGACGGCGCGCAGGGCGCCGCGACACCCGGGGGCGGCTCCGGGCGGCCGGTCGGACCCGGGACGCCCGCGGGCGGACCCGCCGGACCCGAGGGGCCCGGCAGGCCGGACGGGCGCCGGCCGGCGGGGGGCAGCCAGGCCGAGCAGGACGCGATCTTCCGGGAGCTGGTGGCCTCCTTCGACGCCCCGGTGGACCTGCGCACCTGGCCCGACTCCGAGGACCTGAACGAGGTGCCCGGCTCCGGCGGCGCGGACGGCCGGGACCGGTCCGGCGGCCCGAAGGGGCTCGACGGGCTCAACGGGCTGGAGGACTTCGCCCCGCAGCCGCGGCCGCGGCCGGGCACGGCGCACCCGTCCTCCGGCGGGCCGCTGCCCGGCCCCCGGGACTGGGACGCGGCCGAGGACCCGGAGGACGACCACTACGTCCCGCCGGAGCCCCCGCCGCTGCCGACGGGCGACACCACGAGCCGGTTCGCCTGGATCGCGGTGCTCGGCGGCCCCGCCCTGCTGCTCTTCTCCGCGCTGGTGTGGGGCGAGGTCGGCGGCTGGCCCGCCCTGCTCGGCGTCGTCGCCTTCATCGGCGGCTTCGTCACCCTGGTGGCCCGGATGAAGGACCGCGACGAGGAGGACGACGACCCGCACGGCGGCGCCGTCGTCTGACGCCCGGTCGGCTCCGGCCCACCGCCGGCTCCCGCCCCGCTGCAGGGTCTTCCGGCACCCGCGGGTCCGTCGGCCGGCCGCGCGGCAGGGGCCGGACGGGCCGGGGCCCGCGTCCCGGCCGGCCCGCCCACCGGCCGGGGCCCGCCCGCGGGCCGTCTCACCCGGCGGGGAGCCGCAGCACCGCGAGGACCGGCAGGTGGTCGGTGGCGGCGACCAGGTCCGCCGGGTCGACGCCGGGCAGCCCGTGGGGGACGCCGCAGGCCAGCACCTCCACGCCGGGGGTCGCGAACACCGCGTCGATGCGCTGGTGGGGGTCGGCGGGCACCGAGGTCATCGTGCCGCCCCAGGGCGCCACCGCGTGGCCGTCGCGCAGCCGCCCAGCGAGCAGCCGCCAGGCCGGCCCGTCCGGCCGCTCGTTGAAGTCGCCGCCCACCACGCCGTACGGGACGCCCTGCCCGGCCATGTGGTCGAGCAGCGCGGACGCCTGCTCCAGGCGCTCGGCGGCGTCGAGGCTGAGGTGGCAGCTGGTGACGCAGAGGGGCGCGGCCCGGCCGATCCGGACCACGGCGGTGGCGAAGCCGCGCTGGTGCAGGCCCGGCGTGCGGGGCAGCAGCAGGTCGGCGGTGCGCAGCACCCGGGCGCGGGCCCTGCCGAGGAGCAGCGGACCGGCGGCGCGGCGGCCGCCGGAGAGGACGGCGGTGCCGGTGCCGCGGGCGAGGCGGGCGGCCTGGTGGGCCGGGCGCCAGAAGCGGGGCGACTCCTGGACGCAGACCAGGTCGGGCTCGCAGGCGCGGACCACCCGGGCCAGGGCGGCGCGGTCGTCGCGCAGCGAGCGGACGTTGTAGCTGAGGACGCGGACGCACTCGGACCCGTCGGGCCCGGGTCCGGAGGGCGGCAGGGCGGGCGGCGGAGCCGGTGCGCCGGACGCGGCGGGGGCGCCGGGAACGGCGGGTGTGCCGGGTGCGTCGTCCACGGCGTCCTCCTCGCGGCGGTGCGGCGCCGCCCGGGGACGACGATACGGCGGGACGGGAGGTGAGGGCTCCCGCCCCGCCGCAGGGGTCGTGCTGCCGGGCCGCCGCGCACCCGGCGTGCGGGGCGGGCGGTGGTCCGGGGTGTCCGGTGGGACCGGCCGTCAGGCGGTGCGGGCGAGGTCGCCCGCACCGGCGATGCCGGCCGCCGAGCCCATGGAGGCGAGGACGACCTCGGCGCGCGGCCGGTGGACGCCGCCGGTGAGGTACTTCTCGAAGGCCTTGGAGACCGGGTCGAGCAGCAGGCTGCCCGCGTCGGAGACGCCGCCGCCGAGCACGAAGACCGCCGGGTCGAAGAGGGCGGCCAGGTCGGCCATGCCGCGGCCGAGCCAGTCGGCGACCTCGGCGTAGACCTCCAGGGCGAGCGGGTCGCCCTCCTCCGCGGCCTGGGTGATGTGGACGCCGCGGATGGTCTCGGCGACGCCGTCGTTGAGGTCGAGCATCCGCTTGCCGGCCACCGGGTCGGCGGCGGCCTTCTCGCGGCCGTAGCGGCGCAGCGAGCGGCCGGAGGCGTACTGCTCCCAGCAGCCCCTGCCGCCGCAGCCGCAGGGCAGGCCGTCGGGGACCATGTTGAGGTGGCCGATCTCGCCGGCGACGCCGAAGCGGCCGCGGTGCAGGCGGCCCTCCAGGACGATGCCGCCGCCGATGCCGGTGCCGACCGTGATCATGAGCATGTCGTCGTGCTCGGCCGCGGCGCCGAACCGGAACTCCGCCCAGGCGGCGCAGTTGGCGTCGTTCTCGACGACGGTGTCGAGGCCGGTCAGCTCCTCGATGCGGGACTTGAGCGGCTCGTTCTCCCAGGCGATGTTGGGCGCCATGATGACGGTGGAGCGCTCGCGGTTGATGTACCCGGGGGCGCCGACGCCGACCGCGGACACCTCCGGGTGCTGCTCCTTGAGTTCGCGCACCGCCTGGGCGATGGCGTCGACGGCCCACTGCGGATCGGCCGGCGTGGGCACCCGCGTCCGACCCAGGATCCGGCCGCTCTCGTCGACCACTCCTGCAGCGATCTTGGTCCCGCCGACGTCGACGCCGATGGTGAGTCCCATGTGTCCCTCAGTCATTCACTCGGTCCCCGCTGGGCGGTACCGTACCCGGCCGCAGGCCGCGGGACCACACCGCCCCGTACATTATCCGAAGACAACTCCCGGCCGGAAGGTCCGCGCGCCTTCAGAAGTCGTACGGTCCGTCCCGCTCCGTGACAGCGCCGAACGCCTCGGTGACCGGCCGCGACCTGCGCGTTCGGCCCTGCGCCCGAGGCGCGGGGAGGGTCAGTCGAGGTCGATGCGCTCACTGCCGGACGGCCCCCGGCCGGACCAGCGCCGCTCGTGGCCGGAGACGGCCGCGCGGTAGGCGGCGAGCAGCTCGCCGCCGGCGGCCGCGAGGTGGCGGTACACCTCGGGGTGGCGCTCGCGCAGCGGTGCGGTGAACTGGCCCAGGCCGTCGCCCGCGCCGGCGCCGAGGCCGCGGGAGGCCTCCTGCACGCGCTCGCCGACGGCGGACGCGAACCGGCGCACCTCGTCGACGAGCGGGCCGAGTTCGGGTCCGAGGTACGGGCCGGACCCGGAGCCGGAGCCGGAGGCGCCGGACGGCCCGCCGCCGGCACCCTCCCCGCGGGCGCCCTCGCCGTGCTCGCCGGAGGCCTGCTCCCCGCGGGCCTCCCGGTGCCGGGCACGCTCCGCCTCGGCCTCCCGGCGCCTGCGCCGCTCCTCGGCGGCCTGCTCCGCCGCGTCCTCGGCGACCACCCGCGCCCAGACGTCCTCGTCCTCGCGGCGGTCGTCTGCACTGCTCATGGGGGTCTCCTCGACTGGGGGGTGTACGGCGCGTCGACTGCGGGGGAATCCCTGGTGCTTCGACGCTACCCGACCGGGCGCCCGCGCGGAGCGCTGTCGGCGGGCCGGGTCGCGCGGGACACCGGCAGGCGGGCCGGTGCCGGGCGCGGGCACCGGACGCGGGGGCACCGGACGCGGGGGCCGGGCACGCGGCCCCGGGAGGGGTGCGGCGCGGACCGGGGCGTCAGCCGCGCGGCCACAGGCCGGGGTCGGGGGTGAAGCGGACCGAGAGCAGCCCGTCGCGCAGGCCGGCGCCGGACACGGTGCAGCGGCGCAGCGCGGAGGGCAGCCGGACGATCCGCCGGTAGGCGCCGGTGCCGACGACCAGCTCGTCGCCCCGGCGCACCAGCTCCAGGTCGGCCCGCTCGGCGCCGGGCAGCGGCAGCCGCCAGACCAGCAGGCCCTCCTCGGCCAGCCGGTCCTCCACGGTCCAGGGCGCCCGGGGGGCCGGTCCGGGACCGGCGGAGTCGCCGTGCAGCCCGGCGCCGAGCTCGGCGAGGTCGTCGGGGCCCTCGGGCGCCCGGCCCAGGTGGGGGGCGGACAGCAGCGGCGCCGCGCCGGCGAACTCGGCGGCCAGGGCGGCGAGCCGGTCGCGCTCCTCGCCGGCCAGGGCGGCGAGCCAGGGGTCGGCGGAGCCGGCCGCGGTCGGCGGCAGGGTGCGGGAGGCGACGACGGCGTCCGGGTGGTGCCCGTACAGGGCGAGTCCGGCGCGGGCCCGGCGCACCTCCGGGAGGGTGTGCGCCCCGGCGTCGACCACCAGCCGCACGGAGGTCTCCGGCGCCTCGACGACGGCGCGGGCGGCGGCGAGCCGCCCGGCGGCCCAGGCCCGGGCCTCGAAGAGCCGGTCGGCGGGCATGGGGACCCCGGCGAGGGCCGCGAGGACGGGGCGCAGCGCCCGGGCGGCCTGGCGCTGCTCGGGCAGCAGCCGGGCGAGGTAGCGCTCCAGCCGCTCGGGCAGGGCGAGGGCGGCGACGAGCTCGGGCACCGGCGGGGCGTCGACGACGACGAGGTCCCAGCGGCCGGAGGCGGTGTGCTCGCCGAGGGCCCGCAGCAGGACGAGGTGGCGGGTGCCGGGGAGGGCGGTGAGCTCCTCGGGGTCCAGCGGGTCGACGCCGAGCAGGTCGAAGGCGGGCCGGACGCGGTCGGCGAGCTGCCGGGCCTCCTCCTGGAAGGAGCGCTCCTCGTCGATGCGGGCCGCCTGCGGCCCCAGGCCGCCGTCGCCCGCGGGGGCGGGCGCCTCGCCGAGGCGCACCCCGAGGAGGGTGTCGAGGGTGCGGTGCGGGTCGTGGGCGGCCAGCAGCAGGGTGCGCAGGCCGTGCCGGGCGGCGTGCACGGCGGTGGCGGCGGCGGCCGTGGTGGCGCCCGCCCCTCCCCTGCCGGTGACCAGCACCGTACGGGTCGTCATGGCGTGGGGCCCTCCGCTCGGCGGTCCGGCGGCCGGCGGCCGCCTCCTCCTTCATGGCCTTCGTCGGCGCGCCCCCGGGGGGACTCCCCTCCAGGATGGCCGTCCGGCCTCCGGCGCGCCTCCCGGCCCCGGCGCCGCCGGGGCCCGGCCCCTCAGGCCTCGACGCGCTTCTTCAGCCCGGCGAGGGCCCGGTCGATGATGACCTTCTCGGCCTTGCGCTTGATCATGCCCAGCATGGGGATCTTGACGTCGACGGCGAGCTGGTAGGTGACCTCGGTGGCGCCGGCCGCGGCCGGGGCGAGGGTGTAGGAGCCGTCGAGGGCCTTGAGCATCTGGCTCTTGACCAGGGTCCAGGTGACGCGGCGGTCGCCGTCCCAGGTGTAGGCGAGGACGTGCTCGTCGCGGATGGCGCCGGCGTCCAGCAGCAGCCGCACCTGCTCGGCGCGGCCGTCGGCGTCCCGGGAGAGGACCTCGATCTCCTTGACCTCGCCGGTCCACTCCGGGTAGGCGGCGAAGTCGGCGATCACGCCCATGACCTCGGCCGGGGTCGCGTCGATCGTGATGCTCGACCTGGTGTGCTCCGCCATCGGGTGGCCCTCCGCGTCTCGGCCGCTGTGCTGTGGTCAGGCTGATCGGGTGCTGCGTGCTGGAAGGTTATCGCGGCCGTCCCCGGACACCGCGGCGGCGGGGTGTCACCACTCCAGGACGTAGGGGCGGCCGGTGGCGCGGAAGTGGCCGACGTTGACGCACTCGGTGCGGCCGATGCGCATCCGCCGCACCAGCGGCTGGTGGACGTGCCCGAAGAGCACGAGCTCCGGCCGGGTGGCCCGGATCGCCTCCAGCACGGCCTCGCTGCCGCGTTCGAAGCGGCGGGCCACCGTGTCGTACGTCAACTCCGGGACGGCCGGGGGGATGTGGCAGCACAGGACGTCGACCGCCCCGACGGCGGCGACCTTCGCGGCGTACTCCTCCTCGTCCACCTCGTAGGGGGTGCGCATCGGGGTCGGCAGCCCGCCGCCGACGAAGCCGAAGGTGCGGCCGCCGATCTCGGCGGTCTGCCCGTCGAGGACGGTGACGCCCTCGCGGGCGAAGTCGGGCCACAGGCGCGGCACGTCGACGTTGCCGTAGGTGGCGAAGGTGGGGGTGGGGAAGGCGGAGAACAGCTCGGCGTACTGGCGGCGGACGGCGTCCTCGACGGCCTCCCGCCGGGGGCGTCCCAGCGTCCTCCACAGCCCGTCGGCGAAGGCGCGCGCCTCGTCGAAGAGGCGGGCGGTGCGCAGTTCGACGTAGCGGGAGGCGTTGGCGGCGCCGAAGAGGTCGGGGAAGATGCCGCGGCCGTGGTCGGCGTAGTCGAGGAAGAGGACCAGGTCGCCGAGGCAGAGCAGGGCGTCCGCGCCCTCCCCCGCCCGGGCGAGGGCGTCGGCGCTGCCGTGTACGTCACTGACCACGTGGACCCGCATGACCGCCACCCTAGGCCGTGGGCGGGGGTTCGGACACGGACGGTCCACCTGGGGCCTGCGACGGACGTTCACCGGGCCGTGATCCGGCTGCCGTAGGGTTCGGGTGGAGGGGCCGCGCCGACGGGTGCGGTGCGCTCCCCCTCCGTCACCGGCCGGAGGCGGGCGGCAACCTGCGGTCAACGGCCGTGTGACACAACGAACACATTGCCCGGCCCCCCTACCTGAACGTACCTACCCGGCAGTAACGTCCTGGCGTCCCGCAGCGTCGCAGACGAGGAGCAGTCTTGCGCGAGTTCAGCCTTCCGGCCCTCTACGAGGTTCCGAGCGGCGGCAACCTCACCGACCCGATCCACCGGAACGCCGAGGCGCACGCCGACGTGGCCGTGGTGAGCCGCAAGATCGACGGCCGGTGGCAGGACCTGACCGCCGTACAGTTCCTCGCCGAGGTGCGCAGCGCCGCCAAGGGGCTCGTCGCCTCCGGCGTGCGCCCCGGGGACCGGGTCGGCCTCATGTCGCGCACCCGCTACGAGTGGACGCTGCTGGACTTCGCGATCTGGTGCGCGGGCGCCGTCACCGTGCCCGTGTACGAGACCTCCTCCGCCGAGCAGGTCGAGTGGATCCTCGGCGACTCCGGCGCCGTCGCCGTCATCGCCGAGACCCCGGCCCACGAGGCGACGGTGGCGCAGGTGCGCGACCGGCTCCCCGGGCTCAAGCAGGTCTGGCAGATCGAGGCCGGCGCCGTCGACGAGCTGGAGCGGGCCGGCGCCGGCGTCGCGGACGCCGAGATCGAGGAGCGGCGCGCCGCACTCGGCCCGGACACCGTCGCCACGATCGTCTACACCTCCGGCACCACCGGCCGGCCCAAGGGCTGCCAGCTGACGCACGGCAACTTCCTGGCCGAGCTGGGCAACGTCACCCGGCGGCTGGAGCCGCTCTTCCGCCCCGGCGAGGGCTCGGTGCTGCTGTTCCTGCCGCTGGCCCACGTGCTCGGCCGGATCGCCGAGATCGCCTGCGCCATGGCGCCGGTGAAGATCGGCCACGTCTCGGACATCCGGGACGTCACCGCCGAGCTGGGCGCCTTCTCCCCCACGCTGATCCTCGGCGTGCCGCGCGTCTTCGAGAAGGTCTTCAACACGGCCCGCTCCAAGGCCCAGGCCGACGGCAAGGGGAAGATCTTCGACCAGGCCGCCGAGACCGCCATCGCCTACAGCCGCGCCCTGGACGCGGGCGGCGCGGGCCTGGCCCTGCGGCTCAAGCACAAGGTCTTCGACCGGCTCGTCTACAGCAGGCTGCGGGCGGCGCTGGGCGGCCGGGCCACCCACGCCATCTCCGGCGGCGCCCCGCTCGGCGAGCGCCTGGGCCACTTCTACCGCGGCATCGGCTTCACCGTGCTGGAGGGCTACGGCCTCACCGAGACCTGCGCCGCCACCGCCTTCAACCCGCACGACCGGCCGAAGATCGGGACCGTCGGCCAGCCCCTGCCGGGCTCCTCCGCGCGGATCGCCGAGGACGGCGAGGTGCTGCTCAAGGGCCCGCAGGTGTTCACCGGGTACTGGAACAACCCGGCCGCGACCGCGGAGGCGCTGCGGGACGGCTGGTTCGCCACCGGCGACATCGGCACCCTGGACGACGACGGCTACCTGGTGATCACCGGCCGCAAGAAGGAGATCATCGTCACCGCCGGCGGCAAGAACGTCGCCCCCGCCGTCATCGAGGACCGGGTCCGCGCGCACCCGATCGTCGGCGAGTGCATGGTGGTCGGCGACCGCAAGCCGTTCATCGCCTGCCTCGTCACCATCGACGAGGAGTTCCTGCCGACCTGGAAGCAGCTCCACGGCAAGCCCGCCGACGCCACCGTGGCCGACCTCAAGGACGACCCGGACCTCCTCGCCGCCGTGCAGGCCGCCGTGGACGACGGCAACAGCGCGGTCTCCAAGGCCGAGGCGGTGAAGAAGTTCCGCATCCTCGACACCCACTTCTCCGAGGACAGCGGCCACCTGACGCCGTCGATGAAGCTCAAGCGCAACGTGGTGCTCAAGGACTACGCCGCGGACGTGGACGCGCTCTACCAGCGCTGACCCGCCCTCCGCACACGGCCGGGGGGGGGGCCGGCGCCCCCCGCCGGCCCCCCCCCCCGGGGCGCCCCCCCCCCCCCCCCCCCCCCCCCCCCCGCGCCCCCCCCCCCCCCCCCCCCCGGGGGGGGGGCGCCCCGCCCCCCCCCGGCGCCCCCCCCGGCCGTTCCGCGCCCGGCCCCGGCGCGGCTCAGTCCGCGTGCAGCAGCTCCGCCAGACGCCCCGCCAGCAGGTCCCAGCGCCAGGACTCCTCCACCCAGCGGCGCCCCCGCTCCCCCATCCGCCGCCGCAGGCCCTCGTCGAGCAGCAGCTCCGCGATCCGGTCCGCCGCCGCCTCCGGCGAACGCCCCGGCACCACGTACCCGGTCTCCCCCTCCAGCACCGCGTCCGGCGCGCCGCCGGAGTCGCCCGCCACCACCGGCAGCCCGGTCGCCGACGCCTCCAGGTACACGATCCCGAGGCCCTCCACGTCGAGCCCGCCGCGCCGGGTGCGGCACGGCATGGCGAAGACGTCGCCCGCGCCGTAGTGCGCCGGCAGCTCCTCCCACGGCACCGCCCCGGTGAACCGGACCGACCCGCGGACCCCGACCGCGTCCGCCAGCCTCTCCAGGTCGGCCCGGTAGGGGCCGCCGCCCACGACGAGCAGCACCGCGTCCGGCACCCGGGCCAGGATCCGCGGCAGCGCCCGGATCAGGGTGTCCTGGCCCTTGCGCGGCACCAGCCGGGAGACGCACACCACGACCGGCCGGTCCGCCAGCCCCAGCCGGCGGCGGACCTCCGCACCGCCCGAGCCCGGGTGGAAGGTCTTCTCGTCCACGCCGGGCGGCAGCTGCGCCATCCGGGCCGCCGCCTCCGGGCCGACCGCGGCGGCGATCCGCGAGCGGGTGTACTCGCCGAGGTAGGTGAGGACGTCGGTGCCCGCGCCGATCCGGCGCAGCAGCCGCCGGGAGCCGGGCAGCTGCGCCCAGGCCGCCTCGTGGCCGTGGGTCATGCCCAGCAGGCGGCGGGCGCCCGCCCGGCGCAGGGCCGGCGCCATCAGGCCCAGGGGGGCGGCGGCGCCGAACCAGACCGAGGTGCACCCCTCGGCCCGCAGGATCTCCGCGGCCCGGCGCACCACGCGCGGCGTGGGCACCATCATCCGCGTCCGGTCGCGGACCACGGGGAAGGGCTGCTCCGCGTCGAAGCGGGCGGCCTCCGCGCCGTCGCGCCACGTCGAGGCGTACACCACCACGCTGCCCGGGGCCTGCCGCACCGCCATGTTGTGGACGAACTGCTGGATGCCGCCGGGCCGGGGCGGGAAGTCGTTGGTGACGATGAGGGTCTTCTGCATGGTGATCCGTACCATAGGTCAGGACCGTGCGCCCGCGGGAACCGGGAAACACCTTGTCCCCGTCCCGACAAGGGGCGGTACGCTCGCCCGACCGGCCGGGACGTCCCCCCGACGCAGGCCGTCCGCGACCGAGTGAGGGATGCACCTGTGGAGTCGGCAGAGCCCGGAGAAGCCAGTCCCCCCTCCCCGGCCCGCACACGGCCCCTCCCGCCGTCCCCCGGCCCCCTCCCCCCGGCCGCGCCGGCGCCGCGCACCGCCGCCGGTCCGCTGTGGGCGCTCGGCCTGTCCTTCGTCGCCACCCGCGTCCTCGTGGTGCTGATGTGCCTGGGCGTGTGGCGGATCTCCGACCTCGACGTCACCACCGACGTGTCGGTGATCTACCACGGCTGGTACGAGGTGCTGCGGACCGGCACCTTCCCCCTGGACGACGTCACCTGGCAGTACCCGCCCGGCGCGGCCCTGGTGATCCTCGCCCCGGGCCTGCTGCCGTGGTCGTACCTGACGTCCTTCATGGTGCTCGCCGGCGCCTTCGACGCCCTCGCCATGCTGCTGCTGGTGCGGGCGGGCGTCCGCGGCCGCCGCCGGTACGCGGGGGCGTGGCTGTGGGTGGTGGCGGTTCCGCTGCTCGGCCCCACCGTCTACGCCCGCTACGACATCGTCGTGACCGCCGTCGCCGTCGCCGGCCTGCTGGCCGCCGCCCGCCGCCCCCGGCTGGGCGGCGCGCTGCTCGGCCTCGGCGGCCTGCTGAAGGTCTGGCCGCTGCTGGCCGTGCTCGGCACCCCCCGCGGCCGCCGGACCCGGCGCACCTGGACGGCCGCCGCGGCCGCCGCCGCGGGCCTGGGCTTCCTCCTGGCGGCGGCGATGAACGGCGCCTTCCGGTTCCTCGCCTTCCAGCGCGACCGCGGCGTGGAGGTGGAGTCGCTGGGCGCGCTGCCGGTCCACTGGGCGCGGCTGGCCGGCCGGTGGCAGGGGGAGGTCGCCCTCAACTACGGGTCGGTGGAGTTCCTCGGCCCCTGGGTGCACACCATCGGCCGGATCTCGCTGGGCGCCACCGCGCTGGGCTTCGGCTGGCTGCTGCTGTGGCGGCTGCGGGCCCGGGAGCGGCGGGCGGCCACCCCGTACGACGCGGCGCTGGCGGCGCTGCTGGTGTTCACCGTCACCAGCCGGGTGGTCAGCCCGCAGTACCTGGTGTGGCTGATCGGCCTGGCCGCCGTCTGCCTGACGGCCCGGGGGACGACGCAGCGGCCGGTGGCGGTGCTGATCCTGCTGGCCTCGGGGCTGACGGTGCTGGAGTTCCCGGTGATGTTCGGCCCGGTGGTCACCTCCTCACCGAGCGGCGTGGCGCTGCTGACCGCCCGGAACCTGCTGCTGCTGGCGGCGACGGTGCTCTCCTGCGCCCGGCTGTGGCGCTCCACGGCCCGGCGGCCGCGGCCGGAGGCGGACACCGGGGAGTGGGAGGCGGGGTCCGAGGTGCACACGCGGGCCGGCGACCCCTTCGAGGCGGAGACCGTCGCGTACACCGTCCGTCCCGGCATCGTGTACGAGAAGCACCTCCTGGACGGCCTGGAGAGGCCGGACGGCCCGGAGGAGCAGGGCGGCGCGGGCCCCGGGGCCCCGGCCCGGTCGGGCGCCGCCCGCTCAGGCGGCGTCCCCTCCTGGGCGCGCGACGACCGCTCCGCCCCGCGCTGACTCCCACGCCCGGGCCGCCGCGATCCGCCGCACCGCGCTCGGGTGGGTGGCGAAGAGCAGCTCCAGCACGCGCGGCGGGTCGACGTCCGCGACGTTGGCCACCGCGAGGCGCCGCTGCATGGCGGCGAACGCCCGGGGGTCGCCGGTGAGGTCCAGGGCGTGCCGGTCGGCGCGGGCCTCGAGGCGGCGGCTGACCGCGCACCGGGGCGGCCCGGCCAGGGCCCCGGCCAGCGCGGCGCAGGCGGCCAGCAGCGGCAGCGACCGCGGGTCCGCGGCGTCCGCCGCGCCCGCCGCCCCCAGCAGCGGCTCCAGGGACAGCAGCAGGCCGAGCAGGCAGACGCCGGCCGCGGCGCCCGCCGCGCCCAGCAGGGTGCCGCGCAGCACGTCGCGGTGGACCACGTGGCCCAGCTCGTGGGCGACCACCAGCTCCACCTCGCGCGGCCCGGCGGTGGTCAGCAGGGTGTCGTACGCGACGATGCGGCGGGTGGCGCCGAGGCCGGAGACGTAGGCGTTCAGCGCCGTCGTGCGGCGGGAGGCGTCCGCCACCAGGACCTCCCGGACCGCCACGCCGTCGCGCCCGGCCAGGTCGAGCAGGGCGGTGCGCAGCGCGCCGTCCGGCATCGGCGTGAAGCGGTTGAAGAGCGGCTCCACGACCAGCGGGAAGAGGAACGAGAGGGCGACGGCCAGCACCGCGGCCGCGCCGGCGGCCGGCAGCCACCACCGCTGCGGGGACCACGCGGTGAGCGCGTACACCCCGTACGCGGCGGGCAGCACGAGCACGAGCGTGAGCAGCAGGCCGCGCAGCACGTCCACGGCCCAGCCGCCCCAGCCCTGCGTCACCAGCCCGTACCCGCGCCGGACGACGCGGACCCGGGCGGCGAACGGGAGCCGCAGGGCCTCCCCGAGCAGCACCAGCGCGGCGGCGCCGCCGAGGACCTGGGCGGTCCGCGTCCCGCCGAGCAGGCCGCCGACGGCCGTCACCAGGGCAGCGCCCGCGCCGGTGAGGCCGAGCCCGGCCGTCAGCGCGAGGCCGGCGAGCCGGCCGCCCAGCACCCAGGGGGTCTGCGCCCGGCGCAGGGCGCACCCGCGGGCGGCCTCCTCGGGGGTGAAGTCCCGGTACCCGCCGCCGTCCGCGCCGCCGCCGCCGTTCACACCGCCGCCGTCCGCGCCGCCGGCCCCGTCCCTGCCGTCGGCCCCGCCCCTGCTGCTGACCCCGTCGGCGTCCACCCGCTGCCTCCCGCCTCCCGTCGCGGCCGGTCGCCCGGCAGGGCCAAGCATCGCAAAGCGGCGCCGCCCGTGCGAGGAGGGCCGCGCAGGGCCGGCGGCCGGGGCTCAGCCGAGCGCGGCGCGCAGGGCGGCGCGCCAGTCCCGGGTGAAGGCGTCGAGGCCGGTGCCGAGGGTGCGGCGCAGGGCGCGGTCGACGACGGCGGCGCGGTCGGCGGGCCGGTCGGAGGAGGGCGGTCCCCCGGCGGCGACGGCGCGGTAGAGCGCGGTCAGGCGCTGCGGGCCGTGGCGGCGGGCGACGAGGTCGCAGGCGAACCAGGCCGACTCGTAGGCCTGGGCCAGGCCGGTCGCGGTGGTGGCGAAGTCGGCGTCGGCCGGGAGCGCCCGCGGCAGGCGCCCGGCGGCGACGTCGGCGGCCAGTTCGGGGGCGACCAGGCGGGCGGTGCGCCCGGTGCCGAGGTAGGCGGTCCAGTCGGCGGCGCCCTCGGAGAGCCACAGCGGCGTCCAGGGCCGGGTGGCGGCCCGGGTGGCGACGTGGACGGCCTCGTGGGCGGTGACGACCCGGCGCCCGAGGGTGCTCAGCCCGTGGTAGGCCTCCGGGTTCACCAGGATGCGGTCCGCCGGGGCGGCGGGGGCGCCGGGCGCGGCGGTGGTGACGGCGGCGATGTTCCGGTAGTCGGCGGCGGTGGCGTCCAGCAGGCGGGCGAGCTGGTCCAGCGAGGCGGGCGCGTACAGCAGCAGCCGCCCGGCCCAGCCCGCGCCCCAGACGGCGCCGACGGCGGGGACGGCGCGGTCGGCCTCCCGGGCGAGGGCGCGGAGGTCGCCCTCGGGGGCGAGGCCGAGGACGAGGGAGTGCCGGCCGTGCACCGCCCGCACCGTGCCGAGGTCCCACAGCAGGGCGCTCCCGACGGGGTCGTCGGCGGCCACCAGCCACCGCCCTCCGGCGGGCACGAGCGCGAAGCGCCGGGTGGCGGTGGAGGGGAGGCGGTCGTAGCCGGCGATGCGGTGGTCGAGCTGCACCTCGGCGGCGAGGCCGGCGGCGGTGCGCTCCAGGCGCACCAGGCGGTGGGCGTACGCGGCCAGCGGCACCTGCGCGGTGCGCTCCAGCAGCCCGCCCTGGAGGGGGCGCAGGGCCGGGGCGGCGGTGGCGGCGAGCGCGGCGGGGTCGCGGCGCAGGACGGCGTCGGCCCGGCGGGCGAGCAGGGCCTCGACCTCGCGCCGGGCCTCCGGCGGCGCGGCGGCGGGCCGGGCGCCGCCGGCGGGGGCGGGCCGGACGGGGGCGGGTGACGGGGCCCGCAGCGGGGACAGCTGGAGGAGTCCGCCGGCGGCGAGCAGCAGCGCGCCCCGGCGGCCGATCCGGCGGCCGCCGCCCGGTATGGCGGGGGCCGCTCCTGCCGCGTCCGCCCCGGTCGCGCTCAGACGCGCACCACGGCCGCGACGGGCATGGTGTCGACCCGCTCGTAGCGGACCCGGGCTCCGGGGTAGGGCGCGTGGATGATGGTGCCGCCTCCGACGTACATGCCGACATGATGCATGTCACCGTAGTAGATGACGAGGTCCCCCGGCCTGGCGTCGGCCAGCGGGACGCGGCGGCCCGCACCCGCCTGGCCCTGGGAGGTGCGGGGCAGGGCCACTCCGGCCTTCGCCCAGGCCCAGGAGGTCAGCCCGGAGCAGTCGAAGGCGCGGGGGCCTGCGGCGCCGAAGAAGTACGGGGAGCCGAGGGCGGAGGTGGCGGCGGCGACGGCGGCCGCGGCCCGGTTGTCGGCGGGGGCCGGGAGGGCGGCGAGGGCCGTGCGCCCCGCGCCGCGGCCGGCGCGCAGCTCCGCCCCGCGGGCGTCGTCCGCGGCGAGGCGGGCGCGCTGTGCGGCGCTGAGCGTGCCGAGGAGGGCGCGGGCCCGGCCGAGCCGGTCCTGGATCTGCCGCTTGTCGCGGGCGAGGGCGCTGCGGACCCGTTCGAGCTCGGCGAGCCGGGCGTCCGCCTCGGCGCGCTGCTGGGCCAGGGCGCGCTGCCGGGCGGCGACCTCGCGCAGGGCGTCGGCCTGCTGGGCGGCGAGGCGGTCCACCACGGCGGCGCCGTCGAGGTAGTGGGCGGGGTCGGAGGAGAGCATCAGCTGCACGCCGGGGTCGATGCCGCCGGAGCGGTACTCGGCGCCGGCGACCTGGCCGAGGTCGTCGAGCATGCGGTTGACCGCGTCCTGGCCGCGGGCGAGCCGGTCCTGGAGGTCGGCGGCCTCGGTGCGGAGCGTGCGGAGGCGCTCACGGGCGCCGTCGTAGCGCTCGGTGGCGGCCTCGGCCTGGGCGTAGAGCGCGTCGACCTGCTGCCCGACGTCCTGTTCGGAGGGCTGCCGGGGCGGGGCGGCCGGGGCGCCCGGGGTGCCGGGGGCGGCCTGCGCGACGGCGGCCGCGGACAGGGCGAGGGCGCCGGCCGCGGCCGTGGTGAGCACGGCGGCACGGGTCCGGCCGGGTTGCCGGGGACGTCGGTGGGTGGCCAACGCGGGTGCGCTCCCTTCGTCCTGCCGCCCCCGGAGGGGCGGTGGTCCGGGGGCAGAGGCTAGTGACAGCGGTCCCGTCTGTCCAAATTGCCGTTTGTCATAACTTTTGACCCCTCTTCGGAAAGCCCTGCTGAAGGGGCCGGGGCGGACGGGCCGGGGGCGCGAAGACCGGCGCGCACGACTCGTACGCGCCGGTCCGGAACGCCGAGGGCCCGGCACCCCGAGGGGGTGCCGGACCCTGGACGGGGCTGAAGGCGCGTCAGATGCGGACGATCTTGGCGATCGGCATCACGGTCGCGGACTCGTAGCGGACCACCGCGCCGGTGTGCGGGGCGTGGATGATCTGCCCGTTGCCCACGTACATGCCCACGTGGCTCATGCTGCTGTAGTAGATGATCAGGTCGCCGGGCTTGGCGTCGGCGATGCTGGTGCCGACGTAGGTGCCTGCGCCGGCCTGGGCCTGCGAGGTGCGCGGCAGCGAGACGCCGGCCTGGTTGTAGGCCCACAGCATCAGGCCGGAGCAGTCGAAGGTCGACGGGCCGGTGGAGCCGTAGACGTACGGTGAGCCCAGGCGGGTCTCCGCGGCGCGGATGGCGGCGGCCGCGTAGCTGGAGGCGCCGACGGTGCTGGCGCTGCCGCCGCCGGTGCTCAGGTTCGTGCGCTGGGCGGCCCGGGAAGCGCGCTGGGCCGCGGCGGTCTCGGCGGCCTGGAGTGCGGCACGCTCCTGCGCGGTGAGCGTGTTGAGCAGGGACTGCGCCTTGGAGAGCTTCTGCTGGACCTCGCTCTTGGCGTCCTTGAGCTCCTTGGCGGTGCTGTCCAGCTCGGCGAGCTTCTGCTGCGCCTCGGCCTTGTCCTGGTCCAGCTTGCGCTGCTTCTCCTGCAGCTGGCGGAGGGTGTCGGCCTGCTGGGCGCTGACCTGGTCCAGCGAGGACGCCTTGTCCAGGAACTGGCTCGGGTCGGAGGAGAGCATCAGCTGCACGGTCGGGTCGATGCCGCCCGAGCGGTACTGGGAGGAGGCGAGCTGCCCCAGCGTGCCCTGCATGGTGGAGACCTCGGCCTGCTGCCGGGCGACCTGGTCCTGCAGGTCGTTGACCTGCTTCTGCAGCTCGTGCTGCTTCTCCTTGGCGCCGTTGTACTTCTCCGTCGCCACCTCGGCCTGCTCGTTGAGCTTGTCGACCTGGGCCTTCACGGACTCCTTGGTCGGCTTCGGGGCCGCGCTGGCGGCTCCGGCCTGCGCGGAGATCGCGACGGCGGTGGCGGCGGCGGCGGTCAGGACGGAGATCCGCGCGCGGCTCGGCTGCTTGGGACGGCGGTGGGTCGCCACGAAGGCGGGCTCCATTCTTCCAACGGCCGCCTACCGGGTGAGCTGACGGGTTCGGGCCTGGAAGGCGCCCTACGACGTCTCAGCCGCTGCGAAGCCGGCTCTGACGCCGATTCACCCCGAGGAAGGTGGTTCCCCGGCTCCGATCCGACGGCGTCCCCTGGAGGAGGGCACAGGTGCCCTGCCGCATCTCGAACTCGGCGGGAGCCCCCGCCGTCACCCGGTCGGGCGATCGCCGTGCGGTGGCTCGACGCCAGACACTAGTAACTCGACTGTGATCCGTTCAAATCCTTGTAGGTAAAAACTCCCGGCGGGAGCGGTATTTGTTCGGAAGTGACACGGGCGGTAGCCGTGACATAACCGAGAGCCGATCGTTAGGGACCCACCGACGGCCCGTATCCGGAAAAACCGTCACGTCCGGTGTGTCCGCATTGCCGCTTCCGTCCGGCCTCCTGGTGCGGGGTCAGCCGACGCACGGGACCGGTGGGGCCTCCGGGACCGGTGGGCGGACCGCCGGGGCCGCCCCGACGCCCTCCCCGCCCCCCGCGGCGCCCTCCGCACCGCCGCGCCCGGGCGGCGGCGCCGGACGGACCGCCCCGCCCGCCGCCCCGTCCGCGGAGGCGGTTCCGGACACCCCGGGGGACGGGCACGGCCACACCCCGGGCGGCCGCCGGCCCCCGGCCCGCTCAGGTGCGGACGAGACGCTTCAGCAGCAGCGCGGAGGAGACCGGCCGCGCCCCCGCCCGCCTCACCCCGTCGGCCACCTCGCGGTCGGAGGAGACCACCACCACCGGACGCCCGCCCGGCTCGGCCCGGACCAACCGCCGGATCAGCTCGTCCGCCGTCTCCCCGGTGCGGCTGAACCGCACCCGCACGCCCCGGGGCGGCGCCATGATCACCGGCGCGTCCAGGTCCTGCCCGTCGAAGACGCAGGTCACCTCGGCACCGCTCCGCGCCGCCAGCATGGACAGCCCGCCGAGCAGCCGGACCCGCTGCTGCTCCAGCGGCAGCGAGGGGTAGCCGGTCTTGGTGACGTTGTACCCGTCCACCAGCAGGTGGACCTGCGGCAGCGCCAGGAGCTGGTCGAGCAGCGCCGGGTCGTCCTCCGCCAGCGCCCGCCGGGCGACGTCGTGCGGCGACGCCGACGCGGGCGCGACCGCCTCCACCAGGTCGGCCGGGCGCAGGCCGGAGACCGGCAGCGCCAGCTCCCGCTGGAGGCCCTGCGCGGCGTGCAGCACGGTGTCCAGGAGCAGCCGCAGCCGCATGTCGTCGGCGCTGCGGCCCTCACGGGCCGTGCGGCGGGCCGCCTCCAGGGCCGACTCGGCCTCGGCGAGCCGGTGCCGCAGCCGCCGCGCCTCGCCCTCGGCGGCGCTGCGCTCGGCCTGGGCGGCGGCCCGCACCGCCTCCAGCTCGGCGGCGACCTTGCGGGTGGCGGCCTCCGCCCTGCGGGTGTCGCTCTCCAGGCTGCGGATCCGCTTGCGCAGTGTCTCGGACTCCCGCCGGGCGGCGTCCAGTTCGGCGCGCAGCCGGTCGGCGTCGGCCCGGGAGGAGGAGCGCAGCGCCGCCAGCTCGGCCTGGAGCTTCTCCGCCAGGCGCGCGGCCTCGGCGGCGCTGCCCTCCGCGTCGGCCCGCTCGGCCTCCTCGCCGGCCTCGGCCACCAGGCGGCTCCAGCCCGGCGGGCGCACCAGGTACGCGGCGGCGGCGACGTCCATGGGGTCGGCGGCGGCGGGGGCGGCGCCGGCCTCCAGCGAGCGCACCAGCTCGGGCTGGCCGAGGCGCAGCCGGTCGGCGATCCGCAGCCGGAAGGCCGGTTCGGCGGCCAGGGCGGCGGCGAGCGCGGTGGCGGCGTAGCGGGCCCGCCGGGCGGGGGTGAACTTGGCGTACGGGCGCAGGCCGGCGGGCAGTTCGGCGGCGGGCAGGCTGCCGAGCGCGTCCGCCGCTATGCCGACGACGCGGCGGCGCACGGCCTCGGGCAGCGGGCGGTCGAGCTGCTCGCCCCCGTCGGCCGCGCCGGCGTGCGGGTCCGTGCCGGGGGCGGGACCGGCGGCGGGCGGCGGCCCCGCCGGGACCGGGGCGGTGCCGGGAGCGGAGGTGCCGGGAGCGCCGGACGGGTCGGGACCGGCGTCCGTCCCGTGCCCGGTGCCGCCGTCCGCGCCCAGCGCAGGGGTGCGCCCCTGCGGCCCGGCGGCCGCCCCAGCTCTGTCCACCACGTCCTCGACTCCGATCCGTCTTGTCAGGCGCCTCCCCGTACACCGCCCCCGCATTGTCCCGCGTGCCGGTTCCTGCCCGGCGCCGCGGCGCCCGAACCGCGCCGTCAGCCCTGCGGAGCGCCTCCCGCGGACTCCCCGCCCGGCCGGCCGGCCGCCTCCTGCGCGGCCGCGGTCTCGGCGGCCCCCGGGCGGTCGACGAGCTCGACCTGGTCCACCGCGTTGCACCAGCGGCAGCGGACCGACTCCACGGTCTCGCTCAGCACCTGCCGCTCCTCGACGCGGGACTCGCCGGCGAGGTCGAGGTGGACGAACTCCACCACGCGGGAGGACCGCGTGACGTCGAAGCGGGTCAGGTTGCCGCACAGCGTGCAGCGCCAGCGGGTCGCTTCGGTGGGCACGGGGACAGGCATGGGAGGGTCCTCTCGGTCGTCCCGGTCGATCGCGTACGCAAACCCTATGGCCTGCGGCGCCGCCCGCGGGCACCGCGTTCGCACCTCGGGACGCACCGGCCCGGGGACCCGGGTCCGCACCGCGCCCGCGCCCCGCGCCGCGGCCCCGGGGGCCGCCCCGGTGCGGGGCGCGGGGCTCGCCCGTCCGCACCAGCCCGCCGTGTCGGCCCGGCGGCGCCGAGGCATGCTGCGAACCATGGTGATCCCGGTGCACGACGACAACCCGGTCCGCAGGCCGCCCCTGGTGACCTACGCGCTGATCGCGGTGAACGCCGTCGTCTTCGTCGCCGGCCCGGCCTCCGGCCTCGACCCGTCGCCCGGCCCTGCGCAGCGGCGGGCGTGCGCCGTGCAGCGGTACGACCAGCGGTGGGGGGCCGTCCCCCGGGAGCTGCTCACCAACCGCGTCCTCTCCCCCGCCGAGCTCCCGCCCCCCGCCCCCGGCGCCCCGCGCTGCCCGCCGGCCCCCGTGCGGGGGAAGGTTCCGGCGCTCTCGGCGGTCACCTCGCTCTTCGTGCACGGCGGCTGGCTGCACCTGCTGGGCAACCTGCTCTTCCTGCTCGTCTTCGGCAACAGCGTCGAGGACCGGATGGGCCGACTGCGCTTCCTCGGCTTCTACCTGGGCATGGGGGCGCTGGCGGCGTACGGGTACGCCCTGGCCGAGATCCACACCGCGGAGGCCGTCCGCAGCCTGATCGGGGCGTCGGGCGCGATCGCCGGGGTGCTGGGCGCGTACCTGCGCCTCCACCCCCGGGCGCGGGTGACCAGCCTGGTGCCGCTGCTGCTCTTCCTGCCCCTGCGCTTCCCCGCCTGGCTGGTGCTGGGGTCGTGGTTCGCGGTGCAGTGGTGGCTGGCGCACTCCGAGGACGGGGCGGCGCCGGGTGTCGCCTACCTGGCCCACGTGATCGGCTTCGCCGGGGGGTTCGTCTGCACGTGGCTCCTGTACGGACGGCGGCGGCGCGCCCCGCTGCCGCCGGCGCCCCCGGCCGCACCGGCGCCGGACCCGGCCCCGCCCCGCGAGGCCGACCCCGACCCCGTCTGAACGGGGCCGGCGCCCGCGCCCCGCCGGGGGCACGGCCCGGCACCCTGCACCCCTCCGGCCGGCCGGGCTCAGTACGCTGGCTGACGGCCGTCCCCCCTTCCGCCCAGGAGACCTGTGTGATCACCGCGATCGTGCTCATCAAGACCACCGTCGACCGGATCCCCGAGATCGCGGAGACCGTCGCCGCCCTGGACGGCGTCAGCGAGGTCTACTCCGTCACCGGCACGTACGACCTGGTCGCGATGGTCCGGGTGCGCCGGCACGAGGACCTCGCCGAGGTGATCCCCGGCCGGCTCAACAAGGTCCCCGGCGTGCTGCACACCGAGACGCACATCGCCTTCCGCACCTACTCGCAGCACGACCTGGAGACGGCCTTCGCCCTGGGCCTCGACGAGTAGCCCCGGCGGCCCCGTCCCCGGGCCCGGCGGCCCGGGGGCGGGAACGCCCGGCGGCGCCGGTCAGCGGCGGCGGGTGTCCGGCACGCAGCGGCCGCCCTCGGTCCGGTACGACCAGCGGGCGCCCTCGGCGACCAGCTCCCGCAGCGCCGCCAGGAACCGCTCGACGTGCTCGTCGGGGGTGCCCGCCCCGAAGCTGACCCGCACCGCGTTCAGGCTGCGCGCGCCGGGGAGGGACGCGTCGGGCGCGCCGCACGCGGTGGGCTCCTCCTCGGTACCGCCGAGCAGCGTGCGCACCAGCGGGTGGGCGCAGAAGAGGCCGTCGCGCACCCCGATGCCGTACTCGGCGGAGAGTGCGGCGGCGACGTGCGAGCTGTTCCAGCCGCGGACCGTGAAGGAGAGGACACCGACCCGCGGGTGGTCCTCGCCGAACAGGGTGAGCACCCGCACCCCGGGGACCTGCGCCAGCCCCTCCCGGAGCCGGGCGAGGAGCCGCTGCTCGCGGGCCCGCAGGGCGTCGAAGCCGGCCTGGGTGAGCGCCCGGCAGGCGGAGGCGACGGCGTGGGCGCCGACGACGTTGGGCGAACCGGCCTCGTGGCGGGCCGGGCCGCGGTGCCAGTCGACGGCGAGCGCGCCGCCGGCCTCCCGGGCCACCGTGCGGCTGGCGCCGCCCCCGGCCAGGTACGGCTCGGCGGCGTCCAGCCAGTCGGCGCGCCCGGCGAGCACGCCCGCGCCGAACGGCGCGTAGAGCTTGTGGCCGGAGAAGGCCGCCCAGTCCACGCCCAGCTCCCGCACGGAGACCCGCTCGTGCGGGGCGAGCTGGGCCGCGTCCAGCACCACCCGGGCACCGTGGCGGTGGGCGGCGGCGGCGAGCTCGGCGACCGGCCAGACCTCGCCGGTGACGTTGGAGGCGCCGGTGACGCAGAGCAGCGCGGGCCCGTCCGGGCCGTCCGCCAGCGCCTCCTCCACGGCGGCGACGGCCTGCTGCGGCGAGCGGGGGGCCGGCAGGCAGGTCAGGGTGATCCCCTCGCGGCGCCAGGGCAGCAGCGCGGCGTGGTGCTCGGTCTCGAAGACCAGGACGCGGGTGCCCGCGGGCACGGCGGAGGCCAGCAGGTTGAGGGAGTCGGTGGTGGAGCGGGTGAAGACGACCTGGTCGCCGTCGCGCAGGTCGAGGAAGGCGGCGACCGTCCGGCGGCTCTCCTCGAAGAGGTCGGTGGAGAGCTGGGAGAGGTACCCGGCGCCGCGGTGCACGCTGCCGTAGAGGGGGGCGTAGGCGGCGACGTCGTCCCAGACCCGGCGCAGGGCCGGGGCGCTGGCGGCCTGGTCGAGCGCGGCGTACGGCACCCGGCGGCCGTCGGCGAGGGGGACCTCCACGTCGGTGCCGAGCACCGGCAGGGGCGCGTCGGCGGCAGCCGGGGCAGCAGCAGCCGGGGCAACGGCGGTCGGGGCAGCGCCGGTCGGGACGGCGGCGGTCGGGACGGCGGCGGTCGGGACGGCGGCAATCGGGACGGCGGCGTACGCGGAACGGACGGTCATGGCGGTGCTCCAGGGGGCGCGAAGGCGTGCGGGGGCGGGCGCCGGACGGGCGCGGGCAGGGCCGACCGCGGCGCGGCGGTGCCGCACCGGACGAGGGGTGCGCCGGGAGGGCTGCGAGGGGGTCGGCCCCGGGGCCGGGGAGGGCGCGCGGGCGGGGGCGCACGGATCCGGCCGTGGGGAGGGGAGGCCTGCGGCCTCTAGCGCATTCGCTGCTTCACGGGTGGACTCCTCGGGACAGGACCCCCGGACGTGGCACGAGGGGTCCGCGCTTGCCGCGGGGCGTCTGCCGCACGGCCCGGTCCTCACCCGGGGCACCCCGCCACGGACGGAGGGTTGCCGGACAGCCGGCCGGGGCCTTGGTGGCTGTCACTCGTGACCTGCCGAGGAGTATGCCAGGGCCCGGCCGCCGCCGCAGCCGCCGTCCGGGATGCGGACGGGAGGTGCGGCGGCGGCCGGGCCTGCGGAGCGGGGGCGGCGCGGCGGGGTCAGCCCCGCTGGGTGGCGGCGGCCCAGCGCTCCAGGGTCCGCTGCGCGGCGCCGGAGTCGACGGCCTCCGCCGCGCGGGCGACGCCCGCGGCCAGCTGCCCGGTGAGCGGCGCACCGGTGAGGTCCAGGGCGGTGAGGGCGGCCGCCGCGTTGAGGAGCACCGCGTCCCGTACCGGCCCGCGCTCGCCGGCGAACAGGCGGCGGGCCACCTCGGCGTTGTGGGAGGCGTCGGCGCCGCGCAGCGCCTCGACGCCGACGAGCGGGATGTCCAGGTCGCGCGGGTCGAAGCCGGTCTCGGTGACGGCGCCGTCGCGGACCACCCAGACGTGGGAGGTGCCGGTGACGGTGAGCTCGTCGAGGCCGTCGTCACCGCGGAAGACCAGGCCGGTGGAGCCGCGCCGGGCGAGCACGCCCGCCATGATCCCGGCCATCCGGGGGTCGAAGCAGCCGATGGCGGAGGCGGTGACGCGCGCCGGGTTGGTGAGCGGGCCGAGGAAGTTGAACGCGGTGGGCACGCCCAGTTCGCGGCGGGCCGGGGCCGCGTGCCGCATCGCGGGGTGGAACCTCGCCGCGAAGCAGAAGGTGATGCCGGTCTCCTCCGCGACCTCGGCCACCCGGCGGGCGGACAGGTCGAGGGAGATGCCGAGCTTCTCCAGGACGTCGGAGGAGCCGCTCGCGGAGGAGGCGGCACGGTTGCCGTGCTTGACGACCTTGGCGCCGGCCGCCGCGGCGACGATCGCCGCCATGGTGGAGATGTTGACGGTCCTGGCCCGGTCGCCGCCGGTGCCGACGATGTCGACGGCGGGTCCGGGGATCTCCAGCGGCTCGGCGTGGGCGTACATCGCGTCGACCAGGCCGCCGACCTCGTCCACGGTCTCGCCCTTGGCGCGCAGCGCCACCATGAAGCCGGCGACCTGGGCCGGGGTGGCCTCCCCGCTCATGATCCGGTCCATGGCCCAGGAGGTGTCGGCCGCGGTGAGGTCCTGGCGCTGCAGCAGGGCAGCGAGGACGTCCGGCCAGGACCGTGCCTGCACGGGGTCGACGCCTCCGTACGCAGGTGACACGTTCGCCATGACCAACTCCAGCCTTCGCCTCGGGACAGATGGGAGAGGAGAAGGCCCACCCTATCCAGCCGGGGAGGCGGGACGCCCGGAGCCGGGCCTCCCGTCCCACCGTGCGGACGGGCCGGAGGGCCGCGGCGCGCCGGGCCCGGACGCGGAGTCCGGGCCCGGCCGGGGGCGCTCAGGAGGCGGCGTGCGCCCGTCCGGCGGTACGGGCCCGCAGCAGTTCGACGGCGGCGCCGGCCAGCGCGACCGGGTCGACGGGGTGGGGGACGGCGGCGTCGGCGCGGCTCCAGGCGGCCAGCCAGGTGTCCTGCGGGCGGCCGATGAGGACGAGCACCGGCGGGGCCTGGTAGATCTCGTCCTTCAGCTGGCGGCACAGGCCCATGCCGCCGGCGGGCGCCGCCTCGCCGTCGAGGACGCAGAGGTCGACGCCCCCCGCGTCGAGCGCGCGGACCACCGCGGGCGCCGTGGCGCACTCCAGGTACTCCACCTCGGGCAGGTCGGCGGCGGGGCGCCGGCCGAGGGCGAGGCGGACCTGCTCGCGGGTGGTGCGGTCGTCGCTGTAGACGAGGACGGTGACGGTCTCGTGCGCCATGGACGGTGCCCCCGGGGCTCGGCGGGATGTGATCGGGACCACTTCGACTGCTGGTGGATGGTACTCCCGATCAGGGCCGCCGACACCCCGCGTGAGCCGTTGGAGGGTACGTCGTCCACCGGACACACCGAGGGAGGACCCCCGGAGTGAAGGCTGAATAAGGGACCGACATAATGTCGGACGTGGCGACAGCAACAGCAGTAGAAACCGGGCACGCGCACGGATCGGTCAACCGGCCGAACATGGTCAGCGTCGGAACCATCGTCTGGCTGAGTTCCGAGCTGATGTTCTTCGCGGCCCTCTTCGCGATGTACTTCACGCTCCGGTCCGTGACGGGGCCCGCGTTCTGGCACGAGAAGGCGGCGGCGCTCAACGTCCCCTTCTCCGCGACCAACACCACGATCCTGGTGCTCTCCTCGTTCACCTGCCAGATGGGTGTCTTCGCCGCCGAGCGCGGCGACGTGAAGAAGCT
Source organism: Streptomyces sp. NPDC001380 (assembly GCF_042895785.1). Classification (NCBI taxonomy): domain Bacteria; kingdom Bacillati; phylum Actinomycetota; class Actinomycetes; order Kitasatosporales; family Streptomycetaceae; genus Streptomyces; species Streptomyces sp. NPDC001380. The sequence goes on along the minus strand of NZ_JBIAWP010000002.1, from coordinate 76,017 downwards.
CCGGTCGTGGTTCACGGTCACCTTCATCATGGGCGCGATCTTCGTCGGCGGTCAGATCTTCGAGTACACGGAGCTGGTCAAGAAGGACGGCCTGTCGCTGTCCTCCGACCCGTACGGCACCGTGTTCTACCTGACCACCGGCTTCCACGGGCTCCACGTGACCGGCGGACTGATCGCGTTCCTGCTGGTCCTCGGCCGCACGTACGCCGCCAGGCGGTTCACGCACGAGCAGGCCACGGCCGCGATCGTCGTGTCCTACTACTGGCACTTCGTCGACGTCGTCTGGATCGGCCTCTTCGCGACCATCTACCTGATCAAGTAGCGGTCCCGGGCCGACCCGCCTGCCGACCAGACACCCAGACGACCAAGATCCTGACACCGGGGTTATCCGTGAAAAAGCTCTCCGCACGACGGCGCCACCCGCTGGCGGCGCTTGTCGTCCTACTCTTCGCGCTGGCGGCCACCGGGGGGCTGTACGCCGCGTTCGCGCCCGCCGGGACGGCGCAGGCCGACTCCTCCTCGCAGTCGCTCGCGATCGAGGAGGGCAAGAAGCTCTACGCCGTCGGCTGCTCCTCCTGCCACGGCCTGAACGGCCAGGGCGGCACCGACGGCCCGAGCCTCGTCGGCGTGGGCTCCGCCGCGGTCGACTTCCAGGTCGGCACGGGCCGCATGCCGGCCCAGCAGCCCGGCGCGCAGGTGCCCGCGAAGAAGAACATCTACTCGCAGGCCCAGATCGACCAGCTCGCCGCGTACGTCGCGTCCTTCGGCCCCGGCCCGGTGGCTCCGACCAAGGACCAGTACGACACGGCCAAGGGCGACGTCTCCGCCGGTGGAGAGCTGTTCCGCACCAACTGCGCGCAGTGCCACAACTTCGCGGGCAAGGGCGGCGCCCTGACCCACGGCAAGTACGCCCCCGCGCTGGACAACACCTCCCCGAAGCACATCTACGAGGCCATGCAGACCGGCCCGCAGAACATGCCGGCGTTCCCGGACTCGGTGATGCCCGAGAAGCAGAAGCGCGACATCGTCGCCTTCGTGCGCCACACCGCCGAGGCCCCGTCGCCCGGCGGCATGGACCTCGGCAGCCTCGGCCCGGTGACCGAGGGCCTGTTCGGCTGGATCTTCGGACTCGGCGCCCTGATCGCCGTCGCCATCTGGGTCGCCGCCCACACCTCCAAGGCCAAGAAGTCATGAGCCACGACATGTCAGAAGAGAAGCTGCCGGAGCACCGCGGCTCCGAGGGCCACGAGGTCGCCGTCCACGACGACCCGTTCGCCGACCCGGGGCTGCCGCCCCACGAGGTCCGCCGCACGGACATCGACGAGCGCGCCGCGAAGCGCGCCGAGCGCCAGGTCGCGCTGCTGTTCACGGTCTCGATGCTGGCCACCATCGGCTTCATCGCCTCCTACGTGGTCTTCCCGATCGACCAGATCGTGTTCATCTGGCCGTTCGGCCACGTCAGCAGCCTGAACTTCGCCCTGGGCACCACCCTCGGCGCGGCGCTGTTCTGCATCGGCGCGGGCGCGGTCCACTGGGCCCGCACGCTGATGTCGGACGTCGAGGTCGCCGACGAGCGCCACCCGATCGAGGCCCCCGAGGACGTCCGCGCCAAGGTCATCTCCGACTTCAAGGCGGGCGCCGAGGAGAGCGGCTTCGGCCGCCGCAAGCTGCTCCGCAACACGCTGATCGGCTCGATGGCCCTGGTGCCGCTCTCCGGCGTGGTGCTGCTCCGCGACCTCGGGCCGCTGCCCGAGAAGAAGCTGGAGCACACCGGCTGGGACGCGGCCACCCCCGCCAAGCCGATCAAGCTCGTCTCGATGAACACCGACGAGCCCCTCAAGGCCGAGGACGTCACCGTCGGCTCGCTGGTCTTCGCCAAGCCCCAGGGCCTCTCCGAGGCGTCCGAGGGCTTCCAGCAGGCCATCGCCAAGGACGCGGTCATGCTCGTGCGCATCGCGCCGGAGGACATCAAGGACCGCCCCTCGCGCGAGATGGGCTTCGATGGCATCCTGGCCTTCTCGAAGATCTGCACGCACGTGGGCTGCCCGATCAGCCTGTACGAGCAGCAGACCCACCACGTGCTGTGCCCGTGCCACCAGTCGACCTTCGACCTGTCGGACGGCGCCCGCGTGATCTTCGGCCCGGCGGGCCACCCCCTGCCGCAGCTGAAGATCAAGACCGACGCGGACGGCAACCTCATCGCCACGGGTGACTTCAACGCCCCCGTCGGCCCGAGCTACTGGGAGCGCGCATGAGTGCCGCGAGCGGCGCCGCCTCAGGCGGCGCGAAGCCGAGCAGCAGCCGCGCGAAGCCGGCCAACAAGGCCGAGGCGGCTGCCGACTGGGCGGACGGCCGGCTGGGCATCTACAGCCTGGCCAAGTCCAACCTGCGGAAGATCTTCCCGGACCACTGGTCCTTCATGCTGGGCGAGATCTGCCTCTACACCTTCATCATCATCATCCTGACCGGCGTCTACCTCACGCTCTTCTTCAAGCCGAGCATGGGCGAGGTCGTCTACCACGGCTCCTACATGCCACTGAACGGCATCAGGATGTCCGAGGCGTACGCCTCGACGCTGGACATCAGCTTCGACGTCCGCGGCGGTCTGCTCATCCGGCAGATCCACCACTGGGCGGCCATCCTCTTCGTGGCCGCGATGCTGGTCCACATGATGCGCGTCTTCTTCACCGGCGCGTTCCGCAAGCCGCGTGAGATCAACTGGATCTTCGGCGCCATGCTGCTGATCCTGGGCATGTTCGACGGCTTCATGGGCTACTCGCTCCCCGACGACCTGCTGTCGGGCACCGGCATCCGGTTCATGGAGGGCGCGGTCCTGGCGGTGCCGATCGTCGGCACCTACCTGCAGATGTTCCTGTTCGGCGGGCAGTTCCCCGGCGACGACATCATCCCGCGCCTGTTCACCGTGCACGTGCTGCTGATCCCGGGCATCATGCTGGGCCTCCTGGTGGCCCACCTGATCCTGGTCTTCTACCACAAGCACACCCAGTTCGCCGGTCCCGGCCGGACCGAGAAGAACGTCGTGGGCATGCCCCTCATGCCCGTCTACATGGCGAAGGCCGGCGGCTTCTTCTTCCTGGTCTTCGGCGTGACCTCGGTGGTCTCCGCGATCGCCACGGTCAACCCGATCTGGGCGTACGGCCCGTACCGTCCGGACCAGGTGTCGACCGACGCCCAGCCCGACTGGTACATGGGCTTCTCCGAGGGCCTCATCCGGCTCATGCCGGGCTGGGAGATCCGGGCCTGGGGCCACACCCTGAACCTGGGCGTGTTCATCCCGCTGATGATCTTCCCGCTGGTCCTCGTGGCCATCTGGGTGTACCCGTTCATCGAGGCCTGGGTCACCGGCGACAAGCGCGAGCACCACATCGCCGACCGCCCGCGCAACGCCCCGGTCCGCACCTCCTTCGGTGCGGCGTGGATCAGCCTCTACCTCGTCCTGCTGGTCGCGGGCGGCAACGACCTGTTCGCCACCCACTTCCACATGTCGATCAACTCGATCACCTGGACGATGCGGATCGCGTTCTTCGTGGTGCCGGTCCTGACGTTCATCGTCACGAAGCGGATCTGCATGGGCCTGCAGCGGCGCGACCGCGACAAGGTCCTGCACGGACGCGAGAGCGGCATCATCAAGCGCCTGCCGCACGGCGAGTTCATCGAGGTCCACGAGCCGCTCAGCCCGGCCCAGCTGCACAAGCTGACCGCGCACGACCAGCTCCGTCCGGTCGAGCTGCCCGCCGCGGTGGACGAGAACGGCGTCAAGCGCAAGATCACGCGCTCGCAGAAGCTGCGGGCGAAGCTGTCCCGCGGCTACTTCGGCGAGGAGGGCCAGATCGCCAAGCCCACCGCCGAGGAGTACCGCGAGATCACCAGCGGCCACGGCCACCACTGACGCTCCCCGGAGCAGTCGCCACACCAGCAGGGCCCGTCCCCGGCAGCAGCCGGGGACGGGCCCTCGGCCTTTGCCCGGCTCCCCGCCCGGAGCCCGCGGCCCCGGCCCGCCCCGGCCCGCGCTGCCGCCACAATGGGGTCCACCGCCACCGCCACCGCGCCGCGCCGTCCGCCACCGGACCGGGCCGCCGGCGGCCGGACCCGCAGCCGGAACGAACCCGAGGGACCCGCACCGTGCAGATCACCGTCGACCCGTCCTCCCCCGTCCCGCCCTACGAGCAGGTCCGCGCCCGGATCGCCGAGCTGGCCCGCTCCGGGGAGCTGCCCGCCGGCCACCGGCTGCCCGCCGTCCGGGCCCTGGCCTCCGACCTGGGCCTGGCCGCGAACACGGTGGCCCGCGCCTACCGGGAGCTGGAGGCGGACGGCGTCGTGGAGACCCGGGGCCGGCACGGCACGGTGGTCGCGGCGGCCGGGGACGCGGCCCACCGTCGGGCGGCGGCCGCCGCCGCCGAGTACGCCGGACGCGCCCGGCACCTGGGCCTGGACCACGACGAGGCCCTGGCGGCCGCGGTGACGGCCCTGCGGGCCGCGTACGGCGGCTGACGGGGCCACCCCGGGCGGGCCCGGGCCGGGAGTGCCCACAGGGCCGACGGAGGCCGGGGGAGGCCGGCGAGAGGACGGCGAGGCGCCTGCGGCCCCGACGAAGGGCCGGGGACGGTCCGCGCGGGGTCAGCGGGGCCCGGCGGGCCGGGCGGCGGTGGTCGGGGCCGACGGGACGGCCCGCGGGACCGGGGCGGCCCGGCCCGGCGCGCGGACCCGCCCGCCGGGCGGCGCCGGCGGGGAGGACGGCCCGGCGGAGGCGGGCGGCTGCGGGAAGGGGACCGCCGGGGAGTCCCCTGGCGACGCGGCAGCACCGGGCCCGCGGGCGCAGAAATCCCGGGGGAAGGGCGCCACGGGCAGGCCGCGCGCCAGGCGGGACCGGACACTGCGGCAGAACGAGGTGGCGCCCGGTCCGGCCGCGCCGGCGGGCTCGTGGGCCCGGCCGGCGAACCGCGCGTGACGCCGGCAGTGGAGGGCGAGGCCGGGGTCGAGGGTCCGGTCGCCGGCGGCGGCCCGCCGGTCGACGGCCGAGCAGGTCGGGCTGGGGCCCTCGGCGGAGCGCAGCCCCAGCCGCCCGGCCTGGCGGCGCAGGTCCTCCATCGCGGCGGACTCCTGCCGGTCGCAGGCGACGGCCCGGGCGGTGTCGACGGCGCGTCCCGCCTCGAGCGCGGAGGTGAGGGCGGCGCAGTCGGCGGACTGGCTGGCCCCCAGGACCCTGACCTGCGGGAGGCGCTCCCGGGCCGGCGCCGCACCGCCCCCGGAGAGCGCCCCCAGGGCGGCGGCGGCCGTGCCGGCGGCCAGCAGGGCGCCCACCAGCAGGCCGCCGAGGACCGGCGCCCCCCTGCGGCGCTCAGCAGGACGATCGGCACCGTCCATGGTCACCCTCCTCCCTTCCCTTCCTCTCCCTTCCCGGCCGTCGCGGACGGCCGGAGGTCCCTCCGGCGGCCGGGCCTCGGCCGCCTGCCGGGGCCGGGCGGCGCCCCGCGCGGTCCGGGCCGCGGCGGCCGGACGCCTCCGGCCGGCCGGTCCGCACGGCGCCGCCGGACGGCCCCGGCCGTGCGCCCCGTCCCGCACGGCCCGCGGGCCGGACGGCTGCCCCGCTCAGAGCAGCGGTGCGAGCGCTCCGGCGGGCGCCGCGGCGCCGCCGCCGGTACCGGCCCCGGCCGTCGCCCCGGTCGCCGCCCCGGCTCCGGCCGCGGCGACGGGCGCCGCGGGGGGACCGGCGGTGGAGACCGCCTGCCCGGCGGCCGACCCGGCCAGCCACCGGCTCCAGGTGAGGTTCCAGTCGCCGAACCCGTTGCCGAACGGCTCCATCATGTGGCCGTTGCTGCGGACCACCCGGACGACGTCGCCGACCCGGACCTGCCCGTAGAACCAGTGGGCGTCCTCGGTGGACATGCCGGTGCAGCCGTGGCTGACGTTGGCGTGGCCCTGCGCGGCCACCGACCAGGGCGCGGCGTGCACGTACTCGCCGCTCCAGGTGACCCGGGTCGCCCACTGCACGTCCAGGCTGTAGGCCTCGGAGCTGCCGGCGGCGATGCCGACGGTCTCCCCGTCCATGCGCACCTCGGCCTCCTGGCCCAGCACGACCTTGACGCCGTTGCGGGTCTCGAAGCCGGGCTTGCCGGTGGTCACCGGGAGGGTCCGGACGAGTCTGCCGTTGCGGCGGAACTCCATGTGGTCGGTCACCGCGTCGACCAGGGCCTCCACCCGGTCGCCGGTGCGGAAGGAGATGCGGCTGGGCGCTCCGCCGTACAGGCCCGGCCGGATGTGCCGCCCCTGGGCGTCGAAGGCGACCTGGACGGCGGCGTGGGCGGGCCAGTACTGCTGCGGCCGGAAGTGCAGGGTGCTGTCGTCGACCCAGTGCCAGGCGCCGGTGACGGCGGGCTGGGAGGTGACCCGCAGGCCGTGCTCGACGGAGGCGCGGGCGGCGCGGTCGTGGACCGGCCGGGAGAGCTGGACGGTGACGGGCTGGCCGACGCCGTAGACGGCGGCCGCGCCCTCCTGGCCGCCGGCCGGGCCGAGGACGGCGGTCAGCAGCGAGGTCCCCGGCCGGGTGGAGAGGGCGGCGGTGGTCCCGCCCCGGCCGCCGCGGCCGTCGTCGGCGCCGACCCGGACCGTGTAGCGGGCCCCGGCGGCCAGCGGGGAGGTGCTGCGCCAGGTCCGTCCGTCGGCGCTGAGGCGCCCGGTGACCTGCCGTCCGTCCGCGGCGGCCACCGTGACGTCGGTGAGGCGGCCGCGGGCCAGGGTGACGGTCAGCGCGGTGGAGGGGTCGGCGACGGTGCCTGCGGCCGGGGTGAGCCGGACCAGCGGTGCGATGTCGACGGCCCGGGGCGGCGCGACGGCGTCCTGGGGGGCGCGGGAGGGGGAGGTGCACGACCCGAGCAGGACGAGGGAGCCGGCCAGGACGGCGGGGAGCGCCGCCCTGCCCCGGCGCCGCCGGCGGGACCCGACCGGGCGGAGCCTGCCCGACGGTGACGCACCGGCCGGGGACGCACCGTTGTGCGGTGTTCCTGCCGCAGTGCCCATCGCTGCCTCCGCATCGCCGAAGATCCTTCACATCGTAGGAAGAGCGGACGGAGGGGGCCCTCCACGCCGGGCGCGGGTCGTCCGCACGGGTGAACCGCTCACCCGTACGGACGCGCGGACAGGCGCGCGGACAGGCGCGCGGACGGGGACGCACGGAGGGGGACGTGGGCGGGGACGCACGGACGGGAACGCACGGACGGGAACGCACGGACGGGAACGCACGGACGGCCAGGGCCGGGCACCTCGGAAGGTGCCCGGCCCCGGCCGTCGTGCACGGGTCCTGCTACTGGTTCTGGTTCTCGCCCCGGTAGTACTCGAAGACCCAGCCCCACAGGCCGACCAGGATGATCGGGAGGGACCAGTAGAGCAGCCACCAGCCGAAGACCACGCCCAGGAAGGCGAGCGCGCCGCCGAAGCCGAGGGCGAGCGGCTGCCAGCTGTGCGGGCTGAAGAAGCCCTGCTCGCCGGCGTCGTCGGAGACCTCGGCCTCGGGGTTGTCACCGGCGCCGGTGTCCACCCGCCGGGCGGTGAAGCCCAGGTAGAAGGCGATGAAGATGCACAGGCCGAAGGCCAGGAAGAGGGCGGTGGTGCCCGCCGGCTCCTTGGACCACAGGCCGTACGCGATGGCCACCGCCAGGATGAAGACGGAGAGGCCCGCGAAGATCTTGCCCTGCTCCCTCATCGGGCGTCGCCCTCCTTGCGGTCAGCCGGGGCCGCGGCCGCGGTGAGGTGCTTGGCCGGCTCGCCGTGGTTCTCCAGGTAGTCCTGGGCCGCGATCTCCGGGTGGTGCAGGTCGAACGCCGGGGACTCGGAGCGGATCCGCGGCAGGGTGAGGAAGTTGTGCCGCGGCGGCGGGCAGGAGGTCGCCCACTCCAGCGAGCGGCCGTAGCCCCACGGGTCGTCCACGGTGACCTTCTCGCCGTACCGGGCCGTCTTCCAGACGTTGTAGAGGAACGGCAGGATCGACAGGCCGAGCAGGAACGAGCCGATGGTCGAGACGGTGTTCAGCGTGGTGAAGCCGTCCGCGGCCAGGTAGTCGGCGTACCGGCGGGGCATGCCCTCGGCGCCGAGCCAGTGCTGCACCAGGAAGGTGGCGTGGAAGCCGACGAAGAGCGTCCAGAAGGTGATCTTGCCGAGGCGCTCGTCGAGCATCCGGCCCGTCATCTTCGGCCACCAGAAGTGGAAGCCGGCGAACATCGCGAAGACGACGGTGCCGAAGACCACGTAGTGGAAGTGGGCCACCACGAAGTAGGAGTCCGAGACGTGGAAGTCGATCGGCGGGGAGGCCAGCAGCACGCCGGTCAGGCCGCCGAAGAGGAAGGTGACCAGGAAGCCGACCGTCCACAGCATCGGCGTCTCGAAGCTCAGCGAGCCCTTCCACATGGTGCCCAGCCAGTTGAAGAACTTCACACCGGTGGGGACCGCGATGAGGAAGGTCATGAAGGAGAAGAACGGCAGCAGCACCTGGCCGGTGACGTACATGTGGTGGGCCCACACCGTCACCGACAGGCCGGCGATCGCGATGGTCGCCGCGATCAGGCCGGAGTAGCCGAACATCGGCTTGCGGCTGAAGACCGGGATGATCTCCGACACGATGCCGAAGAACGGCAGCGCGATGATGTACACCTCTGGGTGGCCGAAGAACCAGAAGAGGTGCTGCCAGAGGAGTGCCCCGCCGTTGGCCGGGTCGAAGACGTGGGCGCCGAACTTCCGGTCCGCCTCCAGCGCGAAGAGCGCGGCGGCGAGCACCGGGAAGGCCAGCAGCACCAGGACACCGGTGAGCAGCACGTTCCAGGTGAAGATCGGCATCCGGAACATCGTCATGCCGGGCGCGCGCATGCAGATGATCGTGGTGATGAAGTTGACCGAGCCGAGGATCGTGCCGAAGCCGGAGAAGGCCAGACCCATGATCCACATGTCGGCGCCGACGCCCGGCGAGCGGACCGCGTCGGAGAGCGGGGAGTAGGCGAACCAGCCGAAGTCGGCCGCACCCTGCGGGGTGAGGAAGCCGGCGACGGCGATGATCGAGCCGAACAGGTAGAGCCAGTAGGCGAACATGTTCAGCCGGGGGAACGCCACGTCGGGCGCACCGATCTGCAGCGGCATGATCCAGTTCGCGAAGCCCGCGAAGAGCGGCGTCGCGAACATCAGCAGCATGATCGTGCCGTGCATGGTGAACGCCTGGTTGAACTGCTCGTTGGAGAGCAGCTGGGTGCCCGGGCGGGCCAGCTCGGCGCGCATGACCAGGGCGAGGACGCCGCCGATCAGGAAGAAGGCGAACGAGGTGCCGAGGTACAGCGTGCCGATCGTCTTGTGGTCGGTGGTCGTGAGCCACTTCACCGCGGAGGCGCCCTTGCGGGTGCGCGGCTCACCCCCGCCGACCGGAGCCGCAGGCGCTCCCGCGGCTGCCCCGTGGGGCTCGTTGAGGATGGTCACTTCTCACTTCCCGTGCTGATGAGGCCGGAGGGGACCGCGCCGGTCTGGCCCTTGGCCCGCAGTTCCTGCAGGTGCTTCCGGTAGTCGGCCGGCGAGACGACCTTGACGTTGAAGAGCATCCGCGAGTGGTCCACACCGCACAGCTCCGCGCACTTGCCGCGGAACGTGCCGTAGGCGGTGGGCGTCACCTGGAACTGGTTGACCAGGCCGGGGACGACGTCCTGCTTCATCAGGAAGTTGACCGTCCAGAAGTCGTGGATGACGTCCCGGGAGGTCAGCTTGAACAGGACGGACTCGCCCTTCGGCAGGTACAGCGTCGGCGGCTGCGCCGGGGTGCCCACCTCGTACGCGCCGGCGGCGTTCTTGCCGTGCTCGTCGTTCTCGTAGTTGAACGCCCAGCTCCACTGGAAGCCCACGACGTTGACGACGTGGTCCGGCTTCTTGGAGGTCTCCAGCAGGCGGGACTCGTCGCGGGCGGTGAAGTAGAACAGCACCGAGACGATGATGATGGGGACCGCGGTGTAGAGCGCCTCGATGGGCACGTTGTACCTGGTCTGGGGCGGAACCTCCACCTTGGTGCGGCTGCGGCGGTGGAAGACCACACTCCAGAGGATCAGGCCCCAGACCAGCACGCCGACAACGAGTGCAGCGATCCAGGAGCCCTGCCACATCAGGAGGACGGTGGGTCCTTCCTTGGTGACGGGCGAGGGCAGGCCGAGCCTGGGGAGGTCCTGGGACGAGCAGCCGGTGGCGGTCGCGATGACGAGGCCCAGTGCCAGCGCCTGAGGCAGCTTCCGCCGCATCGTGCGCCGCGGCGAGCGGTCGGAGCCGTTGGGACTCACGTAGCGCCTTCCCGAAGTCTCGCCCGCGATCGCGCCCGGCGGGGAAGGTCTGTCGACCTCCGACCCGTTGGGGCCCGGCCACGGGCAGGGTTTGGATGTTTATGCGGGCCAAACCCTACTCCAGCCCGGTGCAGGTCTCGCGGGCAGGTCCCGCTAACGCGCCGTCCGGGTACCCGATCAGCCCTTGTGGGAGGGGAATCGCAGGTCACGGGGGTCGTACAGCCGATCGGGGGACGGTCGGCCGCAGGGGCTGCAGACGGTCCCGGGGGAGGCGTGGGAGGGCCTCGGACGGGGTATCCCGCAGGTGTGCGGACGGCGTCCGGCCGGTGGCCCGCGATCGGGCTACCGTGGCCTGCGTGCCCTACTTCGACGCCGCCTCCACCGCCCCCCTCCACCCGGTCGCCCGGCAGGCCCTGACCGCCGCCCTCGACGAGGGCTGGGCGGACCCCGCCCGCCTGTACCGCGACGGCCGGCGGGCCCGGATGCTGCTGGACGCGGCCCGCGAGACGGCCGCCGAGGTGCTGGGCGCCCGGGCCGACGAGGTCTCCTTCACCGCCTCCGGCACCCAGGCCGTGCAGCTCGGGGTGCTCGGCGCCCTCGCGGGGAACCGCCGCACGGGCCGTCACCTGGTGCACTCCGCCGTGGAGCACTCCAGCCTGCTGCACGCCGCCGAGGTGCACGCGGCGGCCGGCGGCGAGGTGACCGAGGTGCCGGTGGACCGGCTGGGCAGGGTCGACGCCTCCCGCCTCGCCACCGTGCTGCGGCCCGCGGCGGAGCACGGCGCCGGGCGGGGCACCGCCCTGGCCTGCCTGCAGTCCGCCAACCACGAGGTGGGCACCGTGCAGCCGGTGGCGGAGGCCGCCGAGCTGTGCGCGGCGGCCGGGGTGCCCCTGCTGGTGGACGCGGCGCAGAGCGCCGGGCGGCTCCCGGTGCCCGGCGGGTGGTCGCTGCTGGCGGCCAGTGCCCACAAGTGGGGCGGGCCGGCCGGGGTGGGGGTGCTGGCGGTGCGCAAGGGGGTCCGGTACGCCTCGCCGCTGCCTGCGGACGAGCGGGAGCGCGGCCGGGTGCCGGGCTTCGTCAACGTGCCCGCCGTGGTGGCGGCCGCCGCCTCGCTGCGGGCGGTGCGGCAGGAGGCCGAGGCGGAGAACGCCCGGCTGCACGCACTGGTGGAGCGGATCCGGGCCCGGGTGCCGCAGCTGGTGCCGGACGTCGAGGTGGTGGGCGACCCGGTGCGGCGCCTCCCCCACGTGGTGACCTTCTCCTGCCTGTACGTGGACGGCGAGGTGCTGCTGACGGAGCTGGACCGGGCCGGGTTCGCCGTCTCCTCCGGGTCGTCGTGCACCTCCAGCACGCTGACGCCCAGCCACGTGCTGAAGGCGATGGGGGTGCTGACCGAGGGGAACGTGCGGGTCTCGCTGCCCTTCGGCGCCGAGGAGGCCGACGTGGAGCGCTTCCTGGCGGTACTGCCGGATGCGGTGGCCGCCGTGCGCGCCCCCCTGGGGCTGGACGCGCCCCCGTTCGCGCCCCCCGCCGCACCCCCGGTGGAGTCCCCTGCCGCGGCGCCCGCCGCCGCGGCGGACCCCGTCACGGGAGCTCCCGTCCCGGGGGCGGCCGTCCCGGGGGCGGCCGTCCCGGGGTCCGCCGTCATGGTCGTGGACACGCTCGGACGGCGCTGCCCGATCCCGGTGATCGAACTGGCCAAGCGGATCGGCGGGGTGCCGGTCGGCGGCACGGTGGCGGTGCTCTCCGACGACGAGGCGGCCCGGCTGGACATCCCCGCCTGGTGCGGGATGCGCGGCGAGGAGTACGCGGGCGAGGCGCCCGCCGCACGGTACGGCGGCGACCGGGGAACGGCGTACCTGGTGGTGCGACGCAGCGGATGAGCCGGCCGCGGCCCGGCCGGCGCCGGACGGGGCGGGGCGCTCCCGTCCGGCGCCGGGCCGAACCCGGCGGGCCGGGCCGGGCCGGACGGCCCGGCCCGGCCCGGGTGCCTCAGCCCAGGTGGGCGCGGACCTCGGCGGCCGCGGTGTCGCCGTAGGCCTTGGCGAACCGCTCCAGGAAGTGGCCGCGGCGCAGCGCGTACTCCTGCGTGCCGACGGTCTCGATGACCAGGGTGGCCAGCATGCAGCCGACCTGCGCGGCCCGCTCCAGGCCCAGCTCCCACGAGAGGCCCGCCACGAAGCCGGCCCGGAAGGCGTCGCCGACACCGGTCGGGTCGGCCTTGGCCTCCTCCTCCGGGCAGCCGACCTCGATCGGCTGCTCGCCGCGGCGGTCGATCCGGGCGCCGCGCGGGCCGAGGGTGGTGACACGGGTGCCGACCCGCTCCAGGATGTCGTCGGCGGACCAGCCGGTCTTGCTCTGGATGAGGGCGGCCTCGTACTCGTTGGTGAAGAGGTAGTCCGCGCCGTCGATCAGCTCGCGGATCTCCTCGCCGCCCATGCGGGCCAACTGCTGGGAGGGGTCCGCGGCGAAGGCGTAGCCGCGGGAGCGGCACTCCTGGGTGTGGCGGACCATCGCCTCGGGGTCGTCGGCGCCGATGAGCACCAGGTCGAGGCCGCCGACGCGGTCGGCGATCGGCTTGAGCTCGATGTTGCGGGCCTCGGCCATGGCGCCGGTGTAGAAGGACGCGATCTGGTTGTGGTCGGCGTCGGTGGTGCAGACGAAGCGGGCGGTGTGGCGCAGCTCGGAGATCAGGACGGAGCCGGTGTCCACGCCGTGGCGCTCCAGCCAGGAGCGGTACTCGGCGAAGTCGGGGCCGGCCGCGCCGACCAGCAGCGGCCGCAGGCCGAGCAGGCCGAGGCCGAAGCAGATGTTCGGCCCCACGCCGCCCCGGCGCACGTCGAGGTCGTCGACGAGGAAGGAGAGCGAGACCGTGTGCAGCTGGTCCGCGACCAGCTGGTCGGCGAATCGGCCGGGGAAGGTCATCAGGTGGTCGGTGGCGATCGAGCCGGTGACGGCGATGCGCACGGCGGGGTCTCCTCGGTGGGGGGCTGGGTCGAACCCCCACACGGTACCCGTGCTCCGGAGGGGTCGCGGGCGCAGCGCCGCAGGCCGGCTCCGGAGGGTGTCCGGGCGGCTACCTTCCGGTAGGGGTGGCTGGCGGACGCAGGTCGGCCTAGGGTCGCAGACGGGGCGCCGTACCCGCCCCCGCCTGCGCGCGCGCCCTGCGCGCGGGCCGCCGAGCGAACCGGAGCAGGCCCATGACGTCCGACCGCGACACCCGTACGGCCCCGACCCCGCCGAGGCGCGACGCCGACCCCGAGACGCTGGCGGGACTGGTGAGCTCCTCCCGCCGGATGGGCCTGTTCTGGCCGGTGCTGGCGGAGGCGCCGGCCCCGCGGCCGCGCCGGGCGGCCCGGCCGGCCTTCGCGGTGCCGCCGCGCGCCGCGTGGGTGGTGGCCGGCATGGCGGAGTACGCCGACTGAGGCGGGGCCTCCGGCCGGGGGCGGCGGGCCGGGGCGGTGCGCCGGGCCGGGACCCGGGCGCGCCTCCCCCGTCCGGGCGGCGGGCGGGAACCGGGGCGCCGTCCGCCGCGTCCCACCGGGGGTTCCGCAGCGGCGGGGCCGTACCGGCAGGACGTGCGCCAGGAGGATGAGCGGTGGAACCGGAAGCGGTGGAACCGGAGGGGGCGGGGACGGGACGGGCGCCCGCACGCCCGGAGGCCGGGGACGCCCCGGGCGCGCGCGGGACCGGCGGGACTGGTGGGCCAGGTGGGTCCGGTGGGCCCGGCGGGTCGCGGCGGCGGGTGTGGCCGGTCGCGCTGGCGGTGGTCGCGGTCCTGGCCGTAGGGGGCGGTACGGCCCTGGCGGTGCGCGGCGGGGACGGTCCCGCCACGGCCGGTGCGGGCCGCTCCCCCGGCGCCACGGCGACGGCCCCGGCCACGGTGGTGCCGGGTGCCCCCGGGAAGGCCGGCCCCTCGGGGTCCGCCACGCCCTCCGGGGAGGGGAAGGCGCCGCTGAGGCCCGGCAAGGGCGGCCCGACCGAGGTGCGGCCGCCGGACTGGCCGGAGGGCAGCGCGCCCCCGGACCGCGCGGGCGGCCCGGCCCCCCGCTCGTGGACGGCGGACGGGAACCGGCTGTCGGTCTGGTTCTGGGCGGGCGTCTGCCAGAAGTTCGCCCTGCGGGCGGACGAGTCCCGCGACGGGGTCGTGGCGGTGCGGGTGGTCGTCGCCGAGCCGGCGCCCCCGGGCCAGGTCTGCCCGATGATCGCCAAGTACCAGCGGGTGGAGGCGGTCCTGCAGCGGCCCGTCGGGGACCGGTCGGTCGTCGACGCGGCCACCGGCAGGCCGCTCCCCCACGGCTCGGCCCTGCCGGTGCTGCCGCGGCCGGGCGTGCGCACGCCCACGGAGAAGGGCCCGCAGTAGGCACGGGGCCCGTCCCCGGCACGCGCCCCTCGGGCCCCGGCACGCGCCCGGCCCGCACCGGGACGCACCGCGGGCGGCGGCCGGGGTCGCCCCCGGGCCGCCGCCCGCGTCACGCCGGCGGGGTGCCGGTCAGCTGAAGGAGTCGCCGCAGGCGCAGGAGCCGGTGGCGTTGGGGTTGTCGATGGTGAAGCCCTGCTTCTCGATGGTGTCGACGAAGTCGACGGTGGCGCCACCCAGGTAGGGGGCGCTCATGCGGTCGGTGACGACCTTGACCCCGCCGAAGTCCGCGACGACGTCGCCGTCGAGCGAGCGCTCGTCGAAGAAGAGCTGGTAGCGCAGGCCGGAGCAGCCTCCGGGCTGGACCGCGACCCGCAGCGCGAGGTCGTCGCGGCCCTCCTGCTCGAGCAGGCCCTTGACCTTCGCCGCGGCGGCATCGGTGAGGATGATGCCGCTCTTCGCGGTGGTCTCGTCCTGGACGGTCATCTGCATACTCCCGGTTCTGACGACAGACTGCCGCCAGCGTGAACCGGCGGCCTCCCGGATGTATTCCGGGGTGGTCCCGGGGTCCGCGGCGCCGTGTCCGGCGGCGGCCTCCCCGCCGCTCCATGCTCGCACACGGACCGGGCGCGGTCACGGCCGCGCGGTCACGGCCGGGGACGGCGGGCGGGGCAGCGGGCGGAAGGGGCGGGCGGAAGGGGCGGGCGGGGCCCGGACGGCGGGATCGCGCCGCGGACCGCGGAACGGCTGCCGGGCGGAGGTGCGGCGTGCCAGCGTGGAGGGATGATCCTTCGACCGGTGCGCGACACGGAGGCCGACGCCGAGGCGGTGCAGGAGGTGTCGGACGCCGCGTTCACGGCGGCGTCGGCGGCCCGGGGCGAGCCCGTCCGGCACCCGGACCCGGCGGACGGGGTGCGGAACCGGGCCGGGACCCGCCACCTGGCCAGGAACGACCCGCAGGGCTGCTGGCTGACCGAGGAGGACGGCCGGCCGGTGGGGGTGGCGCTGTCGGCGCGCCGGGAGGGCACCTGGATCCTCGCCCTGTTGGCCGTGCGGCCCGAGGCGCAGGGCAAGGGCGTGGGCCGGACGCTGCTGAAGCAGGCCGGCCGGTACGGGCAGGGCTGCCTGCGCGGGATGCTCTGCGCCTCCCCCGACCCGCGGGCCGTCCGGGGCCACCGCGCGGCGGGCTTCACCCTGCACCCGGCGATGGAGCTGCACGGCCGGGTGGACCGGTCGGGGCTGCGCGACCCGGGCGAGATCCCGGTCCACCCCGGCGGGCCGGCGCAGCGGCACCTGCTGGAGTCGGTGGACCGGCTGGCGCGGGGCGCCTCCCACGGCCCGGACCACGGCTTCCTGGCCCTGCACAGCGACGAGCTGCTGGTGGCGGACACCCTCGCCGGCAGCGGCTACTGCTACCGGCGCGGCGGCCGGGTCGTGCTGCTGGCCGCCACCTCGCGGCGGCTGGCGGCCCGGCTGCTGCGGGAGGCGCTGGCGCGGGTGCCGGACGGTGCGGAGGCGGAGGTGGCGCACCTGACCGCCGCGCAGGAGTGGGCGGTGGACGTCGGCCTGGAGGCGGGCCTGGAGCTGTCCACCCGGGGGTACGTGGCGCTGCGCGGCATGCGCCCGCCGTCCCCGTACGTGCCGCACGGCGGCCTCCTGTAGGGGAGGCCGCCGTGCGGGGGCGGAGGGGACGGCGGGAGCGGCCGGGGCCGGCGCGCCGGGCGGTCAGGCCATGGTGCCGAGGATCTCGTGGACCATCTCCATGCTGGTGCCCGGGTGGAGGAAGGCGAAGCGGGCGACGGTCTCGCCCTCCCAGCCGGTCGGGGTGACGAAGCCGACCTGGCCGGCCAGCAGCCGCTGCGACCAGTCGTAGTAGTCCTGCGCGCCCCAGCCCTTGCGGCGGAAGACCACGGCGGACAGCTCGGGGTCGCGGACCAGCTCCAGGTGCTCGGTGTCCCGGATGGCCTGGGCCGTCTCGCGGGCCAGCCGCAGGCCCTCCTCGATCGCGTCGGTGTACGCCTGGGTGCCGTGGACCGCGAGGGAGAACCAGAGCGGCAGGCCGCGGGCGCGGCGGGTGAGGTGGTAGGCGTAGTCGGTGGGGTTCCACTCCTCGCCGTCGCCGGTGTGCAGCACGTCGAGGTAGGAGGCGTCCTGGGTGTGGACGCCCTTGGCGAGCCACGGCTTGCGGTAGATCAGCGCCGCGCAGTCGAAGGGGGCGAAGAGCCACTTGTGGGGGTCGACCACGAAGGAGTCGGCGCGCTCGATGCCGTTGTAGCGCTCCCGGACGGAGGGCGCGAAGAGGCCCGCGCCGCCGTAGGCGCCGTCGACGTGGAACCACAGGTCGTAGTGGCCGGCGACGTCGGCGACGCCCGCCAGGTCGTCGATGATGCCCGCGTTGGTGGTGCCGGCGGTGGCGACCACGCCGATGATGCTGCCGCGGTCGTCGTCGGCCTCGATGGCGGCGCGCAGCGCCTCGCCGGTGAGGCGGTGGCCCTCGGTGGGGACGACCAGGGCCTCCACGCCGATGATGTTGAGCGTGTTGGTGATCGAGGAGTGGGCCTGGTCGCTGACGGCTATCCGCAGCCGGGCGCGGGCGTCGACGCCGTGCTTGCGGCGGGCGGTGTCGCGGGCGACGACGAGGGCGGAGAGGTTGCCGGCGGAGCCGCCGGAGACGAAGCAGCCGCCGGCGGTGGCGGGCAGGCCGGCCCGGTCGGCGATCAGGCGCAGCACCTGGTTCTCGGCGGCGATGGCGCCGGCCGCCTCCAGCCAGGAGATGCCCTGGAGGGAGGCGCAGGAGACCACCATGTCGAAGAGGAGGGCGGCCTTGGTGGGGGCGCAGGGGATGAAGGAGAGGTAGCGGGGGCTGTCGGCGGAGATCACGGCCCGGCTGAGGTGCTCGTCGTACAGCTTCATCACGTCCGCGGCGGCGTTGCCCTGCTCGTTGAGGAGGCCGTCGAGGTGGGCGCGGAGCTTGTCGCCGTTGCCGGGGTGGTCCAGCGGCACGGGGTCGTACTGCAGGCGTCCCCGCATGTAGTCGAAGACCAGGTCGACCAGGTCGGCGTCGTACTGGTGCATGCGGTGCGGCGCGGCGGACACGGGCACCCCTCTCGGTGGCTGGCGCGGTGCGCGCGGTGGACTGCGGACGGTGCGGCGGGTGCCCGGGGAGGCCGGGGACCGGCGCTCCGGCGAGGGTCGGCGCTGGTCACTGGTCGCGTTCGCGTCGCCGGAGCGGTCCCGGGCCGGTGCGCCCGCGCCCGGCGTGACGCGGGGTGCGTCCGGGGCGCCCGGGGCGCTGCCGGACGGAGTTCAGCCTAGGCAGGGGGCGGCTCCGGGCGCGCGTCGATCCTTTGCACGGCGCGCAGCATTCGGGCGTGTTCGGCGGGTCGGCTGCAGGATTCCTGCGCGGGGGCGGGATGGGCCGGACGGGTGGGGGCGACGGGCCCGGGGCCGGGGGCGGCCGTCAGCCGATGAGGCGGGAGAGGACGACGGAGCTGCGGCTGCGCTGCACGCCGGGCTCGCGGCGGATGCGCTCGATGACGGCCTCCAGGTGCCGCATGTCGGCGGCCCGCAGGTGGACGAGGGCGTCGGGGTCGCCGGTGACCGTCCAGGCGGCGACGACCTCGGGGAACTGGCGGAGGCTGGCGAGGATCTCCTCGGGCGAGGTGCGCTCGCGGCAGTACACCTCGACGAAGGCCTCGGTGCCCCAGCCGAGCAGTTGCGGGTCGAGGACGACGGTGAAGCCGCGGACCACGCCGCGGGCGCGGAGCCGGTCGATGCGGCGCTTGACGGCGGTGGCGGAGAGGTTCACCTCGGCGCCGATGCGGGCGTAGGAGGCGCGGCCGTCCTCGCCGAGGCGGCGCAGCAGGCGGCGGTCGACGTCGTCGAGGCCGGTGTCGGGCGCGGTGCCGAGAGGCGGGAACGGGCCGTGGCCGCCGGGACGGCTCGTACTCATGGGTTGCAGCTCCCGCTGGTCGGTGAAGACGGGGCGACACGCCCCGGGGTCCTTGCGATTCGACGCCCCCACCAGGCTAGTACCTGGGATTCCGTGCCGGGCGCACCGCGGTCGTCCGCGTCACATCGCCGGGGCGGCCATCGTCAATCTGACGCGAACGCGTTATGATAGATAGCGTCAGATAGACGAAAAGCCGTTGGCGATCGAAGAAGGGCACCGGCCCGTGACCACCACACCCGCCGCAGAGCCTCTGCTGGACGTGCAGCCCACCCCCCTCGCCCTGCTGCTCCTCGGCAGGGAGGCCGACCCGGCCAGCGAGCGGGGCGTGGAGTGCCCCGGCGACCTCCCCGCAGCGTCCGACCCGGACCTGGTGGAGCGCGCCCGCGCCGCCAAGGCCCGCCTGGGCGACCGGGTCTTCATCCTCGGCCACCACTACCAGCGGGACGAGGTCATCGAGTTCGCCGACGTCACCGGCGACTCCTTCAAGCTGGCCCGGGACGCCGCGGCCCGCCCGGAGGCGGAGTACATCGTCTTCTGCGGCGTGCACTTCATGGCCGAGTCGGCGGACATCCTCACCTCCGAGCGGCAGCAGGTGGTCCTCCCCGACCTGGCGGCCGGCTGCTCCATGGCCGACATGGCCACCGCCGAGCAGGTCGCCGAGTGCTGGG
Source organism: Streptomyces sp. NPDC001380 (assembly GCF_042895785.1). NCBI lineage: Bacteria > Bacillati > Actinomycetota > Actinomycetes > Kitasatosporales > Streptomycetaceae > Streptomyces > Streptomyces sp. NPDC001380. Next base: position 56,721 of record NZ_JBIAWP010000002.1, on the reverse strand, counting down.
ACGTCCTCACCGACGCCGGCGTGGCCGACGCGACCGTCCCGGTCTCGTACATGAACTCCTCCGCCGACATCAAGGCCTTCACCGGCCGGCACGGCGGCACCATCTGCACCTCCTCCAACGCGAAGCGGGCCCTGGAGTGGGCCTTCTCCCGGGGCGAGAAGGTGCTCTTCCTGCCCGACCAGCACCTGGGCCGCAACACCGCCGTGCGCGAGATGGGCCTCACCCTGGACGACTGCGTCGTCTACAACCCGCACAAGCCGGGCGGCGGGGTGACCCCGGAGCAGCTGCGGGCCGCGAAGATGATCCTGTGGCGCGGCCACTGCTCGGTGCACGGCCGCTTCTCGCTGGACTCGGTCAACGAGGTCCGCGAGCGCGTCCCCGGCGTGACCGTGCTGGTCCACCCCGAGTGCAGGCACGAGGTGGTGGCGGCCGCCGACATGGTCGGCTCCACCGAGTACATCATCAAGGCGCTGGACGCCGCCCCGGCCGGCTCGAAGTGGGCGATCGGCACCGAGCTCAACCTGGTGCGGCGCCTCGCCAAGGCCCACCCGGACAAGGAGATCGTCTTCCTCGACCGGACGGTCTGCTTCTGCTCCACCATGAACCGCATCGACCTGCCGCACCTGGTGTGGGCGCTGGAGTCGCTCGCCGACGGCCGGGTGGTCAACCGGATCCAGGTCGACCCGGAGACCGAGAGGTTCGCCAAGGCCGCGCTGGACCGGATGCTCGCGCTGCCGTAGCGGCGGGCGCCCGGCGGCGCGGACGCGCCGACGTCCGGCGCACGGGACAGGCAGGACGCGCAGGACACGTCCAGGACACGTCCAGGACACGCGGGAGGGCCCCGGCACGCGGTGCCGGGGCCCTCCCGCGTCGTGTGGTGCCCGGCCGCGCCGGGGCCGGGGGCTCAGCCCGGGATCAGGCCCCCGTCGCGCAGCAGCCTGCCGACCTCCTCCGCCGTGGCGTCCTCGTTCGGCAGGATCAGCTCGGACGGCTCCAGCGCCTCCGCGGGCAGCGGCGAGCCGCTCTCCCGCACCGCCGCCAGCAGGCTGCGCAGCACGTTGCGGAAGGCCTCCTCGTCGCCCCGCTCCAGCGCCTCCGAGAGCCGCACGTCGAGCGCGTTCAGCCGGTCCAGGTGGCTCTCGGCCACCTCCAGCTGGCCCTCCCCCATGATCCGCACGATCATGACGGCGCCCTCACTTCTCGAAGCGGGTCGGGGTGTCCTGGGGGGCCGACTGCGGGTGCTGGCCGGCCTGGCCCTGCTCCAGGGCCTGCGGCGCCTGGCCGCCGGACAGCTCCGCCTTCATGCGGGCGAGCTCCAGCTCCACGTCGGCGCCGCCGCCGATGCGCTCCAGCTCGGCCTCGATGTCGTCCTTGCGCATCCCGCTCGGGTCGTCGAGGGCGCCGGACGCCAGCAGCTCGTCGATCGCGCCCGCCCGGGCCTGCAGCTGGGCGGTCTTGTCCTCCGCCCGCTGGATGGCCAGGCCGACGTCGCCCATCTCCTCGGAGATGCCGGAGAAGGACTCCGCGATCCGGGTCTGCGCCTGGGCGGCGGTGTACGTCGCCTTGATGGTCTCCTTCTTGGTGCGGAAGGCGTCCACCTTGGCCTGGAGCCGCTGCGAGGCGAGGGTGAGCTTCTCCTCCTCGCCCTGGAGCTGCTGGTACTGCGTCTGCAGGTCGGTGATCTGCTGCGTCAGCGCGCCCTTGCGGGTCAGCGCCTCGCGCGCGAGGTCCTCGCGGCCCAGGGAGAGCGCCTTGCGGCCCTGGTCCTCGTACTTGGCCGACTGCTGCTGCAGCTGCTGGAGCTGGAGTTCGAGGCGCTTGCGGGACGTGGCGACGTCGGCCACCCCGCGGCGCACCTTCTGCAGCAGCTCGAGCTGCTTCTGGTACGAGTAGTCGAGCGTCTCCCGCGGGTCCTCCATGCGGTCCAGGGCCTTGTTCGCCTTGGAGCGGAAGACCATCCCCATCCGCTTCATGATTCCGTCGCCCATGAACCTCGGCGCCCCCTTCTCAGGCCTGCTGTTCTCTGGTTCCCACAGTACGGGCAGGGGGGCGCCTGACGCAGCGCACCTGCCTGCAACAAGCCTGCTACAGCGCGGGCGGAAGGGCATCGTCCGCACGACGGAGAAGGGCACTAGGGGTCGGGGCCCGACACCACGTACTCTTCTCTACGTGTTCCGACGCCGCTCCCAGGATGCCCCCGCCGCTGCCACCGCCCTCGCGGACGAGCAGGCCGCCCAGCCGCGCAACCCGCAGGCGCCCAAGGGCAGGCCCACGCCCAAGCGCAGCGAGGCCCAGGCCAGCCGCCGCACCCGCACCTCCGTGCCCAAGGACCGCAAGGAGGCCGCCCGCGACGCCCGCACCCGGATGCGCGCCGAGCGGGAGAAGCAGCGCCTCGCACTGCTGAACGGCGACGAGCGGGCGCTGCCCGCCCGCGACAAGGGCCCGGTGCGGCGCTTCGCCCGCGACTTCGTCGACTCCCGCTTCACCGTCGCCGAGTGGTTCCTGCCGTTCGCCGTGGTGATCCTGATCCTGAGCGTGCTGCGCAACCCGGCGCTGCAGTTCGTCTCGCTGCTGATGTGGCTCGTGGTCATCGTCGGCATCGTCGTGGACTCCGTCCGGCACGCGGTCGTGCTGCGCAAGCAGCTCCGGCAGCGCTTCCCGAACGAGAGCCACAAGGGCGTCACCGCCTACGCGCTCATGCGCACCCTCCAGATGCGGCGCCTGCGGCTGCCCAAGCCCCAGGTCAAGCGCGGGGCCAAGCTCTGAGCACCGCGCCCGTCCCCTCCTGGCCGGAGGGGCGGCACCCGCAGCACGCGGGCCGCGAACTCCTCCCCGCCCCGGCCGCCGGCTTCGCCTCCGGCGCCGGGGCGTGGCTGTCGCACCTGGGCGGCCTGCGCAACGTCGTGCGCCAGGAGCTGGTCGCCCGGCAGCTCGCCGAGCAGCTGGCCGGCCGCTTCGGCACCGGCCGGGCGGCCGACGGGCTGCCGGCGAGCGGGCTGCCGGCCGGGGGCCACCCCCTCGGCGGCCCGGCGCACGGGCACCCGGACCGGCAGCTGCGGGTGCTGGACGCCGGATGCGGACAGGGCACCCAGACGCTGCGGCTGGCCCGGGCCGGCCACCTGGTGACGGGCCTCGACCCGGACCCCGCCACCCTGGGCGCCGCCCACGCCGCCCTGGCCGCCGAGGGGCCCGAGGTCCGGGGGCGGGTCCGGCTGCTCGCCGGCGACGGCCGCGAGTGCGGCCGCTGGTTCGAGCCCGGCAGCTTCGACGTGGTGCTCTGCCACGGCGTGCTGATGTACCTGCCGGAGCCCGGCCCGATGCTGGCCGCGCTGGCCCGCGTGCTGGCCCCCGGCGGCCTGCTGTCGCTGCTGGTCCGCAACGGCGGCGCCCTCGCCATGCGGCCCGGCCTGGCCGGCGACTGGCGCGGCGCCCTCCAGGCCTTCGACGGCGGCGTGCGCTACACCAACCGGCTCGGCCTCGCGACCCGCGCCGACCGGCTGGAGGACCTGGCGGAGGCGCTGGACTCCATGGACGTGCCGCTGCGGGACTGGTACGGCGTGCGGGTCTTCACCGACACCGCGCCCGACGACGCCCCGCTGCCCGCGGACGGGCGGCAGCTCGCGCAGCTGCTGGACGCCGAGGAGCGGGCCGGCCGGGAGGACCCCTACCGGGGCGTCGCGGCGCTGCTGCACGTCGTGGGGGCCCGGCGCCCGGCGGTGTGACCGGCGGTCCGGGGCGACCATCGGGCCGGTGTGACCGGCTGGTCCGGGGCGGCCATCGGGCCGGGTGGCCGCCGGGCGGGCCCGTCCGGCCGCCCGGGGTGATCACCGGGCCGGTCCGCGGGGTACGGTCCCGTGCATGGAGTTCCGTCACCTCGGCCGCAGCGGCCTCGTCGTCAGCGAGATCGCCTACGGCAACTGGCTCACCCACGGATCCCAGGTCGAGGAGGAGGCCGCGCTCGCCTGCGTGCGCGCCGCCCTCGACGTCGGGATCACCACCTTCGACACCGCGGACGTCTACGCCGAGACCCGCGCCGAGGCCGTCCTCGGCCGGGCGCTGAAGGGCGAGCGCCGCGAGGGCCTGGAGGTCCTCACCAAGGTCTTCTGGCCCACCGGCCCCGGCCGCAACGACCGCGGCCTGGGACGCAAGCACATCATGGAGTCGATCGACGGCTCGCTGCGCCGCCTGCAGACCGACTACGTCGACCTGTACCAGGCGCACCGGTACGACCCCTCCACGCCGCTGGAGGAGACCATGGAGGCCTTCGCCGACGTGGTCCGCGCCGGCAAGGCCCTCTACATCGGCGTCTCCGAGTGGACCGCGCAGCAGATCCGCGAGGCCCACGCGCTCGCCCGCGAGCTGCGGATCCCGCTGGTCTCCAGCCAGCCGCAGTACTCGATGCTGTGGCGGGTGATCGAGGCCGAGGTCGTGCCCACCTGCGAGGAGCTCGGCATCGGGCAGATCGTCTGGTCGCCGATCGCGCAGGGCGTGCTCACCGGCAAGTACGCGCCCGGGGCCCCGCTCCCGGCGGGCAGCCGCGCCACCGACGACAAGGGCGGGGCGAACTTCGTCTCCCGCTGGCTGCGCGACGACGTGCTGGAGCGGGTGCAGCGGCTGCGGCCGCTCGCCGACCAGGCGGGGCTCTCCCCCGCCCAGCTGGCGGTCGCCTGGGTGCTGCAGAACGCCAACGTCTCCGCCGCGATCATCGGCGCCTCCCGGCCCGAGCAGGTCGGCGAGAACGCCAAGGCGGCGGGCGTGCGGCTGGAGGCGGACCTGCTCCGCGCCGTGGACGAGGTCCTCGACCCGGTGGTCGAGCGCGACCCGGCCCGCACCGCGGAGACGGCCCCCAAGGGCCGCCCGTAACGGCGGCGCGGCGGGGGGCGGGGCCCGCGGGCCCCGCCCCCCGCCGCGTGCGGCTCGACGCCCGTGCGGGCCCAGCCCTCGTGCGGGCCCAGCCCTCGTGCGGGCTCAGCCCTCGTGCAGGCTCATGGTGTAGACGGCGGAGCCGTCGTCGAGCAGCGCCACCTTGTCCACGCCGTCCTCCAGGAGATCCTTCCAGGACTCGCCGATCCACGACTCCGCGTCGCCCTGGGTCGGGAACTCCTCCTGCGGCCCGGCCGGGGCCACCACGGAGCCGTCGGCCTTCTCGTACCGCCACGTCCACGCCATGCCCGGCTCCTCCCGTGCCCGCGCGGCCGTCCGCCGCGCGCCCTGGACGCAGGGTAGCCGAGCGGTGGCCCCCGATCACCCACCCCGGCACGGCCGCACGGCGGGCCGCCGGACAGGATGGCCCCATGACGCGCACCCTCCTCCTCGGCGGCGCCCGGTCGGGCAAGTCCACCCGGGCCGAGCAGCTGCTCGCCGACCGCGACGACGTGCTGTACGTGGCCACCGGCGGGACCCGGGACGGCGACCCCGAGTGGGCGCGGCGCGTCGCGCTGCACCGCGGGCGGCGCCCGGCGGGCTGGCGCACGGCGGAGACCTGCGACCTGGAGCCGCTGCTGCGCGACACCGCCGACCCGGCGCCGCTGCTGGTCGACTGCCTGGGGCTGTGGCTGACCCACGTGATGGACGCCTGCGGCGCCTGGGACGACGCGGTGTGGGAGGACGGCGGCGAGGCCGCGGTGCAGGCGCGGGCGGCGTCGCTCGCCGGGGCGTGGCGGGAGGCGCGGCGGACGGTGGTGGCGGTGAGCAACGAGGTCGGCATGGGCGTGGTCCCGGCGACCGCGTCCGGGCGGCGGTTCCGCGACGAGCTGGGGCGGCTGAACATGGCGGTCGCGGAGGCCTCGGAGACGGTGCTGCTGGTGGTCGCCGGGCAGGTGCTGCCGATCCGGCAGGCGTGACGGGTACTCTCCCCTGTTGATGGACAGCACTGTGGACCTCGACGCGTTCTCCTCCCGGGTGGAGCGGCCCGACGACACCGCACGGCAGGAGGCCGGGGAGCGGTGGGCGGCGACCGGACTGCCGCGCGGCGGCCTGGGGCAGCTCCAGGAGCTGTCCGGCTGGCTGGCCGGCGTCCAGGGGCGCTGCCCGGTGCAGCCGGTGGAGCAGCCCGCGGTGGTGCTGTTCGCGGGCGACCACGGGATCGCCCGGCTCGGCGTCTCCGCGCTCCCGCAGGACGCCACCGCGCGCCGGGTGCGGGCCGTGCTGGACGGCGCGGCACCGGTGAACGTGCTGGCGCGGCGGTTCGGGGCCCGGGTGCGGGTCGTCGACATGGCGGTGGACGCCGACGAGGACGCCTTCCCGGCGGAGGTCGTGCGGCACCGGGTGCGGCGCGGCTCGGGCCGGATCGACGTCGAGGACGCGCTGACCGCCGCCGAGGCCGAGCAGGCGTTCCGGGCCGGGATGGCGGTCGCCGACGAGGAGGCCGACTCGGGCACGGACCTGGTGGTGCTGGGCGACCTCGGGGTCGGCTCGACCACGGTGGCCGCGGTGCTGGTCGGCGCGCTCTGCGGGACGGACGCGGCGGCCGTGACCGGGCGCGGCTCCGGCATCGACGACCGCGTGTGGATGGTGAAGTGCGCGGCCGTCAGGGACTCGCTGCGGCGGGCCCGGCCGGTCCTCGGCGACCAGCTGGCGCTGCTGGCGGCGACCGGCGGCGCGGACTTCGCGGCGGTCACCGGCTTCCTCCTGCAGAGCGCGGTGCGGCGCACCCCGGTGCTGCTGGACGGCGTGGTGTCGGCGGCCTGCGCGCTGGTGGCGCAGCGGGTCGCGTTCCGGGCGCCGGAGTGGTGGCGGGCCGGGCAGGCGACGGGCGAGCCGGCGCTGGCCAAGGCGTACGACCGGCTGACGCTGGAGCCGCTGCAGGACCAGGGGATCACCGTGGGCGAGGGCACGGGCGCGCTGATGGCGCTGCCGCTGGTGCAGGCCGCCGCGGCGGCGCTCGCCGAACTGCCCGTGGCGGACGTGCCGGCGGCGGACCGCCCGGCCGACGGCCCGGGATGGGCCGAGTCCGCGACGTGACGGAGCGTCACACCGCGGGCCGGGCCGGCGGCCTGCCGCCGCTGCACGGGCTGCGGTTCGCGTTCGGCACGCTGACGGTGCTGCGGGTGCGGGTGGACCGCTGGGACCGGCCGACGGCCGGGGCGGCGATGCTCTGGGCGCCGCTGGCGGGGCTCGTGGTCGGCGCGGCGGGTGCCGCGTGCGGGGCGGCGGTGGTCCTGCTCGGCGGCGGGCCGCTGCTCGCGGCGGTGGCGGCGGTCGGCACCGGGGCGGCCCTGACCCGGGGGCTGCACCTGGACGGACTGGCCGACGTCGCCGACGGGCTGGGCAGCGGCCGGCCCGCCGAGGACGCCCTGCGCATCATGAAGCAGTCGGACATCGGCCCCTTCGGCGTGCTGGTGCTGGTCCTGGTGCTGCTCGGTCAGGCCGCCGCGCTGGCGGGCGCGTACGGGGGCGGCGCACGGCGGGGCGCCCTGGCGGCGGTGACGGCGGCGGTGGCGGCACGGTGCGCGCTCGCCTGGGGCTGCCTGCGGCCGGTGCCGGCGGCGCGGCCGGGCGGCCTGGGCGCGGCGGTGGCGGGGACGGTGGCCCCCGGCGCGGCGGCGGCGGTGACGGCCGGGTGGGCGGTCCTGGCGGGCGCGGCCGCGGCCGCGGACGGCTGGGCCGCGCTGTGCCCCCCGGCGGCGCTCGCGGCGGGGGTGGGCTGCGCGGGGCTGCTGCTGCGGCGGTGCGTGCGGCGGCTGGGCGGGGTCACCGGGGACGTGCTGGGCGCGATGGCGGAGACGGCGGCGACCGGGACGCTGGTGGCGCTGGCGCTGCTGCCCGCGGCCGGCTGAGCCGCTGCGGCGCGGCGGGCCTGGGGTGCCGGAGGCCGGAGGTGCCGGGGCCCGCGAGCGGCGGACGGGACGGCGGACGGGACGGCTGCGGACGGCGGCTGAGGGGCGGTCCGGGGTCCGGGGCGGCGGGCGGACGGGACGTCTGGCGGTCGGCCGCCGGTGGCGAGTACCCGCCGTGATCATCGGCCTCCGGACCCCCTCCCCCGCCGCGGCCGTCCACGATGCGGACTACCATGCGTGAGGAACCGGCACCCCGGGAACCCCTGGTGAATCCCCCTCCGGACCCCTCTCGCGGAGGAGACCCCCACACGGCCGGACCCGGCGGCGGACGAAGAGCCCCGCCCGGACCCGTCCGGCTCCGGCCCGCATCAAGAACAGGACCCACATACGTGACTGCATTGTCTGTGAGCACCTCCTCCGCGGCCTCGCTGCGCGTGGACGCCGTCGTCGTCGGTATCGCCAAGGGTGACAAGGGCCCCGTCCTGGCGCCGGGCGCCGAGTCGGTGGCCGAGGCCTTCGGCGGCCGCCTGGCCGAGGTCCTGGCCACCCTGGGCGCCACCGGTGCCGAGGGCGAGGCGGTCAAGGTCCCCGCCCCCGCCGGGCTGAAGGCCGGCGTGGTGCTCGCGGTCGGCCTCGGCGACGCCGCCGAGGACGGCGCGTACGGCCCCGAGGCGCTGCGCCGCGCCGCCGGCGTCGCCGCCCGCACCCTGGCCGGCACCGGCAAGGCCGCGCTGGCGCTCCCCGCCGCCGGCCCCGCCGAGGTCGAGGCCGCGGCGCTGGGCGGCCTGCTCGGCGCGTACGCCTTCACCGCGTACCGCACCGACGGCCGGAACGGCAAGGCGCCGGTCGGCGAGCTGGTCGTCCTGGCCGGCCGCAAGGGCCAGAAGGACGCCAAGGCCGCCGTCGAGCGCGCCACCGTGCTGGCCGGCGAGATGAACCGCGCCCGCGACCTGGTCAACACCCCGTCGAACGACCTGCACCCGAAGTCCTTCGCCGCCGCCGCCCAGGCCGCCGGCAAGGAGTACGGCCTCAAGGTCGAGGTGCTGGACGAGAAGGCCCTGGCCAAGGGCTCCTACGGCGGCATCCTCGGCGTCGGCCAGGGCTCCGCCAACCCGCCGCGCCTGGTGAAGGTCGCCTACACCCACCCGAAGGCGAAGACCACCCTGGCCTTCGTGGGCAAGGGCATCACCTACGACTCGGGCGGCATCTCGCTCAAGCCGGCCGGCCACAACGAGACCATGAAGTGCGACATGTCCGGCGCCGCCGCCGTGCTCGCCGCCGTGGTCGCCGCCTCCCGGCTCGGCCTGGCCGTCAACGTCACCGGCTGGCTGGCGCTGGCCGAGAACATGCCGTCCGGCTCCGCCACCCGCCCCGGCGACGTGCTGCGGATGTACGGCGGCAGGACGGTGGAGGTGCTCAACACCGACGCTGAGGGCCGCCTGGTGCTGGCCGACGCGATCGTGCGCGCCGGCGAGGAGAGGCCGGACGCCATCGTGGACGTGGCCACCCTCACCGGCGCGATGGTGCTGGCGCTGGGCACCCGCACCTTCGGCGTCATGTCCGACCGCGACGCCTTCCGGGACCGCGTCGTGGACGCCGCGGGCCGCGCCGGCGAGCAGGCGTGGCCGATGCCGCTGCCGGCCGAGCTGCGCAAGGGCATGGACTCCGCGGTCGCCGACATCGCCAACATGGGCGAGCGGATGGGCGGCGGCCTGGTGGCCGGCCTGTTCCTGAAGGAGTTCGTGGCCGAGGGCATCGCCTGGGCGCACCTGGACATCGCGGGCCCGGCCTTCCACGAGGGCCAGCCCTACGGCTACACCCCCAAGGGCGGCACCGGCTCGGCCGTGCGCACCCTGGTGCAGCTCGCCGAGGACGCCGCGGCGGGCGCCCTGCTGTAACCCGAAGGTGGCGCGTCCGGGGCCCGGAAGGATGTCCTTCCGGGCCCCGATGCGTGCACGGAACGGCTCACGCGGATGTCCGCACCGCTGTGAGCTGCGGCGATACCCTCGCACAGGGGGCGGACGGGCCGTTCCGCACCACCGCCGGGGCGCCCGCGGGGCGACCCCGGCCATCGACACCCGCCGACAAGTGCGAAGATGTATTTCCGGCACGACTGGGCTCCCCACAAGGGAGCACCCACCCGGTCCGGACCGGCCGGGCACAAGCACCCATGCATGGAGGACGTGACGTGGCGAACGACGCCAGCACCGTTTTCGACGTAGTGATCCTCGGAGGCGGAAGCGGCGGTTACGCCGCGGCGCTGCGCGCGGCCCAGCTGGGGCTCCAGGTCGCGCTCATCGAGAAGGGCGAGCTGGGCGGCACCTGCCTGCACCGCGGCTGCATCCCCACCAAGGCCCTGCTGCACGCCGCCGAGGTGGCCGACGAGACCCGTGAGGCCGCGCAGTTCGGCGTGAAGGCCACCTTCGAGGGCATCGACCTCCCGGGTGTGCACAAGTACAAGGACGACGTGGTCGCGGGGCTGTACAAGGGCCTCCAGGGCCTGGTGGCCTCCCGCAAGATCACCTACGTGACCGGCGAGGGCCGCCTGTCCTCCCCCACCTCGGTGGACGTGAACGGGCAGCGCTACGAGGGCCGCCACATCGTGCTGGCGACCGGCTCCGTGCCGAAGTCGCTGCCGGGCCTCACCATCGACGGCGACCGCGTGATCTCCTCGGACCACGCCCTGAAGCTCGACACCATCCCGAAGTCCGCGGTGATCCTGGGCGGCGGCGTCATCGGCGTCGAGTTCGCCTCGGTGTGGAAGTCCTTCGGCGTGGACGTGACCATCGTCGAGGCCCTGCCGCACCTGGTGCCGCTGGAGGACGAGGGCAGCTCCAAGCTGCTGGAGCGCGCCTTCCGCAAGCGCGGCATCAAGTTCGAGCTGAAGGCCCGCTTCTCGGGCGTGGAGTACACCGGGTCCGGCGTCCGCGTCTCGACCGAGAACGGCAAGCAGATCGACGCCGACCTCCTGCTCGTCGCCATCGGCCGCGGCCCGGTCTCGCAGGGCCTGGGCTACGAGGAGGCCGGGGTCGCGATGGACCGCGGCTACGTCCTGGTCGACGAGTACATGCGCACCAACGTGCCGACGATCTCGGCCGTGGGCGACCTCGTCCCGACCCTGCAGCTGGCGCACGTCGGCTTCGCGGAGGGCATCCTCGTCGCCGAGCGCCTGGCGGGCCAGCAGGTCGTGCCGATCGACTACGACGGCGTGCCGCGCGTGACCTACTGCAACCCGGAGGTCGCCTCCGTCGGCATCACCGAGGCCAAGGCCAAGGAGATCTACGGCGCGGAGAAGGTCAAGGTCGCCAAGTTCAACCTGGCCGGCAACGGCAAGAGCAAGATCCTCAAGACCGCCGGCGAGATCAAGCTCGTCCAGGTCGAGGACGGCGCCGTCGTGGGCGTCCACATGGTCGGCGCCCGCATGGGCGAGCAGGTCGGCGAGGCCCAGCTGATCTACAACTGGGAGGCGCTGCCCACCGAGGTCGCGCAGCTCATCCACGCGCACCCGACGCAGTCCGAGGCCCTCGGCGAGGCCCACCTGGCGCTGGCCGGCAAGCCGCTCCACAACCACGACTGAGCCCAGGACACGCCACACCATCCGCACCGCACGACTCTGAAGGAGTTCCTGAAACCATGGCGGTCTCAGTAACGCTGCCCGCGCTCGGCGAGAGCGTGTCCGAGGGCACTGTCACCCGCTGGCTCAAGGCCGAGGGCGACCGCGTGGAGGTCGACGAGCCCCTGCTCGAGGTCTCCACCGACAAGGTCGACACCGAGATCCCGGCGCCCGCCTCCGGCGTGCTGGCCTCGATCAAGGTCGCCGAGGACGAGACGGTGGAGGTCGGCGCCGAGCTGGCCGTCATCGACGACGGCTCCGGCGCCCCCGCGGCCGCCCCCGCCCCGGCCGCCGAGGCCGCCCCGGCGCCGGCCGCCCCCGCCCAGGAGGCCGCCGCGGCCCCCGCCCAGGAGGCCCCGGCCGCCCCGGCGCAGGAGGCACCCGCCGCCCCGGCCCCGTCCGGCGACGCGCAGGGCACCCCGGTGCTGCTGCCGGCGCTCGGCGAGTCGGTCACCGAGGGCACCGTCACCCGCTGGCTCAAGGCCGAGGGCGACACCGTCGAGGCCGACGAGCCCCTGCTCGAGGTCTCCACCGACAAGGTCGACACCGAGATCCCGGCGCCGACCGGCGGTGTGCTCCTGAAGATCCTGATCGGCGAGGACGAGACCGCCGAGGTCGGCGCCCGGCTCGCCCTCATCGGCGCCCCGGGTGCCGCTCCGGCCGCCGCCGCCCCGGCCGCCCCCGCCGCCCCGGCCGCCCCCACCGCCCCGGCTCCGGCCGCCCCGGCTCCGGCTCCGGCTCCGGCTCCGGTCCAGGAGGCCCCGGCCGCTCCGGCTCCGGCTCCGGCCGCCCCTGCGGCCCCGGCCCCGGCCCCGGCCGCGCCGGTCCAGCAGGCGCCCGCCGCGCCGGCCCCCTCCGCTCCCGCCCCGGCCCCGGCCGCCGGCGAGGGCGGGGGCGCGTACGTCACCCCGCTGGTCCGCAAGCTCGCGGCCGAGCAGGGCGTCGCGCTGGCCGACGTCAAGGGCAGCGGCGTCGGCGGCCGCATCCGCAAGCAGGACGTCCTCGCCGCCGCCGAGGCCGCCCGCGCCGCCCGGGCCGCGCAGGCCCCGGCCGCCGCGAAGCCGGCCGCCCAGGCCGCCCCGTCGCCGCTGCGCGGCCAGACCGTGCCGATGACCCGTGTGCGCAAGGCCATCGCCAAGCACATGGTCCAGTCGCTGCAGGTGTCGGCCCAGCTCACCACCGTGGTCGAGGTCGACGTCACCCGCGTCATGCAGCTGCGGGCGCGGGCGAAGAACGCCTTCCAGCAGCGCGAGGGCGTCAAGCTCTCCCCGCTGCCGTTCTTCGTGAAGGCCGCCGTCGAGGCCCTCAAGGTCCACCCGGTCCTCAACGCCCGGGTCAACGACGACGACACCATCACCTACCACGACGTCGAGAACGTCGGCATCGCGGTGGACACGGAGAAGGGGCTCTTCGTCCCGGTCATCCACGACGCGGGCGACCTCAACATCGCCGGCATCGCCAAGCGGACCGCCGACCTCGCGGCCCGCACCCGCGACGGCGGCCTCAAGCCCGACGAGCTGGCCGGCGGCACCTTCACGGTGACCAACACCGGCTCGCGCGGCGCGCTGTTCGACACGCCGATCCTCAACCAGCCGCAGGTCGGCATGCTGGGCATCGGCGCGACCGTCAAGCGCCCGGTGGTCGTCGAGACCCCCGAGCTCGGCCAGACGATCGCCGTCCGCGACATGGTCTACCTGGCCCTGTCGTACGACCACCGGATCGTGGACGGCGCCGACGCCGCCCGCTACCTCGGCACGGTCAAGGCCCGCCTGGAGGAGGGCGCGTTCGAGGGCGACCTCGGCCTGTAGTCCTCCCGCAGCACGGCGCGGTGCGCCCCCGGTCCGCCTCGGCGGGCCGGGGGCGCACCCGTTCGCAGGAGCGGTCGGCCCGCCGCATGCGGCCGCGCCCCCGGGCGTGGATGCTGGTGGCGTGATGTACGAGACGGAGTTCTGGCAGCTGCTCGACGAGACCCGGAACGCCGCCGACGGCGACCCGGAGGACCAGGCGGACCTGCTGGTGGAGCGGCTGACCGCGCTCGTGCCGGACGACGTGGCGGACTTCGCCCGGCTCTTCGAGGTGCGCTTCCAGCGGGCGTACCGCTGGGACCTGTGGGGTGCCGCCCACCTGCTGCTGGGCGGGGCCTCCGAGGGCGCCTTCGCCTGCTTCCGGTGCTGGCTGATCAGCCGCGGCCGGGAGGTCTTCGAGGGCGCGCTGCACGACCCCGACAACCTCGCCGAGCTCCTCCCCCGCTTCGACGAGGAGGAGGACGGCGACGCCGAGGACGTCGGCTACGCGGCCGACGAGGCGTACGAGCGGCTCACCGGCGGGCCGCTGCCCGACCTGGACGTGCCCGAGCCCGACGAGCCGGCCGGGCGGGCGCTGGACTTCGAGGACCACCCGGCGATGGCGGAGCGTTTCCCCCGGCTGTGGGACCGCTACGGGAGCTGAGGGTCCGGCGGGGCGCCGCGCGGCGGACGGGCGGCCCGGCATCCCCGGGAGCCGCACCCCCGGCGCGCCCCCCGGAGCGGCACCCCGGCGCGGCATCAGGGCGCGGCACCCCGGCGCGGCACCAGGGCGGCGGCCCTACGGCAGCGGGCCCTCCTGCGGCAGCGGCCCCGCGCCGTCGAGGAGGCTGCGGCCCATCAGGACGTCGTCGACGTAGGCGCCGTCCAGCAGGAACTCCCCCGGCTGCACGCCCTCCACGGCGAAGCCGCACCGCTCGTACAGGGCCCGGGCGGGGGCGTTGCGGCCGAGCACCCGCAGCGTGAGGCGGCGCGCCCCCTCGGCGCGGGCCCGGACGCCGGCCGCGTCGACCAGGGCCCGCCCGATGCCGCGCCCCCGCAGGCCGGGGTCGACGGCCAGCCCCTGGATCTGGCGGACGTGGGCGTTGCTGGGCAGCGGTGTCGGCGGCACCACCCGGACGTAGCCGGCGATCCGGCCGTCGAGGACGGCGACCTGGTACTGGTCCGGGCCGTGCCGCTCGTCGAAGAAGGGGGTGCCGGGCTCGCGCGGCGGCATCACGTCGCTCAGCGGGGACCAGCTGCGGCGGTCGAGGTCGGCCAGGGCGGCGTCGTCGGCGGCGGCGGCCGGGCGGACCACCAGCTCGACGGTCTCCGGCCCGGCGGTCCCCGACTCGGCGGTCTCCGGCCCGGCGGCCCTGGTCCGCGGGTCGGCGGGCGGGGCTGTGCGGGGTGCCGGGCCGTGGGCCGCCGGGGCGGCGGTGGCCGGGTCGCGGATCAGGTCGTCGGACGGCATGCGGATCACTGTAGGCCGCCCGGCGCGCGTCCTCACCCCCGCGCGGGTCCGGCTGCCAGGATGAGCCCATGCGCATCGCTGTCACCGGCTCGTCCGGACTCATCGGCTCCGCACTCGTCCGCTCACTGACCGCCGACGGCCACCAGGTGGTGCGGCTGGTCCGGCACGCCCCGAAGGGCCCGGAGGAGGTGCACTGGGACCCGCAGCGGCAGCAGGTCGACTCCGCCGGCCTGGCCGGGGTGGAGGCCGTGGTCCACCTGGCCGGGGCGGGCGTCGGCGACCACCGCTGGACCGACGCCTACAAGCGGGAGATCCGCGACAGCCGGGTGCTGGGCACGGCGGCGCTCGCCGAGGCCCTGGCCGGGCTCGCCACCCCGCCGTCGGTGCTGGTCTCCGGCTCCGCGATCGGCTTCTACGGGCAGACCGGCGACCGGGTGGTCGACGAGACGGCCCCGCCGGGCGGCGACTTCCTGGCACGGGTGTGCCAGGAGTGGGAGGAGGCGGCGCAGCCGGCCGCGGAGGCCGGGATCCGGGTGGTGCACCCGCGCACCGGCCTGGTGGTGGCCTCCGGGGGCGGCGCGTGGGCGCGGATGTTCCCGCTGTTCCGGATGGGGCTGGGCGGCCGGATGGGGTCCGGGGACCAGTACTGGTCGTTCGTCTCGCTGCGGGACGAGGTCGCGGCGCTGCGCTTCCTGGTGGACACCGAGGGGCTGAGCGGGCCGGTGAACCTGACCGCGCCCGAGCCGGTCACCAACCGCGAGGTGACCGCGGCCATGGGCCGGGTGCTGCGGCGGCCGACGCCGTTCCCGGTGCCGGAGGCGGCGCTGCGGGCGGTGCTGGGCGAGTTCGCGGTGGAGGTGGTGGGCAGCCACCGGGTGGTCCCGGCCAAGCTGCTGGAGGCGGGTTTCCGGTTCTCGGACCCGACGATCGACGAGGCGGTGCGGGCGGCGCTCTAGCGGCCCGGGAGGGGGCGGGGGCGGCCGGGGGACGGCCCGGCCCCCGCCGGACGGCGGGGGCCCGCCGGGCGGTGTTCCCGGCCGCCGTCCTGCGGGCGGTCGGCGGGGAGGCGGTCCGGGGTCCCCGGACCGGCCCCTCGTGCCCCGGGCGCCCCGTCCGCACCACCCGCCACGGCGCCGCCCCGGTGTCCGCCCCTCCCGGCGAATTCGGCCGGAAGTTCCTGTCTGCCGACCGGCTCGGCGGGGCATCACCCTGGCGGACCGCACCCCGCCGCCCGGCCCCAGGGACGCCGGACGCCGGGAGCGACCAGGGAGGAGCGCCCCGTGCCGGCACACGACCTCGCCCACCGCATCCGCGGCCGCGACGATCCCGACGTGGTGGTCGTGGGGGCCGGCACCGCCGGTCTGGCCGCGGCCCGCCACCTGTGCGCCGCCGGGCTGTCGGTGACGGTCCTGGAGGCCGCGCAGCACGTGGGGGGCCGGATGGCCGGGGAGGAGGTCGACGGCTTCCGGCTGGACCAGGGCCTGCACCTGCTGAACACCTCGCTCCCGGAGCTCTCCCGGTCCCTGGACCCCGGCCGGCTGGAGCTGCGCCCGCTGGCGCCCGGCGTGCTGGTGCACGCGGGCGGCCGCCGGTACCGGGTCGGCGACCCCCGCATCCCCGCCGCGCGGCTCGCGGCGGTCCGGGCGCCCATCGGCAGCCCGCTGGACAAGGCCCGGCTGGGGGCCGCGCTGGGCCGCCTCGCCGCGACCCCCGTGCCGCAGCTGCTGAGGCGGCCCGAGCTGACGACGGCGCAGGCGCTCGCCGCCCGCGGCCTGTCCGCGCGGGTGGTCGACGGCTTCCTGCGGCCGCTGCTGACGGCGCTGCTGAGCGACCCGGAGCTGTCCACCAGCAGCCGCTGCGCCGACCTGGTGCTGCGCGCGTACGCCCGGGGCCGGCTCTGCCTGCCCGCGGGGGGCGCGGCGGCGGTGCCGCGGCAGCTGGCGGAGGGGCTGCCGCCGGGCACGGTGCGGCTGGGCGTGCGGGCGACGGCGGTGTCGGCGGACGGGGTGGAGACCGAGGGGCACGGCCGGGTCCGCGGCCGGTGCACGGTGCTGGCCACCGACGCGGCGTCCGCGGCGCGGCTGCTGCCCGGCCTGCACCTGCCGGGCTTCCACCCGGTGACCACGTACTACCACGTCGCACCGGAGGCGCCGCTGGCGGAGCCGCTGCTGCTGCTGGACGCGGACCGCGCCAGCCCGGTCTCGCACTCGCTGGTGCTCAGCCGGGTGGACCCCTCGTACGCGCCGCCCGGGCGGTCGCTGGTGGCCACCGCGGTGCTGGGGAGGCGGTCGTTCGACGCGGGCGGCCCGGCCGCGCTGGAGCCGCGGGTGCGGCGGCGGCTGTCGGAGCTGTACGGGACCTCGACGGCGGCGTGGGCGTTCCTGGCGGTCCGCCACGTGGAGCAGGCGGTGCCCGCGATGCCGCCGCCGCACCACTTCGGCCGCCCGGTGCGGGTGATCGGCGGCCTGTACGTCTGCGGCGACCACCGGGACACGAGCTCCGTCCAGGGCGCGCTGGTCTCCGGACGGCGGGCCGCCCGGCAGATCCTCCGCGACCTCGGGGCCCCCGCCCTGGTCCGGGAGGCGGCGGCGGCCTGACCGCCCCCGGCGGGCCGGGGGCGGCGGGGCGGGCCGGAGCCGCTCCGCCGCCCCCGGCCCGCGACGTGCGGGCGTGCGGCACACCGCCGCCGGGCGCGCCCCCTGCCGTGCGCCCCCGCCGGTGCACTCCTGGCCGGTGCACCGCCGGCGGCGCGGGGCGCGGCCCGGCGGGAGGAGGCCGCGCGGGGTCAGACGATCCCGGCGCCGCGCGCGGCCTCCTCGAAGGCCCGCACGACGGGGCTGCCGCGGTACGGGGCGAGCCGGCGGTGGAAGTCCCGCAGGTACTCCACCGCCCGGGCCGAGCGCATCTCCGCCGCGGCGCGCAGCGCCTCGGTGGCCACCGCGCAGGCCTCGTCCACGTCGCCCATGCCGAGCCGGGCGGTGGCGAGCACGCAGCGGGAGAAGACCCGGCTGCGGGCGTACCCCGGCGACCGCAGCCGCAGTGACTTCTCCGCGTGCTGGGCGCTGAGCCGCCACTGCTGGAGGTCGCGGTAGCACAGGGCGAACTCGGCGGCGAGCTGCGCCTCGTCGAAGGACCGCGCCCAGGAGGGCTGGTCGTCGCCGGGCCGGGCGGCCTGCAGGGCCCGCTCGGCGCGGACCAGCGCCCCGGTGCAGGAGCGGCTGTCGCCGAGCACGCCGTGGCCGCGGGCCTCGGCGGCGTGCATCAGGGACTGCAGTCCGGCGGGCGCCGTCGTGCCGACGCCCTGCTGGGCGACCCGGGTGAGCTGCACCGCCTCCCGGCCGTGCCCGAGGTGGACGGCCTGGCGGCTCATGGTGACCAGGACGTACCCGCCGTAGACGCGGTCGTTGGCGGCCTGCGAGAGCCGCAGGGCCTGCACGAAGTAGCGCTGGGCGAGGCCGTGGGCGGCGATGTCGAAGGAGGTCCAGCCGGCGAGCCGGGTGAGGTCGGCGACCGCGCCGAACAGCGCCCGTCCGACGGGCTCCCCGTAGCGGCCGCGCAGCATCGGCTCGGCCTCGCTCTCCAGGTACCGCACCAGCGCCTGGCGGGCGTGGCCGCCGCCGTAGGCGTGGTCGAGGGCACGGAAGAGGTCGCCGACGGCCCGGACGGCGGCGATGTCGCCGCGGCCCACCCGCAGCGCGCCGCGGCCCTCCCGCTGGGGGTGCGGCGAGGGGTGCTCGGCGTCCGCCCTGATGCCCGCCCGGCCCGTCGCCGCGCCGGGCCGGCGGCCCTGCAGCGGCACGCGGCCGCCCGGCCCCAGGGGCCGGGCCGGGGGGCGCAGGCCGCCGGCCGGGGCCCGGTGGGGCCGGCCGTCCTGCCCGTCCTGCCCGTCCTGGTCGGACGGGGCCTCGCGGGCGACCCGCTCGTCGGTGCGGCCGATGAGCCAGTCGCGGCTGGGCACCACGAGGCCGGCCGGGGTGAAGGCGATCCGGCGCAGCTCGGAGTGGGGGCCGGTGTCCTTGCGCCACATGCTGGAGACGATGTCGACGGCCTCGGCGGGCGTCTCGGCGAACTCCAGTCCGGCGTAGACCGGGGCGCAGGCGTCCAGGCCGAGGTCCTGGGCGCCCAGCCGTCTGCCCAGCCGGCGGGTGAAGACCTCGGCGATCAGCGCCGGGGTGGCCCCCCGGGGCTGCTGGCCGCGCAGCCAGCGGGTGACCGAGGTCTTGTCGTACCTCAGGTCGAGCCCGTGCTCGAGGCCGAGCTGGTCCACGCGTCTGGCCAGTCCGGCGTGGGAGAAGCCCGCCTCCTCGATGAGCGCCGCGAGGCGCTGGTTGTGGGACCGGTCCGCGGCCTGCCGCGGCGGGCCGGTGGTGCCGGTCCGCGGCTCTGCGGCTGCCGGCGGCCGGTCGGCCCGCGGCGCGAAGGCCGGGCGGTCGGTTGCGGGTCGTTGGGGCATGTGCGTCACACCTTCCGAGCGCCGCGACGGCACGTGATCGTCCCCCGGTGCTGTGTGCGGCGCCCCCTGTCGGGAATCGGCGTGAATGTAGCGAGCATCCGGGGCCCGCGACCGGCGACCGGCACGCGGTCCTCCGAACGGGTGACACGTTCAGGCCCGTTGGGACGAAGACGGTGCTGTGGCGGTTTGCACCGTGGTAGCGCGACGGCGACCGCCGGGGCGGCGGAGGGACATGGCTGCGGCCCACACATCCGGGCGGCCTTTCGTGGCGTGCTCCCCCATGTGAGCGGACGCCGCGCGTACCTACCGTTTCCGGCCATGGACACCACTTCAGCCCCGCTGCCCGGCGCCCCCGGCCCGGACTCCTGGGACCTGGCCGGCCGCACCGCCCTGGTCACCGGGGCCGCCTCCGGCATCGGCCGGGCCTGCGCGGTGGCGCTCGCCGCCGCCGGCGCCCGGGTGTACGTCGTCGACGTGGCGGCGGAGGCGGCCGAGGCGGTCGCCGGGGAGACCGGCGGCACCGCCCACGTCGTCGACCTGTCGGACCCGGTCGCGGTCGACTCCCTCCCCGACGACGCGGACATCGTGGTCAACAACGCGGGGCTGCAGCACGTGGCACCGCTGCACGAGTTCCCCCCGGAGCGCTTCACCCTGATCCAGCGGGTGATGGTGGAGGCGCCGTTCCGCATCCTGCGCCGCACGCTGCCCCACATGTACGCGCGGGGGTGGGGACGGGTCGTCAACATCTCCTCCGTGCACGGCCTGCGCGCCAGCGCCTTCAAGTCCGCGTACGTCACCGCCAAGCACGGCCTGGAGGGCCTGTCGAAGACGGTGGCGCTGGAGGGCGCCCCCCACGGCGTGACCAGCAACTGCATCAACCCCGGGTACGTCCGCACCCCCCTGGTGGAGAACCAGGTCGCCGCCCAGGCCGCGGCCCACGGCATCGGCGAGGACGAGGTCGTGGAGCGGATCATGCTGGACCGCACCGCGATCAAGCGGCTGATCGAGCCCGCCGAGGTCGCCGAGGCGGCCCTGTGGCTCTGCTCCCCCCACGCCTCGTACATGACCGGCACCAGCCTCCCCCTGGACGGCGGCTGGACCGCCCGCTGACCCCTCCGGAACCACCCGCACCACCCGCGCTACCCGCACCAGCCGCACCACTCGCGCTACCCGCACCAGCCGCACCACCCGCGCCACCCGCACCAGCCGCACCACCCGCGAGAAGCACCACCCGGTGCGGCCGGCTCCCCCGCCGGCCGCGCCCGCCCCGCCCGCCCCCACCCCCAGAGACGGTGACCCATGGCCAGCGCTCCCAGTGCCGCGAACGCGCCCGGCTCCAGACCCGCCCACCTGCCCAAGGTCGTGGCAGCCAGCCTGATCGGCACCACCATCGAGTGGTACGACTACTTCCTCTACGGCACCGCAGCCGCCCTCGTCTTCGGCAAGGTGTTCTTCCCCGAGAGCGACCCGCTGACCGGCACGCTGCTCTCCTTCCTCACCTACGCCATCGGCTTCGCCGCCCGCCCCGTGGGCGCCCTGGTCTTCGGCCACTTCGGCGACCGGATCGGCCGCAAGCGGCTGCTGGTGCTCTCGCTGCTGCTCATGGGCGGCGCGACCACCCTGATCGGCTGCCTGCCGACGTACGCCTCGATCGGCGCGGCGGCGCCGGTCCTGCTGACCGTGCTGCGCCTGGTGCAGGGCTTCGCCCTGGGCGGCGAGTGGGGCGGCGCCGTCCTGCTGGTCTCCGAGCACGGCGACGCGAAGCGGCGCGGCTTCTGGGCGTCCTGGCCGCAGGGCGGCGCCCCGGCCGGCAACCTGCTGGCGGCGGGCGTGCTCTCGCTGCTGACCACCGTGCAGTCCGACGCGGCGTTCCTGTCCTGGGGCTGGCGCGTCCCGTTCCTGCTCTCGGCGGTCCTGGTGGGCGTCGGCCTGTGGATCCGGCTCTCGGTCGACGAGTCGCCGCTCTTCAAGGAGGCCCTGGCCCGCGCCGAGGCCCGCAAGGCGGTCGAGCAGGCCGCGGAGCAGCCCCCGCTGCTCGCGGTGCTGCGCCACCACTGGCGGGACGTGCTGGTCGCCATGGGCGCCCGCATGGCCGAGAACATCTCGTACTACGTGCTGACCACCTTCGTCCTCGCCTACGCCACCACGCACGTGGGCCTGCCGAAGCAGACCGCCCTCAACGCGGTGCTCATCGCCTCCGCGATCCAGTTCGCCCTGATCCCGCTCTTCGGCGCGCTGTCCGACCGGGTCGGCCGCAGGCCGGTCTACCTGGTGGGCGCGGTCGGCGTGGGCGTCTGGGCCTTCGTCTTCTTCACCATGGTGGACACGAAGAGCTTCCTCTCCCTGGTGACGGCGATCACCGTCGGCCTGGTCTTCCACAGCGCCATGTACGCCCCGCAGGCGGCCTTCTTCTCGGAGCTGTTCGCGACCCGGATGCGCTACTCCGGCTCGTCGATCGGCGCCCAGTTCGCCTCGGTGGCGGCGGGCGCGCCCGCGCCGCTGATCGCCACCGCCCTGCTGAAGGGGTACGGCTCGTCCACCCCGATCTCGGTCTACGTGGCGATCGCCTCCGTGATCACGGTGGTGGCGATGCTGGCGGCCCGCGAGACCAAGGACCGCGACCTCGCCGAGGTGGCGCCCTCCGGAGCCGGGCGGGCCGCGTCCGCCGACGACCTCGCCGCCCGCGGCAGCGCCGTCTGACCCCTGCTCCCCCACCCCCTCCCGGGGCCGGCGCGGCGCACCCTCACGCCCGCCGGCCCCGCCGCACGTCCCGGGCCTCCCCCGGCCCGCGGACGGCCTGGCACGATGGGCCGACCATGAACGACTCCACCCCCGTCGGCGGCGCGGCCCCGGCCCTGCGGCGGCTGCTGGCCCTGCTGGCCTCCGGGGCCCCGGCCGAGGACTTCGCCGAGGTGTCCGCCGACGCGCGCCGGTCCGGCGCCTCCCCCGCCGTCCTGGCCGAGGTCGAGGAGGCGGCGCGGCTCGCACTGCAGGTGCACCGCACCCTGGGCCAGCACCGGCGCCGCGAGGCCGAGCTGACGGCCCTTTTCGACACGGCGGGCGACCTCGCGGCCTCCCGCGACCTGGACGAGGTGCTGAAGGCCATCGTGCGCCGCGCCCGGCTGCTGCTGGGCACCGACACCGCGTACCTCACGCTCCCCGACGAGGAGGCCGGGGACACCTACATGCGGGTCACCGACGGCTCGGTCTCCGCGCTCTTCCAGACCCTGCGGCTCGGCCTGGGCGTCGGCCTGGGCGGCCTGGTGGCGCAGACCGCCCGCCCGTACGCCACCCCGGACTACCGCACCGACAGCCGCTTCCACCACACCGGCACCATCGACGCCGGGGTGCTGGACGAGGGGCTGGTCGCCATCCTCGGCGTCCCGCTGCTCCTGGGGTCGCGGGACGGCAGCAAGGTGATCGGGGTGCTGTTCGCCGCCGACCGCACACCGCGCGCCTTCTCCCCCGAGGAGGTGGCGCTGCTCTGCTCCCTCGCCGCGCACGCCGCCATCGCCATCGACACCGCGAAGGCCCTGGCCGAGACCCGGGCGGCGCTCGCCGACCTGAACGCGGCCCACGCGGTGATCCGCGAGCACTCCGCGGCCATGCAGCGCGCCGAGGAGGCCCACGACCGGCTCGCCGACCTCGTGCTGCGCGGCGGCGAGGTGCCGCAGGTGGCGGCGGCCGTGGCGTCCCTGCTGGACGGCGCCATCGCGGTGCACGACCCGGACGGCCACCCGCTGACCGGGCCGTCCGACCCGGCGGGCACCGGGGAGCTGGCCGCCGCCGTCGCCGACTCCCGGGCCTCGGGCCGCGCCGTGCGGCGCGGCGGACGGTGGGTGTGCGCGGTGCTGGCGGGCCAGGAGACGCTCGGCAGCCTGGTGCTGCACGGCCGGGGGGAGCTGGACGACCCGGACCGGCGGCTGTTCGAACGGGCCGCGGTGGTGACCGCGCTGCTCCTGCTGCTGCGCCGGTCGGTGGCGGAGGCGGAGAACCGGGTGCGCGGGGAGCTGCTCACCGACCTGCTGACCGCTCCCGAGCGGGACCCGGCGGGCCTGGTGCTGCGGGCCCGGCGGCTGGGCCTGGACCTGATGCGCCCGCACGTCGTGCTCGCCGCGGCCTGCGCCGACCGCGCCCGGCTGGCGGGCGCCGCGGTCCGCCACCTCTTCGGCTCCCGCGGGGTGAGCGCGGAGCACGGCGAGGGCGTGGTGCTGCTCCTGCCGGAGGACCCGGCGGCGGGCGGCCCCTCCGCGGCGGCCCGGTCCGCCGCGGACCGGCTGGCGCGGCTGGCCGGCCTGCCGGTGACCGTGGGCGCCGGGGGCCCGGCGACCGGGCCGGCGGCCCTCGCCTCCGCCCACGCCGAGGCGCAGCGGTGCCTGCGGGCGCTGCGGACGCTGGGCCGGGAGGGCGACGGTGCCGCCGCGGACGACCTGGGCTTCCTGGGGGTGCTGCTGGGCGACGGGCACGACGTGGACGGGTTCGTGGAGTCGGCGCTGGGCCCGCTGCTGGCGTACGACGCCCGGCGCGGCACGGAGCTGGTGCGGACCCTGCGGGCCTACTTCGACTGCGGCGGCAGCCTGACCCGGGCCAAGGACGTGCTGCACGTCCACGTGAACACGGTGGTGCAGCGGCTGGACCGGGTGCAGGCGCTGCTGGGCCGCGACTGGAACGGCCCGGAGCGGGCGCTGGAGCTCCAGCTGGCGCTGCGGCTGCACCTGCTCGCCGGCGGCGCGGCGGGCCCGGGGGGCTGCGGGGGTCCGGAGGGCGGGGGCGGCCCCCCGGCGGGCTGAGGGGCACCGCACGGCCGGGCGTACAGTGGCTGGGCCGGACATCGGCGGCCGGACGGCGGCCACCTGGACGAGGAGCGGGCAGCGGTGAGCGAGGACGTGCGGTTCGTGCGGATGGGCATCGGCGCGGGCATGGTCCCGTACGAGGAGGCGTGGGAGGAGCAGCGCAGGCTGCACGCCCTGCGCGTCGCGGACGAGATCCCCGACACCGTGCTGCTGCTGGAGCACCCGCCCGTCTTCACCGCCGGACGCCGCACCAACCCCGAGGACTACCCGCTGGACGGCACCCCCGTGGTGCAGGTGGACCGCGGCGGCGAGATCACCTGGCACGGCCCCGGGCAGCTGGTCGGCTACCCGATCGTGCGGCTGCCGGAGCCGATGGACGTGGTCGCGTACGTCCGGCGCCTGGAGGAGGCCCTGATCCGCTCCTGCGCCGAGTTCGGCCTGGACACGACCCGGGTGGAGGGCCGCAGCGGGGTGTGGGTGCTGGGCGAGGAGATCCCCGGCGCGGCGCCCGACCCGGACCGGCAGGTGGACGTGGGCGGGCTGACCCTGCGGATGGGCCTGAAGGCGGGCCTGGACCCGCGGCTGGCCGGGCCCGAGTACGCGCCCTCCAACGCCGGGCAGCGCGGCGACGACCGCAAGCTGGCCGCGATCGGGGTGCGGGTGGCGCGCGGGGTGACCATGCACGGCTTCGCGCTCAACTGCGACCCGGACATGGGCTGGTTCGACCGGATCGTGCCCTGCGGCATCCGGGACGCCGGCGTGGGGTCGCTCAGCACCGAGCTGGGGCGGGACTTCACGGTCGCGGAGGCGCTGCCCGTGGTGGAGCGGCACCTGGGGGACGTCCTGGCGGAGATGTCCGCGCCGGTCGGCGCGGCCTGATCCGCCCCGCGGGTCCGACCGGGCCTGCGATTGCGGGCCACCCGGCCTGCGGGAACCGCACAACCCCAGGCGTACCCTGGGTGTGTCGCACAGAAGACGAGTTAGGGAGCCGCACGTGTCCGCTGTCGCACCCGACGGCCGGAAGCTGCTTCGCCTGGAGGTCCGCAACAGCGAGACCCCCATCGAGCGGAAGCCCGAGTGGATCAAGACCCGGGCGAAGATGGGCCCCGAGTACACCGGCCTGCAGGCACTGGTGAAGCGCGAGGGCCTGCACACCGTCTGCCAGGAGGCGGGCTGTCCCAACATCTTCGAGTGCTGGGAGGACCGCGAGGCGACCTTCCTCATCGGCGGCGACCAGTGCACCCGGCGCTGCGACTTCTGCCAGATCGACACCGGCAAGCCCGCGGAGTTCGACCGCGACGAGCCGCGCCGGGTGGCCGAGTCCATCCTCACCATGGACCTCAACTACGCCACGATCACCGGCGTCGCCCGCGACGACCTGGAGGACGGCGGCGCCTGGCTGTACGCGGAGACCGTGCGCCAGGTGCACGCGATGACCGCCGGCCGCGAGGGCGGCCGGACCGGCGTCGAGCTGCTCGTCCCGGACTTCAACGCGGTGCCGGAGCAGCTGGCCGAGGTCTTCTCCTCCCGGCCGGAGGTGCTGGCGCACAACGTCGAGACGGTCCCGCGGATCTTCAAGCGCATCCGCCCCGCCTTCCGGTACGAGCGCTCGCTGTCGGTGATCACCCAGGCCCGCGCGGCCGGGCTGGTGACCAAGTCGAACCTCATCCTGGGCATGGGCGAGACCCGCGAGGAGGTCAGCCAGGCCCTGCAGGACCTGCACGACGCGGGCTGCGAGCTGATCACGATCACCCAGTACCTGCGGCCGACCGTGCGGCACCACCCCGTCGAGCGCTGGGTGAAGCCGCAGGAGTTCGTGGAGCTCCAGGAGGAGGCCGAGGAGATCGGCTTCGCCGGGGTCATGTCCGGCCCGCTCGTCCGTTCGTCGTACCGCGCCGGACGGCTGTACCGGCAGGCGCTGGAGCGCCGGGCGCAGCACGCGGACGCCTGAGCTGCGGCGTCTCCCCGGGAGGCCCCCGGAGGCGCCGGCGACGGCCGGAGTGAGGCTTTCATCGCGGTTTGACGCTCCGGTCACCGACTGGTAACACGATGTGGTGACCCTGGACCGGTGACCGCGCCGCCGCCCGCCCGCGCACCGGCGGCGGGCGGCGCGTGCGGGACGCCCGTTCGGGGCGAGGACACGACCCTACGAGGGGAGTTGCTCACCATGCAGGTCGGCACCGTCGTACCTGGAGCTGCCGGTATCAACGGCTTCGTCACCGCGCTGCGGATGGCCGAGTCGGTGCTGTTCTCGGGCGGCCAGCAGGTCGCCCGCCGCAACGCCTGGGACGCGGTCTGCGAGAACCGCCGCCAGGCCGCGGACCGGGCGGAGACCGCCACCGTGCTCGGCGCCCTGGCGGCCGCCCGCACGGACACGGCGCAGGACGCCTCCGTGCTGCGCTGAGGCCCGCCGCGGGGCACCGCGCGGCCGCGCCCGCGCACCCCGTGCCCCGGCAGCCGGGCCCCGCGCCCGGGGAGCCGGGCCGCGGCGGTCAGGCCGTCCCGGCCGGGTCGCCCTCGTCCCCGCGGGTCGCCCGTGCCGGCCCGCGCCCCGCGGGCCGGAGCACCGCACCCGCGCCGGACCGGACCGGATCCGCCCGGAACGGACACGGTCGCGTTCCGGATCTGCCGGATCGGGGACCGGGCTTGGGCATCAGCAGCCACGGCCCCGTAGCATTGCCCTCATGGCGAGGGAAGAATCCGAGAACTCCGGACGGCTGAAGCAGATCCGTCTGGCCTACCAGATGACCAAGCGGGTGGACACCCGGATCGGTCTGATCATCGCCGGCGTCGGCATCATCACCTTCGGCGTGTTCCTCGCCATCGGCCTGTTGATCGACCACCCGGTCTACCTGGGCATCCTGGGCTTCGTGCTGGCGTTCCTGGCGATGGCGGTCGTCTTCGGCCGGCGCGCCGAGCGGGCCGCCTTCGGGCAGATGGAGGGCCAGCCGGGAGCGGCCGCGGCCGTGCTGAACAACATGCGCCGCGGCTGGAGCACCAGCCCGACCCCGGTGGCCGTCACCCGCAACCAGGACGCCGTGTACCGTGCGGTCGGCCGCCCCGGCATCGCGCTGATCGGCGAGGGCAACCCCAACCGGATCCGCCCCCTGCTGGCGGCCGAGAAGCGCAAGATGGCGCGGGTCGTCGGCGACGTGCCGGTCCACGACGTGATCGTGGGCGACGGCGAGGGCGAGGTCCCGCTCAAGAAGCTCCAGGTCCACCTGATGCGCCTGCCGCGCGCCATCACGCCCGGCCAGGTCACCGAGATCAACGACCGGCTGCGGGCGATGGGCGACCTGCTCTCCAAGGCGCCGGTGCCCAAGGGCCCGCTGCCGCGCAACGCGCGGATGCCCAAGGGCGGCCGGATGCGCTGAGCGGCCGGCGCGCCGCTCCGGGGACAGCAGGCGGCCCCGCCGCGGAACCCCTCAGGGGGACCGCGGCGGGGCCGCCTCCGTGTGCGGGGGCCGCTCTCCCGGTCAGGGGCGCCGTGCGGAGGCGCCGCCCCGCGAAGGCGCGGCGGGTCCGGAACGCGGCTCCCGGGCACCCCTCCGGTGCGGGGCCACGGGCCGGTACCGGGCGGGGCCGGGCCCGGGGCGTGCCGGACCAGCACGTGGCGGGCCGGGACGTGCCCGGCCTGTGCGTGCCGGACAGGGCCGTCAGATGCGGACCTCGACCGTCCCCAGCGCCTTGTCGTGGAGCCCACGGCTGTCCCGGTCCCAGACCAGCGCCGGCACGAGCAGGACGAGCAGCAGGCTGCGGCCGAACGCCTGGACCAGCGTCGCCCGGCCGCCGTCGAGCCGGACCACGCGGAGCCCGAAGAGCCGCTTGCCGAGGGTGGAGCCGGCCGTGCCGATCAGCACCGTGCTCATGAGGAGGAAGAGGGGGGTCGTCCAGAGGTTGGCCTGGGCGGCGTCGCCGCGGGTGATCAGCCCGTACGCGATCAGGCCGCAGAGCCAGCCGTCGACGAGGAGGGCGCCGATCCGGCGGCCCAGCGGGGCGATCGAGCCCGGGCCGTGCTCGGGCAGGCCGAGCCGTTCGCCGCGGTAGCCGAAGTCGGCGCCCATCCGCTCGGCGGCGGCCCTGGGGCCGTCGATCCAGGAACCGAGTGCTTCTCTGCTGTCCACGCCTCCACAGTAACCGGGCGGCCCCCGGCGGTCGCCCCTGGGTCCTTGACATTCCGGACGGCCTGCCGGTAAGGGCGGGACGGCGCGCCGGAACGGGTGAAGAATTGGTCCAGACCACTTGCGCGCGGGGGCACCGCCCCGACCGCCCCCCACCCCGCGAAACCCCCGGAACCACGCAGGTCCGGCAAGGCGCCCGCGAGGGCGGTTAACATCCGCGAAACAGACGAGTCATGCTTGAGAAACGGCTCCTTCCTATCGTTGCCGCAACGCGGCCGGTCGGGACGAGCGGCCCGTTCACGCGAAACTCCTGGCGTTCCCGCCGGGCCGAGGAGGATGGATGTTCAACAACGCCGACGAGGTGTCGCGCTACATCTCGGACAACGACGTCAAGTTCGTCGATGTCAGGTTCTGCGACCTGCCGGGCGTCATGCAGCACTTCACGGTGCCGGCCGCTTCGTTCGACCCCGCCGAGCAGCTGATGTTCGACGGCTCGTCGATCCGCGGCTTCCAGGCCATCCACGAGTCCGACATGGCCCTGGTGCCGGACCTGAGCACCGCCCGCGTGGACCCGTTCCGCAAGGACTCCACCCTCAACATCAACTTCTTCATCCACGACCCGATCACCGGCGAGCAGTACAGCCGCGACCCGCGGAACGTGGCCAAGAAGGCCGAGGCGTACCTCGCCTCCTCCGGCATCGCCGACACCGCGTACTTCGGCCCCGAGGCCGAGTTCTACGTCTTCGACAGCGTCCGCTTCGAGACGAAGTCGAACGAGGCGTTCTACCACATCGACTCCGAGGCAGGCGCCTGGAACACCGGCGCCCTCGAGGACAACCGCGGCTACAAGGTCCGCTACAAGGGCGGCTACTTCCCGGCCCCGCCGGTCGACCACTTCGCCGACCTCCGCGCCGAGATGTCGCTGGAGCTCGCCAAGGCCGGCCTCGAGGTCGAGCGCCAGCACCACGAGGTGGGCACCGCCGGCCAGGCCGAGATCAACTACAAGTTCAACAGCCTGCTGGCCTCGGCCGACGACCTGATGCTGTTCAAGTACATCATCAAGAACGTCGCCTGGCGGAACGGCAAGACCGCCACCTTCATGCCGAAGCCGATCTTCGGCGACAACGGCTCGGGCATGCACGTCCACCAGTCGCTGTGGTCCGACGGCTCCCCGCTCTTCTACGACGAGCAGGGCTACGCGGGCCTCTCCGACACCGCCCGCTACTACATCGGCGGCCTGCTCAAGCACGCCCCGTCGCTGCTGGCCTTCACCAACCCGACGGTGAACTCCTACCACCGCCTGGTCCCCGGCTTCGAGGCCCCGGTCAACCTGGTGTACTCGCAGCGCAACCGCTCCGCGGCGATCCGCATCCCGATCACCGGGTCGAACGCCAAGGCCAAGCGCATCGAGTTCCGCGCCCCGGACCCGTCCTCCAACCCGTACCTGGCCTTCTCGGCCATGCTGCTGGCCGGCCTGGACGGCATCAAGAACAAGATCGAGCCGCTGGAGCCGGTCGACAAGGACCTCTACGAGCTCGCCCCCGACGAGCACGCCGCGGTCCCGCAGGTCCCCGCCTCCCTCCCGGCCGTCCTCGACGCCCTGGAGGCCGACCACGAGTACCTGCTCGCGGGCGGCGTCTTCACCCCGGACCTCATCGAGACCTGGATCGACTTCAAGCGCACCCAGGAGGTCGCCCCGATCCAGCTGCGGCCGCACCCGCACGAGTTCGAGCTCTACTTCGACATCTGAGACCGCCACGGGTCAGGGCGGGTGACCGCCCTCCTGCGCCGTCTTTGGGCCGTCCGTGGGCCGTCGAACGTGCCGATGCCCCCGCCGGGAACACCTTCCGGCGGGGGCGTCGTCGTCCGCCGGGCGGCTCCGCCACCCGCCCCTCCGGCAGGGCTTGAGCGACCGGGTCAGGCAACGGCACGTCTCGCAGCCTGCGGCCCTTCGGCGGAGCGAACACCGGCTCGGCGCCGACGATCCGCACCGGACGAACGACGTGGACCACTCCCTCAAGGCGCTCGCCTCGCTCCTGTCCTCGCCCCGCTCCGGCGGCGGCCCGCTCCGCGCCGCGAGGCGGGAGAGGGTGAGCAGGCCAGCCGGTGGCCGAGGCGGGCGCCGGCACAATCGTCAGGCACCTCCCCGGTCCGGGACCCGCGTAGGGCACGACCAGGGAGCCGATCGGGATGGACACGGGCAGGCAGGAGCCAGCCCGATGAGCGGCCGGCGTACGGCCCCTGATCTTGCTCGACCCCAGCCCGCACAGGCCACCGCCCAAAACCGCTCCACCGGCCTTGGGCAGCCCGCAACCGCCTACGGGGTGACGGCCAGGACTTCTGGAGGACGTGGGCGGCCGAGGCGCAGAAAAGGTAGTTGCCTCGCGCCCTCGAAAAGAGTGCGCGAGCCGACCATTGACCGCCCTAGGGTGCCCACCATGGCTTACCTGTCGTTACTACGGGCTCCCCACGTCGCTCGTCCGCTGATCGGCAGTTGGGTCGGGCGCCTTCCCCCTGCGATGGCCGCCCTCACCATCCCGCTGGCCCTGCGCAAGGCCGGGGCGAGCTACGGATTCGTGGGCACGGCCGCCGGCACCTTCGCCATCGCCGCAGCCATCGGCGCACCGCTGCTGGGACGGGCGGTCGACCGTTGGGGACAAGCCAGAGTGTTGGCCCCCACCGCTGTCCTGGCCGGGGCGGGATTCATCACCGTCGCTCTGGCTCCCAGCCACAGACTCCCGGTTCTGGTGGGGACGGCCCTCGCGGGTGCCATGACCCCACCCCTGGAGCCCTGCCTGCGAGTCCTGTGGCACGACATCGCCCCTCAGGACCGGTTGGAGTCCGCCTACGCCCTGGACTCCATCGCACAAGAGTTTGTCTTCGTCGCCGGACCTCTGGTGGTGACCGCCTGCGTCGCTGCCCGATCACCCACACTCGCGCTGCTCGCCCAGGCGCTGCTGGGCATGCTCGGGGTCGTCGTGGTCGCCACCGCCGCGCCCTCTCGGCACTGGAAGGCCTCCCCCCACGCCAGCCACTGGCTCGGCCCCTTGCGCAGTCCTCCCCTGGTCGCTCTGCTCGCCGCCCTCGCCGGAACCGGCTTTGCCATCGGCACCCTCAACGTCCTGGTGGTCTCCTACGCCGAACACTGGCCAACGCCCGGCGGAGCGCCCGTCCTGCTCACCCTGAACGCCGGCGGCTCACTGGTCGGCGCTCTGGTCTACGGCGCACGCAGCCGGCCCGGAACGCCCGCTACCCGGGCAGTCCTCGCAGAAGGCGCCTCTCCGCGGCGCACGCAGAACGGGGTGAGGCTCCCGAGATCGCTCTACCGCCGATGCGTAACCGAGGCGCCTGGGCCGCCTTTGGGCCGTACGAGGCGGACCATGGCTGACCGGCGGCGACAGACAGCGCCTACGTCGCCGCAGGCCGGAGGCCGAGCGGGTCGAGACCGTGCAGGTGGATCACAAGGCCGGTCAGTTCCAGGGCAACTGATGGCGGCGTGCCGGTGCGAGGTGACCGCAGTCCGTCAGAGCAGTGCTCAGGACTTGTGGATCGGCGCCCCGGGAGCGCACGAAGAGCGCACCTTCCCGGGTGATTGACCGACGTCCACGTGCGGGCCCACGGGGTGCACCCCAAGGTCCGCCTCGGCCAGGCCCACTCCTGCGTCCTGGCCCTGCTCGGAGTGCGCCTGGACGGCACCAAGGAGCTGATCGCCCTGGCCGAGGGGCTGCGGGAGTCCACCGAGTCGTGGGCCGACCTGCTGCGCGACTGCCGCCGCCGCGGCATGCGCGACCCCGAACTCGTCGTCGGCGACGGTGCGACGGGCCTGTGGAAGGCCCTGGCCGAGGTGTTCCCTGCCGCCCGGCATCAGCGCTGGGTCCACAAGGCCCGAAATGTCACGGCCGCCCTGCCGAAGTCAGCACCGCCGGGCGCGACGAAGGCGATGCAGGAGGTCCACAACGCCGAAAACCGCGCGCATGCCGAGAAGGCGATCGATGCATCCGCGAAGACCTACGGCGCCAAGTTCCCCAAGGCCGTCGCGGAGATCGCCGACGACCGGGAGGAGCTGCCGGCCTTCTACGACTTCCCGGCCGAGCACTGGGTCCACTTGCGGACCACGAATCCCCTCGAGTCGGCCTTCTCCACCGTCAAGCTCCGCACCGAGGCCACCCGCGGCGCCGGCAGCCCCGCCTTCGAACCGTGGGCCGGGCGCACCCTCCCGAATCATCGGGTGATGGTCACCGAGCAGGCCCGCGTTGCAGCGCCTCCAGCCCATCGAGGATGGCCCGAAGGCCGGTCTGGAAAGTGCCGCCGGGCGCCGCGCCGTAGTCGGCACTGTGGGTGTCCAGGCGGGCGCGCAGCCGAGGGAAATGTGCGGCGATCTCGCGGGCCTCGGCCTGGGCGTCGCCGATGGCCTGCTCGGCGCTGCTGCCTTCGCGCCGCAGTTTGCGGGCGAGTGAGGCTGTTGCGGCCGGGCCGAGGGCGTTGCCGAGGACGAAGGTGAAGACGGCGGCCGCGGCCTGGTCGGCTGCGGGACCGGCGAATCCCGCGGCTTCGCAGATGGCGAGGAGGTGGTCGTCGTGGCGGGCCTTGCCGGGGCCGAACATGAGGAAGGAGCCAAAGGCCTGCAGCAGCCACGGGTGGCGGGTGAGCATCGCGTACAGGTCGCCGGCCATGACGGTGGCCGCCGTGCGCCAGCCGACCTCGTCCGGGTCGGGCAGCGCGATGTCGTGCCACAGCTGGTCGCCGGCGAGAGCGATGAGGTTGTCCTTGCTGCCCACGTGCCAGTAGACCGCGGTGGCCGCCGAGCCCAGCCGCTGGCCCAGCGCCCGCATGCTCAGGCCCTCCAGCCCTTCGGCGTCCAGCAGTGCGATGGCGGCGGTGAGGATCTGTTCGCGCGTCAGTGTGTTGCGGGGCATGGATGCACGATAGCCCTCGACTTGCACGCCGTTCAAGAAGACTCTTGCACAGTGTTCAAGTCATTCGCTAGCCTCCGCTTGACCAGGGTGCAAGTCGCCGCGACGCCCGAGACGCCGTGCGAGAACCACACCGATCGAGGGGGAATCGAGATGTCACACGATGCGCTGGCGGAGTTCGTCGAGGGGAAGGCCGAGGAGCTCGGCATCCCGGGTGCAGCGGTGGGAGTCCGTGCGGACGGACGGGAGCTGACCGTCTGCCACGGCGTGACGAGCATCGACAACCCGCTGCCCGTCGACCGGGACACACTCTTCGTACTGGGCTCGGTCACCAAGACCTGCACGGCGACCGCGATCATGCGCCTGGTCGAGCAGGGCCGGGTCGAGCTGGAGGCGCCAGTGCGCCGCTACGTTCCCGAACTCCGGCTCCCCGATGAGGACGCGGCCGCGCAGATCACCATCCTGAACCTGCTCAACCACACCGCCGGGCTGGATACCCGGATGGTCTTCGACAGCGGGGACGGAGACGACGCGCTGGCCCGCGAGGTGGCCAGGATGGCCGAGGTGCCGCTGATCGGCCCGGTCGGCGGCCGCGCCTCCTACAGCCAGCTCGGCTACAACCTGCTCGGCCGGGTCGTTGAGAACGCCACCGGCGAGACCTACGAGGCCGCTGTCACCTCGCTCGTCCTGGAACAGGCCGGCATGGCGGACAGCGTCTTCACCGCCGGGCAGGCCATCACCCGCCGGTTCGCCGTGGGCCACAACCTCAGCGAAGGAGCGCTCAAGGTCGCCCGAACATGGAAGGACACACGCGGCAACAACCCGGGCGGCGGCCTGGTGTCCTCGGTCTCCGACCAATTGCGCTGGGCCCGGTTCCACCTCGGCGGCAGTGACCTGGCGAGGCGCATGCAGGAGCCGACGGTGGAGCTGCACGGCTCCACGCTCGGCGACGCCATCGGCCTCGGCTGGTTCCTGCGCGACGTGGACGGCGTGCGCACCGTCGGGCACGGCGGATCGACCAACGGCCAGTTCGCCGATCTGCTGCTGGTACCGGAGCGGGACTTCGCCGTCGTGGCGGCGTCCAATGCCGGGCCCGACAACGGGTTGGAGTTCAACCAGGCCGTGCTCCGCTGGGTGCTCGAACACCACCTCGGCGTGGTCGAGCGGGAGCCCGAGCCGCTCCCGTACGACCCGCAGCGCGCCCGGGAGATCACCGGGCACTACGAGAACGAACTCATGACGCTGATCATCGACACCGACGGCGACACGATGACGGTCGAATGCCGGATCAAGCCGGAGATCCGCGCGGCGGCCGGCAGGGAGCTGCCGGCGGACCTGCCGCCGGCCGGCCTCGGCCTGCTCCCTGGGAACGGCGACGAGTACATCGTCACCGGCGGCGGCCTGATCGGCCAGCGCGGTTTCCTCACCCGCGATGCCGACGGCGTCATCATCGGGGCCGACATGGCCGGACGGTTCTTCAACCGGGTCTCCTCGACACCCTCGGAGTGACACCTGGGGAACCCCCGGAGAGCACCGCAGGCGAGGCCGGCACAGCTTCACCCAGGTCCACGGCATTTGACAATTGCCCAGTCCGTCAGAGGGGGGGATCGTGCGGGGTCGGGTCCAGTTCGGGAAGCACGCATCGCGGCCATGGTCGAGGAAGCCCGACCGATGTGGGGCGACACCCGGGACGCAGACGCATTGCAGCAGCACCTGAAGGACCATGGCTGCAACGGCATGGAGGCGGTGCTTGTCACCATGCACCTGCTCGACTGCGGCCTCGGCGAAGCTCAGCGTGCGTTCTTCCTCGCCCCGTGCCGTGAGGCCGAGCGGGAGTTCCACAACCAGGCTGTGGACCTGCCCGCCCGGTGGGCTGACAGCGACGGCTGACAGCAACGTCCCCGGACAGCGGCGGATCGCAGCGCACCTCCACGGAGACCCGGCCCAGGGGGCGAGCAGCAAGATCTGACCGGATGGCATCCGCCAGGATCACTGAGGCTTTTCCCACCTCGGCCTGACGTCGCCAGGTGGAGGGCGAGGACGGCCCTGACCGGGTCGGTGCTGCGGGTGGTGCTGCAGCGGAGCTTGCGCAGGAGCCGCCCGGACTCCAGGGTGGCCGTCGCCTGTTCGCCGACCGCGCGGATCCTGGCGTGGGAGACTCCCCCAGCCTTCGGCCGGGGGTGCCCCCATCGGCCTTCTGGCCCGCGGAGAGCTTCTCCCAGCGGCTGCGGCAGGGGACGCGCACCGTGCCGCAGGCGCTCTGGTACCCCTTGTCGGACCAGCAGCGCACATCGGCCTCGGCCGGGGTGTCGATGATGCCGTGGGTGCGGGCGGCCTTGATGGCGTGGACCGCGCCGGGCAGGGCGGGCGAGGCCCACAGCAGCCCGGCTGGGGGCACCTCCCGGCCGTCAGGCTGGGGGAGGGTCGGCGATGACCTGCACGTTCATGCCGTGCTTCTTGTGCTTGCCGGAGTGGTACGGCCGGTCGGCGGCGATCGCCCCCAGCCCTCGGCCGGGAGGTCCCCCGGTCGAGGGGCAGCAGGGTGCCGTCGAGGATGACGAACGCCTTGCGTGCGGCGATGGCCATTGCCTCGGCGAGGTCCGGGGTCCGGCGCATCCGCGCAGCAGTCGGGCACCCGTCCTGGCCGGTGGTCCCGGGAGGACCGCCGGGCACCGCGAGGGTTCCATGCCCTGCTCACCCTTCGGCTTCCGCCGAAAGGGGTGACACCCCCGTGCAGACGTGCCACGATGACTTTACTTGAACTTTGCGAACGGGAGTTCGATTCAAGTGTGACGCCTTCACGGGCAGACAAGGGGAAACGCATGCGATCCTCGGCACGATCCAGGTGGGCCAAGGCCGCCGCCGTCGGCCTCACGACGGCCGCCGCGGGCCTCCTGGGACCGGTCCAACCCGCCGCGGCAGGCAGCTCCTGCACCATCGTGTGCTCCGAGACCGTGAACCAGAGCAGCTACAGCGCGACCGCGGTCCGCGACTGGACCTGCAGCAGCGGCAGCACCGGCACCGCCAGCACCGGGTGTGTCTCCCTGACGTACACCAAGTCCCTCGCCCCCTGGACGCAGACCCCTGCCGGACAGGACTGGGACGCCTTCCGCGTCGACGCGGGCTGGTGCTACAAGGTCCAGTTCACCGACCTGGTCCACAGCTGGACGACGTCCTACAACCGGTCGGGGCTGAGCGCCGTGTACGTCAAGGTGTCGAACGACGCCACCGCGTACATCAAGGCTCAGAAGTACGGCTCCTGCCCCTGACAGGCCGTCACGCGTCGTGCAGCCCCCGGAGGCCCTCGATGGCGGGGCACCTTCCGTGCCCCGCCACCGACGCACACTCCTGAGGTCGCCCCGCCGAACGGACGCCCCGTCGGACACACCGTCCGGCGGGGCTCGGGCACGCGCGGGACAGAACGGGCGCTACCGGTAGGCCCGCACGGCGCCGCCCCTCGCCTGGGCGTCGAGCTCCAGGACCGTGCCGTCGGGCGTCACGTACACCGTGCCCGCCGTGAGCACCGGACCGCCGGTGGCGGCCGGCAGGGCCGCGACCGGGGTGGCGCGGCCCGTGCCCGGGTCGAGCGCGAGGAGCTGGCGGGTGCCCGAGGTGGAGACGGCGTGCACCCGGTCGTCCCCGGCCGCGGCGGTGGCGAGCACGGCGGAGCGGTGGGTCCACAGCTTCGCCCCGGTGACGGTGTCGAACCCGACGATCTCGCCGCCCTGGGCGGACTGGGCGGGGGCGACGAGCACGTCCCCGACGAGCCGGGCGGAGCGGTCGGCCGCCGTGTCGTTGCCGGGCAGGACCTCGGTGTCGCCCACGGCGAGCTTGCGGCTCCGCCCGGAGGGGGAGAAGACCCGGACGCTGTCCTCGGCCGCCGTGTGGACGGAGGCGATCAGCGGCGCGCCGGAGAAGACGTGGGCCAGGTCGGCCTGGGAGTCCTGGGCGCCGGTCCAGAGGACCCGGCCGGTCCTGCCGTCGTACGCGGTGAGGGTGAAGCGGTCCTTGGTGTCGGCGCAGTAGTCGTCGACCAGCACGATCCCGGACGCGCCCCAGGGGTGGACGCCGCAGTAGTGGCCGCGGGCCCGGAAGCCCCAGACGCGGCGGCCGGTGCGGACGTCCAGGCCGCCGAGGAAGTTCTTGTTGACGACCGTGGCGACACCGCCCTGGAGGAACGTCCCGGCGGGCATCGCCGTGGGGTGCCCTGCGTCGACCAGCGGGACGCTCCAGCGGATCCTCCCGGTGGCCGCGTCGACGCCGGCCAGCCAGGTGCAGGAGTCGCCGTCCTTGCCGAAGGCGACCGTGCCGAGGCCCTGCGCGGTGGGCGCCGGGGACATGGCGCAGGGGACGGTCCCCCACTTCGCGGGGTCCAGCCGGGGTGCGGCGTGCCACACCTCGCGGCCGCCGGCCAGGTCGTAGGCCCTGAGGCCGCCGCGGGTGCTCGCCCGTACCAGCAGTCTTCCGGTGAGCCAGCTCCCCACCAGCTCGTCGCCCGGAGCGGGCGCGGGCACCTGCCACGCCCGCGTGAGCCGCTTCGACGCGGTGGGGGCGGCCTCCTCCCGGTGCAGCAGGACGGCGGCGGCCCCGCCCGCGGCGGCGAGGACGGCGAGGACGAGCGCGATCACGCCGGCCCGCCCGCGCCTGCCCCGCGGCTGCGGCTGCGGGTCGGCGACGGACTCCGGGAAGGGCTCGTCGAACGCCTCGGCGAAGGTCTCCTCGAAGGGCGGGGCGTCGAGGACGGCGGCGGGTGCCGCCGGATGCGGGGAGGGGTACGCCGGAGACGGGGACGGCTGCCACGGTTCCGCGTCGCCGGGGGTGCGCGGGGGACGCGGGCCGGGCACGGACTCCCCCGGGCGGCCGGGGACGGGACCGGCCGTGCGGTACCGGCGGGCGTCCTCCGCCTGCGCGGCGGGGTCCTCGCGGTGCGGGGCGGCGTCCTGACGGCGGGGGGCTTCCTGACGGCGGGCGGGGTCCTCGCGGTGCAGGGCGGCGTCCTCGCGGTGCGGGGCGGCGTCCTGACGGCGAGCAGGGCTCTCGCGGAGGACGCCGCCCCGGGCGGCGTCCTCCTCGGGCCTCCGGGGACCGCCCTCCGTACGGCGGGGCGCGTCGTCCCCGTTCCGGGACGCG
This sequence comes from Streptomyces sp. NPDC001380, assembly GCF_042895785.1. NCBI lineage: Bacteria > Bacillati > Actinomycetota > Actinomycetes > Kitasatosporales > Streptomycetaceae > Streptomyces > Streptomyces sp. NPDC001380. The sequence continues at coordinate 18,665 of NZ_JBIAWP010000002.1, read as the reverse complement.
GCGCCGCCGGGCGGGGCGGCGCCGCGCCGGGGAGCGTCCCCGGGCGGCGGGACGGGGGGCCGGGGGCCCTCCTCGTGCGGCGGCCGCCCCTCGGGCGGCCCGGGGTACGGGCGCGGCTCGGCCCCGGCCGGTCTGCGCGGCCTGAAGGCCCAGCCCGTGTCCTCCTCCGGAGCGTCCTGGCCCGGCGACGGTCCCGTCGTCATCCCCGCACTTCCCGTCCTGCTCCGTCCTCCGCGTGCGGCGGCCCCGGCCGCCTCGACGCGCCATCGTAAGGGGCATGGAGGCCGGGCCCGCGCCCGGCCGTGCCCGCTGCGGGCCTCAGCCCTTCCCGAAGGGGTGGCCGAAGCCGTGCCGGGCCGCCTCGACGCGGAAGGCGGCCCCGGCGCCCACCGAGGTGTCGATCCGCCAGTCCATGAGCTGACGGCTGCCGGGCCAGGACTTGCGCTGGTCGTACCAGACCAGTCCGATGACGCCCGCCCGCTCGGCGCCCCGGAACAGGTCGCGGACCTGGTCCGGCTTGCGGCTGCTCTCCGCCACCCCGGTCTCCGCGATCAGCACCGGCTTTCCGGAGAAGCGCGCGATCTCCCGCAGGGTGGGGGTGAACAGGCTGGAGAAGGCGGTGCCGTCGATGGGCCCGTAGTAGCCGATGACGCCGACCCAGTCGACGTAGGCGTCCCCGGGGTAGTACGGGCGCAGCCGGGCGGTGGTGCCCGTGTCGACCACGTGCGGGCTCCACACCCAGACCACGTTGGTGACGCCGGCGCTGCGGAAGACGTCGTGGACGTGCCGCCACGCCGCGACGAAGTCGGCGGGCCGGGCGTGGCCGGGCCCCCAGGAGTTCCACGGGCCGTTCATCTCCCCGGCGAAGGAGAGGGCGAGCGGCCCGCGGTAGGCGGCGACCTGACGGGCCAGCTGCCGGATGTAGGCGTCGTCGTAGCCCCCGGCGATGTCGGCGAGGGGGGTGGTGGAGGGCACCAGCGAGAGCATCGGGAGCTGCCCGCGGCTCCACAGGAAGGCGTTGCCCTCCGGGTCGAAGTCGTCCCCCCAGGAGCTGTAGTACTGGCGGATGTCGGGGGCGCGTCCCGCCTGCTCCGTGAAGGTCTTCACGATGCCGTACTGCCAGGGGGTCTTGTCGTCGACGACCCCCAGCATCCGGCCGGACGGGCGGAGCAGGGACGAGACGTCGAAGCGCGCGGCCGGGGCGGAGGCGCCGCCCGCGGCCTTCCCGGCGTCGCCGGAGGCCCCCTTCCCGCCGCCGTTGCGGGCCAGGAGCAGGGCGGCGGCCACCGCGAGCAGCACCGCGAGCACCACGGAGGCCACGAGGGGACGGCCGAAGCGGACAGGTCTGGCCATGCGCGGGGGTTCCGATCGGGCAGGTGACGTGGTTCCGGCCCAGGATCCTATGAGACCCGGTCGCGCTTACCGTATTTTCGTATCGATACGGTCACACACGAGGGATGGAGCCGACAAATCGCACATCCGGCCCCTCATGGAACCCGTCCGTGGACTATTTTTCGACAGCCACCTGTGTCCGTGGCGACTTGATCGAGGAAAGCCCGAGGCCCCAGGTGCCCAGCGCCCCCGCGGAGGTCGACGCCTCCCCCGTCTTCGTGGACCGGACAGGCCGACGCGGCCGGCGTCTGCGCGGTCTCGGCTGGGTCGTCGGCGTCGTCTGCGTCGGTTTCGCCGTGGCCATGATCGCCGGTCTCGTCGGGGTCCAGTCGCAGGCGCCGTCCTTCGCCGTCCCGGACACCGCGAACACCACCCCGCCCAGCCAGTACGTGAACGCCCCGCTGCCCTCACCGCCCCGGGGGACGCGGCCGCGGCCCGGCAGGGTCCCGGCCGGGGGTCCCGGACCGGCCGCCGGCCCGGCCGGAGCCGCAGGGGGGGCCACCGGGGGCTCCGGCACCCTCGCGGGCGCCGGAGCCGGGACCACGACCGGGACCACGACCGGCGCGGGGACCGCCGCCGGCACCGGGACCGCCACCACCGCAGGGACCACGGCCGGAACGGCCGCCGGCGGGTCGGCCGGAGCCCCGGCCGGGGGCGGGACCGCGGCGGGAGGCTCCGCCGGGACCGCCCACGCGGCCGGCGGCGGCGCGGCCGGCGGCACCACGACCGGAACGGTCCGCACCCCCCGAGGGGGAGCCGCGGGCGGCACCACCACGACCACGAACCCCGGTGCGGCGCCCTCCGCCGCCGTACCGCCCCAGAACCCCTAGCACGCCCGACGACCAGGAAGTCCATGCCCCGTCACCAACGCCCCCGGCAGTCCGTCCTGCGGCCGCGGCGGCTCGCCGCGCCCCCGCTGCGCTTCTTCCTGCCGGTGACCCTGCTGGTGACCCTGCTCGCCCTGATGGTGCTCCGGGGCATGGAGAACAACGAGGTCTTCCACGACGAGCGCATCGCGCCCTCGGTGGACAAGGGCACCGTGCCGCGCAGCGTGCTGGAGGGCGGCCCGATCGTGGACGCCCGCGGGGACCGGAACGACAAGCCGGTCAGCTACTCGATCCCCGACAGGACCGTCGTCCTCAGCTTCGATGACGGCCCGTCCTCCAGGTGGACGCCGAAGATCCTGGAGGTGCTGGAGGCCCAGCACGTCCACGCCGACTTCTTCGTCACCGGCTCGATGGTCACCCGCAACCCCGCGCTGATCCGCCGGATCGTGGCCGGCGGCCATGAGATCGGCCTGCACACCTACACCCACCCCGACCTCGCCCTGCAGTCCGGCACGCGCCTCACCTGGGAGCTCGGCGAGACCCAGCTCGCCCTGGCGGGTGTCGCCGGCATCCACTCCAGCCTGTTCCGGCCGCCCTACTCCTCCACCGTCGACGCGCTCGACGACTGGTCCTGGCCGGTGACCAGGGAGGTGGGGTCGGACGGCTACCTGGCCGCCTTCATCGACAAGGACACCGACGACTGGAAGCGCCCCGGCGTCAACGCCATCGTCAGGGCCGCCCTTCCGGAGCTGGCCGGGCAGGGCGAGATGATCCTGCTCCACGACGCGGGCGGCGACCGGTCCCAGACCCTGGCCGCGCTCCCCGTCATCATCGAGCGGCTCAAGGCGGACGGCTACACCTTCAAGACGATCGGCGAGGCGCTCGGCACCGGTTCCGCGAACGCCCCCGTCACCGGCTACAACCTGTGGGCCGGCAAGGCGTTCCTGTGGTGCACCACCTTCTCCGTCCGGCTGATGCCGTGGCTGGTCGCGCTGCTCGCGGTCGTCGGCGTCCTGGTCTTCGCGCGCTTCGCCCTGATGCTGGTGCTCTCCCTCCTGCACGTGCGGCGCACCCGGAAGCCGGGCTTCTCGTGGGGCGACCCGGTCACCGAACCGGTCACCGTGGTCGTCCCCGCCTACAACGAGCAGGAGTGCATCACCAACACCCTGCTCTCGCTGGCCCGGAGCGACCACCCCATCGAGGTGATCGTGGTCGACGACGGGTCGACCGACGACACCTCCGCCATCGTGGAGGAGCTCGGCCTGCCGATGGTCCGGCTGATCCGCCAGCCCAACAGCGGCAAGCCCACCGCGCTCAACACCGGCGTGGCCGCGGCCTCGAACGAGCTGATCGTGATGATGGACGGCGACACGGTCTTCGAGCCCTCCACCGTCCGCGAACTGGTGCAGCCCTTCGCCGACCCGCGCATCGGCGCGGTGGCGGGCAACGCCAAGGTCGGCAACCGGGACACCCTGATCGGCGCCTGGCAGCACATCGAGTACGTCATGGGCTTCAACCTGGACCGCCGGATGTACGACGTGCTCGGCTGCATGCCGACCATCCCCGGCGCCGTCGGCGGCTTCCGCCGCACGGCGCTGGACCAGGTGGGCGGCATGAGCGACGAGACGCTCGCCGAGGACACCGACGTGACCATGGCCCTGCACCGGGCCGGCTGGAAGATCGTCTACGCCGAGGACGCCCGCGCCTGGACCGAGGCGCCCGGCAGCATGAGCCAGCTCTGGTCCCAGCGCTACCGGTGGAGCTACGGCACCATGCAGGCGATGTGGAAGCACCGGCACGCGGCCCTGGAACGCGGCCCCGCCGGCCGCTTCGGCCGGGTCGGACTGCCCTTCGTCGCCCTCTTCATGGTGCTCACGCCGCTGCTCGCCCCCGCCATCGACATCGCCATGGTCTACGGCGTGGCCTTCGTCGACCCCTACAAGAGCCTGGGCGCCTGGTTCGCGGTCCTGGCCCTGCAGGGCTTCTGCGCCTGGTGGTCCTTCCACCTGGACCGGGAGAAGCCCTGGCACCTGGTCACCCTTCCCGTGCAGCAGGTGGTCTACCGGGTGCTCATGTACATGGTCCTGCTGCAGTCCTGGATCACCGCCCTGACCGGAGGCCGCCTGCGCTGGCAGAAACTGCGGCGCACCGGCGAGGTGGGGCTCGACGTCACCACGGGGGCGATGCCGTCATGACCACTGCGGAAACCGGTGCACCGCGCCTCGAGGACTCCTCGGAGACCCTGGCCCTGCGGATACCCCCGGCCCCCGCCCCCCGGGGCGCCCAGGATCCGTCCGAGACCCTGGCCCTGCGCATACCCCCGGCCCCCGCCCCCCGGGGCGCCCAGGATCCGTCCGAGACCCTGGCCCTGCGCATACCCCCGCCCCCTGCCCCCCGCAGTGCCCAGGACCCCTCCGAGACCCTGGCCCTGCGGGTGGCCGACCTCGCCGCGATCCCGGTCCAGCGCCCTCCGCAGGAGGCCGGGGAGAGCGCGGAGGCCGCAGAGGCCGCGGAGGCCGCAGAGGCCGCGGAGGCCGCGGAGGCCGCGGACACCGGACAGGCCGGGGAGGGGCCCGCCGACGGGTCTGCGGCGCCCCGGCCGAAGGCCGGCCGCGACCGCTACCTGGACCTGCTGCGGGCCCTGGCCCTGGTCCGCGTGGTCATCTACCACAACTTCGGCTGGACCTGGCTGCCGCTGCTCTTCCCCTCCATGGGCGTGATGTTCGCGCTGGCCGGCTCGCTGATGGCACGGTCCCTCAGCCGGCCGGCCCTGGGCGTCATCCGGGGGCGGCTGCGCCGCCTGCTCCCCCCGATGTGGATGTTCGGTGCGGTCACGCTGACCGCGATGGTCCTCGACGGCTGGGGCCCGGACGCCGAGGGCCACCCCGGCTGGTGGTGGGGCAAGCTCGCCTTCTGGATCCTGCCGCTGAGCACCCCTCCCTACGCGGACTCCCTGCACGGCTTCGGCGGCCACCTGCCCTCCAGCTGGGCGGAGCAGGTCGTGGTGCCGCTGTGGTACCTGCGCGCGTACCTCTGGTACGTGCTGCTGTCGCCGCTCATGCTGAAGGCCGTGCGCCGGCTCCCCTGGGTGACCCTCCTGGTGCCGCTGGCGCTGTCGGCCGTCCTCAACTCCGGCCTGGTCGACCAGTCCGGCCGGCTGATGGAGACCGCGACCGACTTCACCACCTTCGGCGCCTGCTGGATCCTCGGCATGGCCCACCACGAGGGGCTGCTCAGCCGCATCCCCCAGTACGTCGTGCCCTCGGTCGCGCCGCTGGTCCTCGCCCTCGGCTTCTGGTGGCTGCAGCAGTCGCCGATGGACGACCCCCGGGTGGGCCCCGACCTGGAGGCGGTGCCGCTGGCGCAGGCCATCTGGTCCTTCGGCTGCGTGATGCTGCTGCTCCACCTGAGCCCCTCGTGGCAGGAGTGGCCCCGGCCGCTGGAACGGTTCAGCGGACTGGTGAGCCTGCTCAACTCCCGCGCGGTCAGCGTCTACCTGTGGCACTGCGTCGCGCTGGTGCTGACCGAGCCGCTGATCGAGCCGCTGTGGAACAACGAGTTCTGCTACACGCACCTGCGCTGGCTGCTGTCGAGCCAGTGGTTCCCGCTGCTGGTCGCCGTTCCGCTGATCCTGGCGGGGCTGCTGCTCTTCGGCTGGGTCGAGGACGTGGCGGCCAGGCGCAGCCCCCGGCTGCTCCCCTACCCGCGGCGGGCCAGGGGCCGGCGGCGGGGCTGAGACCCGGCGCGGAGGGACGGCGCGGAGGGACGGGAGCGGGCGGGGACGGCGGTCCCGGCCCCCCTGCCGGGCCTGCGGGAGAGCAGGCCCGGGGAGGACCGGGGCAGCACGAGGACCGGGCCAGCACGAGGACCGGTCAGGGGCAGGCCATGCCTGCGGCGGACCGGGCCTGCGGCGGACCGGACGGGAGGGGGCGACGGGCGGGGCGACGGGCGGGGCGACGGGCGGGCCCTACAGCAGGCCGAGGTCGCCGAGTTCCTTGTACAGGTCGGCCCGGGGGCCGTCGGCGCGCGCCGGCGGGCCGCTGCGGCCGGCCGGACCGGCCCCCGGGCCCGTCGTCCCGCCCTCGGACCCGCCGGACCCGCCGGACCTGTCGGACCCGCCGGCCGCGGCCGCGCGCGGGCGCCGGGTGCGGAGGACCCAGGCCCCCAGCACCCCGCCGGCCAGCCCCCCGAGGTGCCCGAGCCAGCTGACCCCCGGCGTCCCCGGCACGGCCACGGTGAGGAGGTAGGCGAACGAGGCCGCCATGACGACGCCGACCAGCGTGTCGACCAGGTGCCGGTCGAAGAGCCCGCGGACCACGACGTAGCCGAAGTACCCGAAGACCAGGCCGCTGGCGCCGACCGTGTCGACACCCCCGCGCTCGAAGAGCCAGACCGCCAGCCCGCTGGTCAGCGTGACCAGCAGGGTCAGGCCGGCGAAGCGGGCGACCCCGCGGTAGGCGGCGAGGAAGCCGAAGACGAACAGCGGCCCGGAGTTGCTCTCGATGTGGGCCCAGCTCCAGTGCAGGAAGGGGGCGGCGAGGACGTCGGGCAGCCTTCCGAGCTCACCGGGGACCACCCCGTGGTCGCGGGAGAGGGCGTAGTCCCCCTGCCAGTTCGCCAGCTGCACCAGCCAGACGGCAGCCAGGAGGGCGAACATCACGAAGAACGCCTTCCGGGCCTCCGCGACCATCAGGTCCGCACCGCCCGGTCCGGTACCCGCCGACTCCTGGACCCGCTCGCCCACGGCACCCGCCCCTCCCTCGACGGGACCGCGCCCCGCCACCGTGCACTCTAGACGAACGGGCCCCGGGGGATCAGCCGTCGGGCACACCCGCCCGGGGCGGTCCGCGGCGGCTCACGCCGGGGCCGGCAGCCGGTCCGGCCCGGCCAGCTGCTCCAGCACCCGCTCCACGGAGTCGCGCCGGGCGGGGAGCAGCGGCAGGCGGACGTCCGGCGTGGGGATGCGGCCCTGCGCGTGCAGGACGCCCTTGACCACGGTGGGGTTGGGTTCGCGGAAGACGGCGGCCGACGGCCGGGCCAGGGCGTGCCCGAGGTCCCGGGCCCGCGCGGGGTCGTCCCGGCGCCAGGCCGCCGCCAGTTCCACGAACCGGCCGGTGGCCAGGTGGGCGGAGGCGAGGATGCCGCCCGCCGCGCCGAGGGCCAGCAGCGGGGACAGGTACAGGTCGTCCCCGGCCAGGACCGCGAAGTCCGGCGGGAGGTCGCCGAGCAGGTCCACGGCGTCCCGGTCGACGGCGCGCGTCGCCAGCTTGACGCCCCGGACGCCGGGGATGCGGCCCAGGGCGCGCAGGGCGGAGGCGTCGAGGTCCTGCCCGGTGCGGTAGGGGATGTGGTGGACGACCAGGGGCAGCGGGCTCTCCTCGGCCAGCCGCGAGAAGTGGGCGAGGACGCCGGCCGGGGAGGGCCGGGTGAAGGCGGGCACGGGCACCAGCGCGGCGGTGGCCTCCGGCCGGCGTGCGAGCCCGGCGAGGGCGCGTCCTGCGGCCCGGGTGTCGCTGCCCCCGACCCCCACCGTCAGGGGTGCGCCGTGCTCCCGGCAGACGCGGGCGCAGACGTCGACGACCGCGGCCCTCTCCCCCGCGTCGAGCGTGGCGGCCTCGGCGGTCGTGCCCAGGGCGACGATGCCGTCGGCGCCCGCGTCGAGCACGGCGTGGGCGAGGCCTTCGAGGGCGTCCTCCGCGACCCGCCCTCCGGCGGTGAAGGGGGTGACGAGCGGGAGGTGGATCCCCTGCAGGGGTGCGTGTCGGTCCATGGGGACGAGGGTGGCCGGGGGCGATCGTGCAGGTCCAGTTCGCTTTTCCGATGCCGAGCGTAAGCTGGGCCGATGCTCGACGTGCGCCGCCTGCGCCTGCTGCGGGAACTGTCCCTCCGCGGCACCATCGCCGCGGTCGCCGAGGCGCTCGCGTTCACGCCGTCGGCGGTCTCCCAGCAGCTCAGCGCCCTCGAACGCGAGGCGGGGGTCCCACTGCTGGAGCGGACGGGGCGGCGAGTCGTCCTCACCCCGGCGGGACGGAACCTGGTCCGCCACGCGGAGGCGGTCCTCGAACGGCTGGAGCAGGCCGCCGCGGAGCTGGTCGAGGCGCGCGGCGGACCGTCCGGCCCCGTGCGGATCGGCGCCTTCCCCACCGCGGCCAGGGCGGTGGTGCCCGCCGCGCTGGCCTCCCTCGCGCGCCGACACCCGGGACTGGAGCCCATGGTCCGGGAGATCGACCCGGCGGAGGTCGCCGACGCCCTGCGCGCGGGCGAGCTGGACGTGGCGCTGGTCCACGCCTACGACCTGGTGCCGTCGCCCGCCGAACCGGGCCTGTCGACCGAGCCGCTCTGCACCGAGTCCATGTACCTGGCGTCGCCGTACCCGGAGTCGTCGTACCCGGCGTCGCCGGCGCCCGTGCCGGGAGGGGCCGCCGACGGGCCGGTGGTCGGGCGCTTCGCGGACTCGCCGTGGATCACGGCGACCCCGGGGACGCTGTGCCACACGATGACCCTCCGGGCGTGCGGGGCCGCCGGGTTCACCCCGCGGGTCCGGCACCAGGTGGACGGGTTCGCGACGGTCCTGGCCCTCGTCGCGGCGGGCCAGGGCGTCGCCGTCGTCCCGCAGCTCGGCACGGCGGACCCGCCGCCGGGGGTGGTGCTGACCCGGCTGCCGTTCCGCAGGCGGACCCTGACCGCCTTCCGGAGCGGTGCCGCCCGGCACCCCGCCGTCGCCGCGGTCACCGCCGCCCTGCGCGCGGCCGTCCCGAAGGAGCTGGCCGACCCGCGGTGAGCGGCGGCGCATGCCGCCGGTGCCCGCGGACCGGGTGTCCGCGGGCGGTGGCCCCGGAGGGCTTCGGGCCGTCGTGAAGCGCCCGGGGACCGGCACCGGGTCCTCGGGGCTGCGGGTCCGTGGACCCGTCGGTCTAGAGCACGGTCATCCTCGCGTACGGACTCATGATCCTTTTCTGGACCGAGCCGAAGTCGACGAGCACCGCGATCTCGTTCTCGACGCCGACGACCCGGCCGAGGCCGTACTCGTCGTGGGTGACACGGTCACCCACGGCGAAGTGCTTGGGCGTCGGGGCGACCGGGCGCGGAAAGGGGCTTGTGGGCAGATGGCGTACCGCTGGCTTCCTCATCACTCCCCAGTATGCGCCCCACGGCCCCTCCTCCGCCGCCCCATGCGTCCGCCGGTTGCCGGACCGCGCGCGGGAGCGGGCCCCCGGGCGGCCGGTACGAGGCCGACCGGTCCGGCCGGGGGAGCCGCGGCGCGGGCGCCCTCCCCCGGGCGCGTCCCCGCACCCCGGAGCGGACGGCGGGACGGCGCGGCGGCGGCGGACGGCGGCCCGGCGGACGCGGCCGGCTTGACCTGGAGTGCACTCCAATCCTTAGCGTGGCAGGCATGACCACACCACAGCACCCCATCGGGTCCGGGTTCGGAGCGCGGAGCACCGCGGCCGACGTCCTGCGGGGCATCGACCTCACCGGGAAGCTCGCGGTCGTCACCGGCGGGTACTCCGGCCTCGGGCTGGAGACGACACGCGCGTTGGCCGGCGCGGGCGCGCACGTCGTCGTACCGGCCCGCAGGCCGGAGGCCGCCGAGAAGGAGCTGGCCGGGATCGGCGGCGTGGAGGTCGACGCGCTCGACCTCGGCGACCTCGACAGCGTCCGCGCCTTCGCCGAGCGCTTCCTCGCCTCGGACCGCGCCGTCGACGTCCTGATCGGCAGCGCCGCGGTCATGGCCTGCCCGGAGACCCGGGTCGGCCCCGGCTGGGAGGCGCAGTTCGCCGTCAACCACCTCGGGCACTACGCACTCGTCAACCGCCTGTGGCCGGCCGTCGCCCGGGGCCGGGGCCGCGTCGTCTCGGTCTCCTCGCGCGGCCACCACAACTCGCCCGTCCGCTGGGACGACGTCCACTTCGAGCGCGGCTACGACAAGTGGCAGGCCTACGGCCAGGCCAAGACCGCCAACGCGCTCTTCGCGCTCCACCTCGACCGGCTCGGCCGGGAGCAGGGCGTGCGGGCCTTCTCGCTGCACCCCGGCGGCATCCTCACCCCGCTCCAGCGCCACCTCGCCCGGGAGGAGATGGTCGCCGCGGGGTGGATCGACGAGGACGGCAACCAGCTGAACCCCGCCTTCAAGACACCGGAGCAGGGCGCGGCGACGCAGGTCTGGGCGGCGACCTCCCCTCGGCTGGACGGCATGGGCGGCGTGTACTGCGAGGACTGCGACATCGCCGCGCCGGCGGCCGAGGGCGACACCACGCACGGCGTGCGGGACTACGCGGCCGACCCGGAGCAGGCCGCCCGGCTGTGGGAGTACTCGGCGGAGCTCACCGGCGTGGACGCCTTCGCGTAGACCGGCCGGGGGTGCCGCCCGGTCCGGGCGGCACCCCCCGGGTACCTTCGCCGGGAGGCCCGGTACGGGCCGCGCGGAAGGGGCCGGGGAGGCGGACGTGACGGGTTTCGCGGGGTTCACGGCGTGGGTCGCCGGACGGCTGGGCCTGCCGGGGCAGGAGGCGGCGGAGACGGAGGGCGGCGTTCCGCGGCGCGAGCTGTTCCTCCGGGACGGGCTCGGTGCCGACGCGTCCGCGGCCGTCCACCGGGAGGCCCTGCGCGTGCTGCGCGACGATCTCGACGCGCTCTGGCTCGACGCCCTCAGCGACGGGCCCTGGCCCGCAGAGGTCCTGCCCTTCGTCGAACGGGCCCTGCGCCTCGGCGGCGGCCGGGAGACGGCGATCGACCTGGACGTCCACGACGACGTGCAGGTCGAGGTGGCGGCGGCTCTGGCGCCGTACAGCATCGCCGTGGAGGGGTGGGGCGCCGGCCGGCAGGCCCTGTACGAGGCGCACGACACCGGCACCGGCCTGTGCGTCTCCCTCACCGCCGCGCAGGAGGCCGGTCTCGCGGCCCGGCTCGCGGAGCTGGGTGCGGCGGGCGCACTGATCCCCCGGGGCTGAGCCCCCGTCCGCGCCGCGGAGCACGGCCGGTCCGGGCCGGTCAGCGGTGTGCGGCGAAGGCCTCGGTGACGGCGGCGCGGTCCGCGCCGGCCGCGAGGAGCAGCCGCAGCAGCACGCGGGCCTTGTACGGGTCGAGGAACCCGCCGTCGACCAGGCCGCGCCGCCGCAGGTCCGTCTCGGAGCCGACGGCGCCGTAGGTGTTCCGCAGCACGGAGCCGCCGCCGGTGCGGGAGGTCAGGACGACCGGGACCCGCTCGGCCAGGGCGCCGAGCACGGGCGCGAGGGCGGAGGGGACGTGGCCCGCGCCGAAGCCGGCGACGACGAGGCCGCGGTGGGTCCGCGGGAGGTCCGCGAGGAGCGCCCCGTCGTCGTCGAGGGCGGCGGTGTACAGGGCCACCCGGGCGGCGTCGAGGGCCGCCCGGTCGGCCGGAACCGGCAGCGGGGCGCGGCGCGGCGGCCGGGCCAGGATGCGCACCCGGTCCTCGACGACGTGGCCGACCGGTCCGGTGTCGGGGGACGCGAACGCCGCGGTGCCCGTGCTGCGGGCCTTGCGGACCCGACGTGCGGCGTGGACCTCGTCGTTGAGGACGACGAGCGCGCCGAGGCCGCGGGCCTCGGGCGCGAGGGCGGTGCGGGCGGCGGCGAGGAGGTTGGCGGGGCCGTCCGGTCCGGCGAGGGTCGGGTTGCGCATCGCCCCGGTGAGGACGAGCGGCTCCGCGTGCGGCCAGACGAGGTCGGCGAGGAACGCCGTCTCCTCCAGGGTGTCGGTGCCCTGGGTGACGACGACGCCGGGCGCCCCCGCCTCCACCGCCCGGGACGCCTCGCCGACGAGGTCGAGGATCTGGCCGAAGGTCAGGTCGGCGCTGGGGACGGCGCGGGTGTCGTGCACGTCCGGCGGGGCGCCGAGATCGGCCAGACCCGGGACCGCCGCCGTCAGCTGGGCGCCGGTCAGCCGTCTGACGCGCCCTCCGCTGTGGCCGGCCATGGCGATCGTCCCGCCCAGGGTGAACAGTGCGACGCCCATGGCCCGAGCCCTCCCGTCCGCGGTCGGCCGCCGGGCTGCCCCGCCACGGCGGCGGCCACTGTACGCGGAACCGGGACGGAGGCCGGGAGCGGGGGCCGGGGCGGGGGTCGGAGCCGCGCAGGGGAGTGGGACCAGGGGACGCGGCGGGGAGGCCGGGGGCGGCGGGGCCCGGGGGCCGTCCGTCAGAGGGCCGCCGTCGCACCCGTGGCGAGGGAGCGTTCGGCGGCGGCGAGGACCTCGACCACGCGCAGGCCGAAGGCGGCGTCGCAGGCATGGGGCGTGCCGGTGGCCGCGGCCTCCCGCAGGGCGTCCACGGCCCGGTGGAGGGCGGCGGCGGCCCCGTCGCCTCCTGCGGGGAGCACGGCGGTACCGGACTCGCCGCGCAGCTCGACGGCGGTGCCAGCCGCCGCGGACGGGACGGTGAGGCTGAGCGCGGCCGTGGAGGACGCGCCGGAGCGGTGGCGGCAGACCAGGTGGACGGTGTCGCCCGCGCCGCGGACGGCGGTCACCGCGGCCACGTCGCCGAGGACCGGCAGCAGGACGGAGAGGGCGTGCGGGCCGACGTCCCACAGGGCGCCCCGCTCGCGGCGCCAGGGCGAGGCGGCGAAGGGGCTGCCGGTGGTGAAGACGGCGCCGAGCCAGTCCGCCCGGCCGGTGGACCAGCCGCCGACGGCGGCCTGCTCGGCGATCCAGGCGGCCTGCCGCGCCTCGAAGCGGGTGGTGAAGAAGACCACGGAGGCGGCGGCGGTCGCGGCCGCCGCGTCCGCGACCTGCCGGGCCGCCTCGGGCGCCAGCGCGAGGGGCTTGTCCAGCAGCAGGTGGCAGCCGGCCGCGGCGGCCCGCACGGCGAGCCGGGACTGCACGTCGGGCGGGAGCGCGACCGCGACGGCGTCGACCTCGGCGAGGAGGGCGCCGGGGTCGTCGTAGGGGCGGGCGCCGAAGCGCCCGGCGAGTTCGGCGGCCGCCTCCGGGCGGCGGCCCCACACCCCGGCGAACTCGACCCCCGGATGGGCGGCCAGCACCGGCGCGTGCACCGCCGTGGCCCACGGCCCGGTCCCCAGCAGTCCGAATCGCACGTCCCACCCCTTCCGCGTCCCCGCACACCCTGCGCATCCGGCAGGGCGGCCCGGCGGTCCGTCCGCACCGTCGACGACCGACGCCGCCGGCGCCGCCCGTCGGCCGCACCGCCCGCCCGTCCGGCCGGAGCGCGCCGGGCGACCGCCCGCCCCTCCCTGTCCTGCCCCGCCGCCGGGCGGCCAACCGCCGCACCGCCGGGCCGCCCGTCGGCCCGTCCGCTCACCCGTTCGCGCCGCGCCGCCGCGCAGACGGCCGCGGGTGCGGGTTGAATGGGATCACCATCACCGACGTCCGGGGGTGAGGCAGACGAGCGCGAATCCCGACCCCCGCAGCGACGGCCTGAGCCTGGTCGGCTGCGCGGCGGTCCTGGTGCTCGACGGCCGGGGGACGGTCCTCACCTGCACGGCGGAGGTGGAGCAGCTGACCGGCAGTCCGGCCGCCGGGGTCTGCGGACGTCCGGCGGCGGAGCTGCTGGCGCACCCGGAGGACTGGCCGCAGGGGCTGCCGCCGCCGAACGGAGGCAGGGCGGTGCTGCGCCGCGCAGCGGGCGGCACCGTGGAGGTCTGCCTGGAGGTGCTGCCGCTGGGCGGGGAGACGGCCGCCCGCCACCTGGTCCGGCTGGTTCCAGCCGTGGAGGCGGACCGGTGCGGGCAGGACAACGCCCTGGTCCGCGCCCTGTTCACCCAGACCCGTGTCTGCCTGGCGATCCACGACCGGGAGCTGCGGACCGTGCGGGTGAACAACCCGTCGATGGCGCTCGGCCTGTCCGTGGGCGCGGACGGCTGCCCGGACGGCGGCGCGGACCGGGCGGTGTCCGGCCTGGAGGAGGCGCTGCTGCCGGGGGACGCGGCGGCGGTGCGGGAGCAGCTGCGGAAGGTCGCGGAGACCGGCGTGCCGCTCGTGGACTGGGTGCACTCGGCCCGCCGCCTGGAGGCGCCGCGGGTGGAGCGCACCGTGTCGCTGTCCGCGTTCCGGCTGGAGGACGCGGGCGGCGGGTTCGCAGGCGTGGCCGTCGCCTTCACCGACGTCACCGAGCAGGAGCGGACCCGGCAGCAGCTGGCGCTGGTCGCCGCGGCGGCGAAGCGGCTGGAGAGCACGCTGGACGTGGTCCGCTGCGCGGAGCAGCTGGCCGAGGTGATGGTGCCCGACTTCGCCGACCTGGCGGCGGTGGACCTCACCGAGGCGGTGCTGGTGGGCGAGGAGCCCGGCCGGTTCGGCCCCGGCTCGCTGCTGCGGCGGGTGGCGGTGGCCGCCGCGGACGGGCGGTGGCCGGAGGAGCTGTACCCGCGGGACGCGGCCGTCCTGCTGCGGGACCGGGACTGCCGGTGGCTGCGCCCCGACACGACCGGGCTCTTCGCCGACGTGGCGGAGGTGCGCGGGCCGCAGGACGGGGGCGGCGGCGCGGACGGGGCGGCAGGGGCGGCAGGGGCGGTGGGGGCCGGCGGAGCAGCGGGGGCCGGCAGGGAGCCGGGCTGCGCGGCGCTGCCGCACGACGCGACCTCCATGCTGACGGTGCCGCTGAACGCGCGCGGCCTGGCGCTCGGCAGCCTGCTGCTCTGGCGCACCGGGGACCGGGTGCCGTTCCGTCCGGACGACGCGGTGCTCGGCGAGGAGATCGGCTCGCGGGCGGCGCTCGGCATGGACAGCGCCCGCCGGTACACCCGGGAGCACCGCACCGCGGAGGCGCTGCAGCGCAGCCTGCTGCCGCGCGCAGTGGTGGAGGTGAGCGCGGCGGAGACCGTCGGCCAGTACGTGCCGGCCGCCACCGCGGCGGGCATCGGCGGGAGCTGGTTCGACGTGGTGGCGCTCTCCTCGGCGCGGATCGCGCTGGTGGTGGGCGACGTGGTGGGGCACGGGCTGGAGGCGACCGCGGCCACCGGGCGGCTGCGGACGGCCGTGCAGACGCTCTCCGACCTGGACATGGCGCCGGAGGAGCTGCTGTCCCACCTGGACGACCTGGTGGTGCAGCTGACGGCGGGCGACGCGGACGGGAGCGGGGCGGACGGGGAGGACGGGGGCCGGGGCGGCGGGGTGTACGGCTCGACCTGCCTGTACGCGGTGTACGACCCCGTCACGGGGCACTGCTCGATGGCGAGCGCGGGGCACCCGCCGCCGGTGGTGGCCCTGCCGGGCCGTCCCGCCGGCCCGGCGGAGCTGGTGCCCGGTCCGGCGCTGGGGGTGGGCGGGGAGCCGTTCGAGCAGCTGGAGCTGGATCTGGCGCCGGGCAGCGTGC
Source organism: Streptomyces sp. NPDC001380 (assembly GCF_042895785.1). Taxonomy (NCBI): domain Bacteria; kingdom Bacillati; phylum Actinomycetota; class Actinomycetes; order Kitasatosporales; family Streptomycetaceae; genus Streptomyces; species Streptomyces sp. NPDC001380. The sequence goes on along the minus strand of NZ_JBIAWP010000002.1, from coordinate 3,161 downwards.
TCGCCCTCTTCACCGACAAGCTGCTGGCGGACCCTGCGGAGGGCGCGGAGGAGCGGCTGCGGCGGCTGTGCGCCCGGGTGGGGTCGGCGGTGCACCCGCCCGCCTCGCCGGCGGAGGTGGGGCGGTGCGTCCTGGAGGAGCTGCTGCCGGAGCCGCCCGCGCAGGACCTGGCGCTGCTGGTGAGCCGGGTGCGGGCGCTGCCGGCGGGGGCGACGGCGGCGTGGGAGTTCCCCGGCGAGCCGTCGGCGGTGGCGCAGGCGCGGGAGCTGGTGACGGCGCAGCTCGCCGTGTGGGGCCTGGAGGAGCTGGCGTTCACCACCGAGCTGATCGCCAGCGAGCTGGTGACCAACTCGATCCGGTACGCGGGCGCCCCGGTGGGGCTGCGGCTGATCCGGGACAGGGTGCTGGTCTGCGAGGTCTCCGACCCCAGCCAGACGCAGCCGCGGCTGCGGCACGCGCGGCTGACCGACGAGGGCGGCCGCGGCCTGTTCCTGATCGCGCAGCTCGCCCACCGCTGGGGCAGCCGGTACACCCGCTCCGGGAAGACCATCTGGACCGAGCAGCAGCTGCCGCCGGTGTGATCCCCGGGCCCGCATGGCGGGGTCCGGTACCGGCGCGCACGATGGGAGGTGGGGCTGCATCGGGACCGGACCGAGACCGGGAGGCCGGAGGACATGAGTACGGCGAAGGAGATCATGCACCGGGGCGCCCAGTGCGTGAGCGAGCACGAGACCCTCGACGCCGCGGCGCGGATGATGCGCGAGCTGGGCGTGGGGGCGCTGCCGATCTGCGGCGACGACGACCGGCTCAAGGGGATCGTCACCGACCGCGACATCGTGGTGAAGTGCCTGGCGGAGGGCGGGGACCCGGCGGTGATGACCGCCGGCGAGCTGGCCGAGGGCCGCCCGCTGGTGATCCGCGACGACGACGACGCGGACCAGGTGCTCCGGGTCATGGAGCAGCACCGCGTGCGGCGGCTGCCGGTGATCGACCACGAGGACCACCGCCTGATCGGCATCATCAGCGAGGCGGACGTGGCGCGGAACCTGCCGCGGGACAAGGTGGCGGAGTTCGTCACCTCCGTGTACGCCTGAGCCCCCGTGCGGGGCCCGGCGCGCATGCGGCACGCCCGGCGCGCACGCGGCCGGCGGCGCCCCCCCCGGGGGGGGTGCGCCGCCGGCCGCGTGCGGGTCACGGCAGCTGCGGCAGGCCCTCCCAGAGCGGGCCGGTGACGCGGGCGTAGGTGTCCCGCCAGTGCGGCCAGCGGCGCACGGCGTCGTCGTCGCACTGCTCCAGCAGCCGGTCGGCGGCGGCCCGCGGCACCCCGTCCAGCAGCCACGCCAGGACGTCGGCGGTGCCCGGGCCGCCCGCCCCGCGGACGCGGTGCAGCACCTCCGGCAGGCCGCCCGCCGCGGGGTCGCCGGCGAGGGCCCCGCGCATCGCGGGCAGGACCTGGACCTCCTCGATCCGCAGGTGGTTCCGGAGCCCGGCGGCGAACACCTCGACCGCCTGCGCCGCGCTCCAGGTGCCGCGCCCGGTGAGCACGGCGTCCAGCACGGCGGCGGTGGTGGCGGCGGCGCCCTGCTCCAAGGCGTGGTGGTCGGCCTCCAGCCAGTTGACGAGCAGCCGCAGCTCGGGCGCCCTGGTGCGCAGCGCGGGCCACAGGCGGGTGTCCTGGTAGGTGTGGTAGCACTCCAGGATGCCGGTGAGGAGGCGCCAGTGGCGGAGGGCGGCGTCGGCGCGGGCGCCGTCGTCGGGTCCGAGGGCGCGGAGCACGGCGGGCAGGCGCAGCAGGTCCCGGCGCAGGGCGGCGTGCACGAGGAGGAGGCCGGCGAAGGGGGCGGCGGCCGGGGCGGTCCGGCCGGTCCGGGGGCCGCGTCCGCCGGGGGCCCCGGGGGCGTCGGGGGCGTCGGGGGCTCCCGGGACGTCGGGGGTTCCCGGGACGTGGGGGGCTCTCGGACCGTGGGGGGCTCTCGGGCCGCTCGGGGAGGCCGCGTTCGGGGCGGGCATGCTGCTCACTTCCGGTTCGCCGGGTCCGCTGCGGGGCCGCTGCGGTCTGCCGGGCTCCAGGGTGGCGGCTGCGGATAAGCATGCGATGCCGGGCGGATGAACGCGCACGTCGGAGGGGTGCCCCGGTGCGGCCGTACGGGGGCCGCACGCCGGCTGCCGCTTGCCCGCGGGGGCGGCGGGTAGGCGGCCGGGTGCACGATCGTCGAGAACGGCAGGAGGCCCGCGATGGGCGGCATCGGAGACTGGGCGGACCGCGCGCGCAAGCTGGCCGAGGAGCACCCCGACCAGGTGGACAGGGCGGCCGACCGGGCGGAGGAGTTCGCCGACGAGCGGACCGGCCATACGTACGACGAGCAGATCGAGCGGGGCGTGGACGAGGTCCAGCGGCGGCTCGGCGCCGGACGGGACGCCCGGCCGGCGGCCGGGCCCGGCGCGGAGGGCGCCGGCACGGAGGACGGCCGGTAGCCGCAGGACGGGCGGCGGCACGGCCGCGGCCCCGCTCCGCACCCGGTCGCACCGGGTGCGGAGCGGGGCCGTTCCGTGTCCCGCCGTCCGCGCCCGCTCGGGCGCGGACCGGACGGCGGGACGCCGGGGTGGCGGCATGCCGGGGTGGGGCGGGGTGCCGCCGGGTCGTGCGGGGGTCAGGGGCGCCAGGTGTCGTTGAGCACGACCTGGCCGCTGCTGGGCACGGTCGCGGTGCGGTTGGAGCCGCTCTCCCAGGTGACGGCGCCGGAGGCGTCCTTGCGGATGTACTTGTACTGGAAGGTGGTCCCGGCGGGCAGGGCCACGTCCAGCTTCCACACCGGGTAGGCCGCGGACGAGAGCGGCAGGGCCTTGGCGGTGTCCCAGCCGCCCAGGGCGGCGTTGTCCCCCGCCACGAAGATGTTCTGGCCGTAGGTGGTGGCGGCGTTGACCGCGAACGACGCCCCGGTGGCGGAGCTGGTGGAGGAGGCGGTCGGGGTCGGGGTGGGGCTCGCCGTGGCGCCGCCCGAGGCGCCGACGTACAGGGCGACGGCGTCGTTGGCGCCCACGGTGGCCGTGAACCTGCCGTCGGCCCCCACCGTGTAGGTGGTGCCGGTGCAGCCGCCGCCCGCGGTGGGGTCGCCGTGCTGGACGTCGCAGTAGGTGCCGGCGGGCAGCGAGGTCTGGAA